>NZ_JCACER010000083.1:159362-333831 GCF_059502445.1 Kumtagia sp.
TAGGGTGCCGCCGGGTTCGCATGCGGGCAAGCATTTTCCCCTTACTCCCCTACTCCCAGCTCTTCAAATCTCAGAAAATACGGCCTTCCGGCGGCGAGGCTGACCATCGGCTGCGCCTCGGCCAGGCTTTCCTTCGGCAAAACGAAACTTTCCGCGATCTCGACGCGCGTTCCCGCCTGCGGGCGTGTCAAGCTTACCGATCCGCAGGTCTCGGGAATGGCGACGTTGCGCTGCAAGCCACGCAGCTCCCGCGGCCGCATGAAGGAGGGCAGCCATCTGCGCCCTTCCGCGTCGGTCAGGGCGATGGCGCATGGAAGCCGCGCGAACGCATCGGGATCGCGGATCACCGCCTCGAACTCGACCAGCACCACGGCGCTGCCGTCCGGCCTGTCGACGACACGGGTCGACCGGAGCAGGCGCCAGTCGGCGCCCGCATAGGAGGCGGACTGGCCGGCCTCCACGCGCCGCTCGACGAGATCGCTCACCCGCCACCATTCGAGCGCCGTTTCCCAGGAATGCACGACCAGCGCCACCGCGACGACGAAGGGCAGCGCCAGCAGGCTGAGGCGGCGGGTGCGGCGCGCGCCGGCGGAGATCGGAGCAAGGGCGGCGGCGCGGTCAGTCATCGGCCGTCAGCACGAGCTCGCCCTGCAGCGGGAGGGTGTCGATGCCGTCCATGTGAAACGCGAATTCGGTGTCGAGCGGCGCGAACTCGGTGCGCGCGATCAGCACGGTGCCGCCCGCGAGTTGGTCCCGTGGCAGTTCGAACAGGATGAACCCGCGCTTCGGCAGGCCCGGCTCCAGGCGCTGCAGCGACAGCATGCCGGGATAGGTCGAGGGCCGCTTGCTGGCGGCATAGCGTGCGCCGTTCGGCGCCTGCCAGCTCGCGGCGATAATCGAGACGCTCTCGGTCGTGGCCTCCGCCGAGACCTCGAGCAGGGCCCAGACACCGTTGGTCGTCAGCGTCTGGCGTCGCCCGTAGGCCTCGTAGACGAGATCGCGGCCGAGGCGGACCGACTCGGCCCGGATGTCGAACTGCCGTCCCGTCAGGCGCTCGCCGAGCTTGCCGGACACCGTGATCGGCCGCGTGATGTCGGCATAGCCGGGCGCGGTGCGCTGCATCACGGCAAGCGCAAGGACCGCCAGCACCAGGGCGGCGGCCGGCTTCAGGATGCTCATTGCGCCGCCACCGTCTTGACCGGCAGGTCGACCGCCGCCGCCGGATCGGCCGGGAACCAGCCGGGGGCGCCGTAAAGGTTGTCGCGGCGCTTGTGAAGCTGACCGGCGAAGGTCACGCGCAGGGTTTGCGGCACCGCCCTGCCCTCGGGCCATTTCCAGGCCGCCACCACGTCTTCCGGCATGTCGGGATGCAGATCGAAGACCATGGCGCCGTCACGCGCGAGCAGATAGGTGGGAGCTTCCAGGCCGTCCGCGGGAAGATCGAGCGAGGCGACGCTCACATAGGCGTTGCTCGACGCCGCCGACAGGTTGGTGAAGCGCAGGCGCACGAAGAGCAGGTCCTGCCGGTCGAGGTAAACGGCGGCCTTCGGGTTGGCCGGCTTGAAGCCGGCGCCTGTCGCCGCAACGCGCCAGCGCCCGGTATCGACCTCCTCGCCCGCGCCGACGATCTTCAGCGGTGCCGGCTGCGACGCCGCCATCACCGCCAGTCCCAGCGAGAGGCCTGCCGCGACCGACGCACCCAGTCCGGCGACGATCCACGAAACGGTGCGCCGCTTGAGAGCCGAGAATCCGCTCATGCCAGGCTGTCTAGCATCGTCTGGGACGGTCGGCCACCCGCTGCAATCGTCAGTTGCCCTGCCTCCTGCCGCCGACTGACATGCGTGGTGGCGGCGGCGCGCACGGTAGCGACAGGCAAGTTTGCTCTTTCCTTGAGGCCGGCAGTCGCTAAGAGACGATGTTCAGCACGGCATCAGCGGCGGCGGACATTCCCATGGGCACATCGCACCTCTTCGATCTCAGCGGCCGCAAGGCCATCGTCACCGGCGCCAGCCGCGGGCTGGGACAGGCGATAGCGGAGGCGCTGGCGTCGGCCGGCGCCGAGATCGCGATCAGCGCGCGCGACGTCGCCTCGCTCGAGGAGACCCGCGGCCGCATCGAGGCGGCGGGCGGCAAGGCCGAAGGATTTGCGCTCGACGTGCGCGATGCGATGGCCTGCGGCGAGGCGATCGCGGCGGCAGCGGATGCGCTCGGCGGGCTGGACATCCTCATCAACAATGCCGGCTACGAGGAAATCCGCCCGTCGCTGGAGGTCGACGAGGCGTTGTGGGAGCGGATCGTCTCCACCAATCTGAAGGGCGCCTTCTTCTGCGCGCAGGCGGCGGCGCGCAGAATGGCGCAGCACAAGCGCGGCGCCATCGTCAATCTCTGCTCGCTCACCTCCTATGTCGGCGTGCCGACGGCCGTGCCATACGGCTCGTCGAAGACCGGCCTGCTGGGGATGACCCGCGCGCTCGCCGTCGAATGGGCGCCGCTCGGCATCCGCGTCAATGCCATCGCGCCGGGTTATTTCCGCACCGCCATGACGGATGTGTTCTACGAGGACGAGGCCTGGCAGGAACGCATGCTGGCCAGGATTCCGCAGCAGCGCTTCGGAAAGATGGAGGACGTGGCCGGCTCCGTGCTGTTCCTGGCGAGCGACGCGTCGGCCTATGTGACCGGCCACTGCATCCCGGTCGACGGCGGCTTCCTGGCTTCGATCTGACGCGGCGAAAATGTCGCTTCCTTGTGAAAGCCAGCCGGGCGAAAGCCGCTTGCCCTGCCGATTTGTATATGGTTGTCTATACCACTTAAGGCCTCGTGAACGACGCGGCCCAAGGGGAACGGAATGCGACATGTTGGCGGGGAAGCCGTGGCTGCAGGGACGGCCGCCGAAGCGGCGGTCGCGGTGTCCGTCCAGAACGTGAGCATGAACTATGACGGTTTTCTCGCCGTCGACGACGCCTCCTTCGACCTGCCCAAAGGCAAGTTCCTCACCATTCTCGGCCCCTCCGGCTCCGGCAAGACGACGCTGCTGCGGCTGATCGCCGGCTTCCAGCGGCCGACGAGCGGCGAGATCGTCATCAATGGCGAGAAGGTCAGCGCCGTGCCGCCGCACAGGCGCTCGATCGGCATGGTGTTCCAACGACTGGCGCTTTTCCCGCATATGACGGCGGCGGAAAACGTCGCCTTTCCGCTGAAGATGCGGCGCCATGATGCACGCGGCATACCGGAGAAGGTGGAGCGCTATCTCGAGCTGGTGAAGCTCCACGGGCTGGGGGCGCGTCGGGTGCATGAGCTGTCCGGCGGCCAGCAGCAGCGGGTGGCGATTGCGCGGGCGCTGGTGTTCGAGCCCGACCTGCTGCTGCTCGACGAGCCGCTCGCCGCTCTCGACCGCAAGCTGCGGGAGGAGATGCAGCTCGAATTCCGGCGCATCCAGCGTGAGCTCGGCGTGACCACGATCAACGTCACCCACGACCAGCGCGAGGCGCTGGTGGTCTCCGACGAGATCATCGTCATGGAGGGCGGCAGGATCCAGCAGAAGGCGCGGCCGGCGGAAACCTATCGGCAGCCATCCAACGCCTTCGTCGCCAACTTCATCGGCGTCACCAACTTCATTCGCGGCAAGGTCCGCCTGGTCGCCGGCCACGAGGTGATGCTGGAGCAAGGCGGCCTCGCCGTTTCCGGCGTGCTCGCCGACCAACGCCGGCAGCCCAAGGCGGGCGATATCGCCTCCGGCGCCATCCGCGCCGAGCAGATCCGCCTCTCGGCCGACAGCAAGACCCTGTCGGAGCTCGACACGGTCGTGGAGGCGATCGTCGCCGATGCCATATTCGAAGGCGAGCGGGTGGTCTACGAGGCGCGGGTGGCGGCGCTCGGCGACGCCGTCATCCGCGTCTTCGACCATGACCCGGCCGGCCATACGGAATTCGAGCCGGGTGCCACCGTGCATCTCGGCTGGAATAGACGGGATGTCCTCGTGTTCAACGACTAGGACCACCCAAGACTTCAACCGGACCGGCACCGCCGGATTCCGAGACATGCAAAGCCGGCACAACCGGCGAACCAGAGGAGAGAACGGACATGACAGGAAAACTGCTTACTTTCGAACTCAGCCGCAGGCGGCTTCTGCAAAGCGCCGCAGCCGCCGGCGCCGCCGCGGGGCTGTCGTCGCTGCCGCTAAGCCGCGCCTTCGCGCAGGAACCGGAAAAGCCCAAGGAGATCATCGTGCGCGCCTGGGGCGGCAGCTGGGTCGACAGCCTGAAGGCCGGCGTCTCCGACAGCTTTACCGCCAAGACCGGCATCGCTGTGCGCCACGACCTGACCGAGGACAACGAGATCCAGCCCAAGGTCTGGGCCGCCGTCGCCCAGGGGCGCGTGCCGCCGATCCACATCAACTGGGACACGACGACCAACGCCACCAAATCCGCCCTGCGCGGCGTGACGGAAGACCTGTCCGACCTGCCCAACCTCAAGAACACCACGGAACTGGCGAAGCCGGTCGGGCTCGACGGCTACCCGATCGTCAACACCTATGGCTACGTCTACGTGCTGGCCTACCGGCCGGAGGCTTTCCCGGACGGCCCGCCGAAGTCCTGGAAGGCGCTGCTGGAGCCAAAATTCAAGGGCCGCATCGCGCTCTACAATGACGGCATCGGCTTCCACTTCCCGGCGCAGGTGGCCGGCGGTGGCAAGCTGGAGGACATTCCCGGCAACATGCAGCCGGCCTGGGACTTCATCGCCGAGGTGAAGAAGCAGCAGCCGCTGCTGGGCGAGGACCCGGACTTCACCACCTGGTTCCAGAAGGGCGAGATCGACGCGGCCTGCACCATCTCGACCAATGCGCGCGAGGCCAAGAAGAACGGCATAGACGTCGCCTGGGTGGTGCCCGAGGAAGGCGCCAAGTTCGACACCGACGGGCTGTGGATCCCGAAGGGCCTGCCGGAGAACGAGCTTTACTGGGCCAAGCAGTACATCGACCATGCGCTGACGCCGGAAGCGCAGCAGGTCTGGCTCGACGGCCTCGGCCTGCCGGGTGTCGTGCCCGGGCTCAAGCCGCCGGCCGACCTGGTCAACGATCCGTCCTACCCGACCAAGGCGGCGGACTTCGACAAGCTCATCCGCATCTCGTCCAAGATCCAGGTCGAGAACGAGAGCGACTGGTTCGGCAAGTTCAAGGCGATCATGCAGGGCTGATACCGACGGCCGTCATGATTGAGCACTTCACCCCCTCAGGCCCTTCGGGCCGCCTCCCCCATCGAGGGGGAGGGTAATCGCATATGGCAACCGGCAAGGAATTCGGTGGCCTCACACCCCCACCCCTAACCCCTCCCCGCAAGGGGGAGGGGAACTTTGCGGCCGCCATGCCGCGCGAAACCGTTGACGATTGGCGACTGGCGGAGATGCCAGCTTGTCCCCCTCCCCCTTGTGGGGAGGGGCTAGGGGCGGGGGTAGGTTCATATGCGATTGCCCTGCATCGAAGGGGAGGAGGACGGAGAATCTGGCGCCTCTCGCTCCCCCCGATGCCGAGCGAAGCGAGGCGGGTGGGGTGGCCAGACGGCGAGCCAAAGCGAACCACCAAGGGCCTTTCGCCGCGTCCGGCTTTCGGGCGTGGCGGCGGCGCCCCTCGCGGCGGCGCCGTGCAACCCGGGGATATTTGAATGCGAGCGGCGCGAACCGCCTATCCGCTGACATGGCGTGTCATGGACGCCCTGGAGGCCGTCGCCGCCGCCATCTGGCCGGCGCGCCTCCACCGCGCCTTGCCATGGCTGATGCTGGCGCCGGCGCTGCTGCTGGTGGGACTGCTCGTGCTGGGCCTGATCCAGATCGCCGACACCAGCCTGCGTACGCTGGACACCACCACCTTCCTCCTGTCGGAGCATTATACGCTCGCCAACTACCGGCGGGCGGTGACGGAATCGCTGTTCGCCACGGTTGCCACCCGCAGCCTCGCCGGCTCGCTCATCGTCACGGTGGTGACGCTCGTCTTCGCCTTCCCCTATGCCTATGTGATGGTGCGCACGCCCTCGGCGCTGCTGAGAAAGCTGCTGCTGATCGCGCTGTTCCTGCCCTTCTTCATCGGCCAGGTGGTGCGCGCCTATGGCTGGCTGATCATCCTCGGCAACCAGGGCATGGTGAACGAGGCGCTGGGGCTGGTCGGCGTCGCGCCGATCCGGCTGCTCTACAACTATCCCGCCGTGCTGTTCGGCCTGGTGCAGTACATGCTGCCCTTCGCCGTGCTGATGCTGGCGCCGGCGCTGACGGCAATCTCGGAAGAGCTCGAGCTTGCCGCCGGCTCGCTCGGCGCGGGATGGGTGCGCACCTTCCTCTATATCGTGCTGCCCCTCGCCCGTCCGGGCCTGATCGGCGCCGGCATCGTGGTGCTGACGCTGTCGCTCACCGATTTCGCCATGCCGGCGATCCTCGGCGGCGGCAGCCAGGATTTCATCGCCAACGCCATCTACGACCAGTTCTTCCGCACCTCCGACCAGGGTCTCGGCTCGACGCTGGCGCTGCTGCTGGTGGGCATCGGGTCACTGCTCGTCGGCGTCGTCTTCACGCTGTTCGGCGCCGGCACGCTGGCCATGGGAAGGACGCGGCGATGACGGGCGCGGCCGGCAAGCAGGTTTTTCTCTGGACCTTCGTCATCGCCGTGCTGGTGATGCTGTCGGCGCCGACCGTCGTGGTGCTCGGCGCCTCCTTCACCGCCGGCAACATCATCACCTTCCCGCCGGAAGGCCTGTCGCTCAGATGGTATGCCCGGATCGCCGGCGCGACCGACCTGCGCGACGCCTTCCTGCGCTCGCTCTACGTGGCGACGATCTGCACGCTGGTCGCCATTCCCGTCGGCACGCTGGCCGGCATCGCGCTGTCGAAATACGCGGTGCGTTTCGAGAAGACGATCCAGATCTACCTGCTGCTGCCCTTCACCATTCCGCTGATCGGCTCCGGCATCGGGCTGATGCTGGTGTTCGGCGAGGCGCGGCTGCTCGGCCAGCTCTGGCCGGTGGGCGTGGCCTGCTGCGTCATCAACCTGCCCTTCATGATCTGGGCGGTGATGGCGAGCGCGGCCCGGCTCGACCCCGACCTCGAGCTTGCCGCGGCCAATTGCGGAGCGCCGCCGCTCTCCACCTTCTTCCATGTGACGCTGCCCGCCGTCATGCCGGGCGTCATCTCGGGCGCGCTGCTGATGTTCATCCTGGCGCTCAACGAGTTCCTGGTGAGCCTGCTGCTGGTCGACGCGCGCATCGTCACCCTGCCGGTGCAGATCTACAACTCCATCCGCTCGATCATCACGCCCGACCTCGCGGCGATCTCGGTGGTCTTCATCGCCTGCGCGGGCGCCGCGGTGTTCCTGCTCGACCGGCTGGTCGGGCTCGACATCTTCCTCAAATCGAAATGACGGCCGGCTGGTCCGGTCGAACGGGATAGAACAATGGCCGACGTCTCCTTCCACGAACTCGCAAAGCTCGACGAGGCCGGCCGCGCCGCCCTGCTGCGCCGCTCCGAGACCGATCTCTCCGGCTTCATCGACAAGGTGAAGCCGATCATCGAGGCGGTGCGGACGCAGGGCGACGCCGCGCTGGTGCGCTTTGCCCGCGAGCTCGACAAGGCCGAGCTCGACGCCGGCCGGCTGAAGGCCAGCGAGACCGAGTTCGACGAGGCCTTCGGCAAGGTCGACGCCGAGGTCATCGGGGCCATCCGCTTCGGCATCGACAACATCCGCCGCTTCCACGAGGAGCAGAAGCCGGAGCCGATGTGGCTGAAGGAGATGCGGCCGGGCGCCTATGCCGGCGACCGCTTCACGCCGATCAAGTCGGTGGCGCTCTATGTGCCGCGCGGCAAGGGCGCCTTCCCGTCGGTGACCATGATGACGGCGGTGCCGGCCGTGGTGGCCGGCGTGCCGGACATCGCCATCGTCACGCCGCCGGCGCGGGACGGCTCGGTCGATGCCGCGACGCTGGTCGCCGCCCGCCTCGCCGGCGTCGAGACGGTCTACAAGGTGGGCGGCGCCCAGGCCGTGGCGGCCGTCGCCTACGGCACCGAGACTGTTAAACCGGCGCTGAAGATCGTCGGCCCCGGCAGCCCCTGGGTGGTGGCGGCCAAGCGGCTGCTTGCCGGGACGATCGACCCCGGCCTGCCGGCCGGCCCCTCCGAGGCCGTCATCTTCGCCGACGACACGGTGAAGGGTGGGCTGGCGGCGCTCGACCTGCTCATCGAGGCCGAGCACGGGCCCGATTCGTCAGCCTATCTCGTCACCCACAGCCGGCGCGTGGCGGAAGAGGCGCTGGCCGCCCTGCCCGAGCATTGGACGCGCATGACCGCGCAGCGCGTCGACTTCTCGAAAACCGTGCTGACCGGCAGCTATGGCGGCATCGTGCTGACGCAATCGGTCGAGGAGAGCTACCGCTTCGTCAACGACTATGCGCCGGAGCATCTGGAGATCCTGTCCACCGACCCTTTCGCGCATCTCGGCCACATCACCGAGGCGGCGGAGGTGCTGCTCGGCCCGCACACGCCTGTGTCGATCGCCAATTTCGGCCTCGGCCCCAACGCCGTGCTGCCGACGAGCCGCTGGGCGCGCAGCGTCGGGCCGCTGTCGGTCATGGACTTCGTCAAGCGCTCGTCGATCGGCTACGTCACCGCCTCGGCCTATCCGGAGTTCGCGAAAAACGCGTGGACGCTGGCGCGCTACGAGGGCTTTTCATCGCACGAGCACGCCGTCTCCGACGTGCGCAAGGCCTATCTCTGAGGGATTTTGCTCATGAAGGCTGCCAGGCTCTACGCGGCGGGCGATCTCAGGATCGAGGACATCGACCCGCCGGGCGCGCCGCAGCCGGGATGGGTGCGCCTGAAGGTGACGGCCGCCGGCATCTGCGGCTCCGACCTGCACAACTTCCGCACCGGGCAGTGGATCAGCCGCTCGCCGTCGGTCGCCGGGCACGAATTCGCCGGCACGGTAACGGCGCTCGGCGAAGGCGTCCGGGATTTCGCCCTCGGGGATCGCGTCGTGGCGGACAGTCGCTTCTGGTGCGGCGACTGCCCGGCTTGCCGCTCCGGCCGGCGCAATGTCTGCACAAAACTCGGCTTCGTCGGCGAGGTCTGCGACGGCGGTTTCGCCGAGGAGGTGTCGCTGCCGGCGCGGCTGCTGGTCAGGCACGATCCGAAACTCGACCCGGCCATCGCGGCGATGGCCGAGCCGCTGGTGGTGGCTCTGCATGCGGTGCGCCGGCAGAGGGTGCCGGCGGGCGAGCCGGTTCTGGTCGCCGGCTGCGGGCCGATCGGCGGGTTCGCGGCGCTGATCCTGTCACGGCTGCACGACGGGCCGGTTCTGGTGGCCGACCGTAATGTGCAGCGGGCGGAACTGGTAGCGCAGGTCACCGGCGCGGCGGTCGTCGGCCTCGACGGCGCGGCGATCCGCTCCGCGCTCGGCGACAAGGTCCTGCGCCACGCGCTGGACGCCACCGGCAATGTCGGCGTGCTCGAAACTTTGCTCGACCTGCTTTCCGGCGGCGGCTCGCTGGCGCTGGTCGGGATCAGCCACGGCACGATCCCGCTCGACCCCAACCTGCTGGTCGAGCGCGAGACCGCGCTGATCGGCTGCCACGCCTTCGCCGGCGAACTGCCGGAGGCCGTGGCGATGCTTCCAGACCTCGCGCCGTCGCTCGCCCGCCTCGTCGACCGGGAGATCGGCATCGACGACGTCCCCGCCGCCTATGCGCGGCTGCTCGCCGGCGAAAGCCACGGCCTGAAGACGATCCTGCGGATGCCGGGAGGCGAGCCATGAAGGACGGCGACGGACCGGGCGGCAGCCCGGCGGGGACGACGGCGCTGCCCGCCAGCGCCAGCCCGCTCTACGAGCAGGTCAAGGCCTATGTGCTGGCCAATATCGGCAGCGGCAAGTGGGGCCGCGACCACAAGCTGCCGTCGGAGAACGAGCTCGTCGCCTCGCTCGGCGTCTCGCGCATGACCGTGCACCGGGCGCTCAGGGAACTCACCTCGGAAGGCTACCTGCTGCGCGTGCAGGGCGTCGGCACCTTCGTCGCCCCGCCGAAGCCGCGCTCGGCGCTGGTCGAGATCAACAACATCGCCAACGAGATCCGCGCGCGCAACGCCCGCCACCGGGCGAGCGTCATCGTGCTGGAGACGATCGCGCCGTCGGCCGACCTCGTCGCCGCCTTCGAATTCGCGAGAAGCGCGCCGGTCGGCCACTCGGTCATCGTCCACTACGAGAACGACGCGCCCGTCCAGCTCGAGGAGCGGTTCGTCAACCTGGGGCTCGTGCCGGACTACGACAAGCAGGATTTCGAGGCGGTCACCACCTACGACTATCTGCAGCAGAGCACGCCGCTGACCGAGGTGGAGCACGTCATCTCCGCCATTCCCGCCGACGAGGAGACGGCGCGGCTGCTGGCTCTCGAACCGGGCGACCCCTGCCTGCTGCTGCATCGCCGCACCTGGTCGGGCAAGACCATCGCGACCGTCAACCGGCTGGTCTACGCCGGCAGCCGCTGCTCGCTGGGCAGCCGCTACTCGCCGTCGGCGGTGCGCTGAAGCATATCGGCGCCCAGGGGACTTGTCGCCTATGGCAAGTGGCGCGGAATTTGGATGGCTCCGTACCCCCACCCCTAACCCCTCCCCACAAGGGGGAGGGGGACTTTGCGGCCGCTACGCAGCGCAAAACCGCCGACGATTGGCGCCTAGCGGAAGCGCAAGCCAGTCCCCCTCCACCTTGTAGGGAGGGGTTAGGGGTGGGGGTAACGGCAGGCGCGGGATGGCCGTCTGACAGTCGCAGGTAAGATTCCTATGAGAATTTAATGTCTTAGCGATTGGAGGCATCTCGAATACAAATTTCGCGGTGGCTACCTTCCAGCCTGCACAGCGACGAGACTGTCAGCCAGGCGTCGCCCCACGGAAGGAACCACAGTCACCGCGACGCCGCGCGCACCATCTCCCCTGCTCTTGCTGGGTGATGCTGGCCTGCGCCGTCGGTGCATCGGTCGAGACACCATGCGAAACTCTTCTCTGCAGTTTGAAGCCGCCGCTCAGCGTTTTCTGGTCGGCCGGGATTTCGACGGGCGCTGGGTCGCCCGCGACGAGCAGGGCCACACCGGCGGCGTCTTCGTCGACAGGGCCGCCGCCATCCATTTTGCCTTGGCGGAAAGCAACCGTCGGCCGGGCGCCATAAGACTCGTTCCCGCGCTCAGTCTTTTCAACTGACGAAACTCCCAAAGCCGTCTTGCTGCGCCGCCGCCGCGATCGAAAATGCCGCCGGCGCCGCCATGGAAACAGAGCTCGGAGGTTTTCCCCATGGAACCCGAACACATCAAAAGCCGGCTGAAGGGAGCGATGACGGCCCTCGTCACTCCCTTCAGCAAAAGCGAGGTCGACCTGGACGGCCTGGCCAGGCTCGTGCGCTGGCAGGTCGACGGCGGCATCGACGGGCTTGTTCCCTGCGGCACCACCGGCGAGGCCCCTACCCTGTCCCCGGAAGAGCGGCTGGCGGTCATCCGCACCTGCGTCGACGCCGCCAGCGGCAAGGTGCCGGTCGTCGCCGGGACCGGGTCGAACGGCACCGATGCGACCATCGCGGCCACCGCGGCGGCGGAGGCGGCCGGGGCGGACGCGGCGCTCGTGGTCACGCCCTATTACAACAAGCCCACCCAAGAAGGGCTTTTCCGCCACTTCGAGGCGGTCGCGCGCGCGGTCAGCATTCCGATCATCGCCTACAACGTCCCCTCGCGCACCGGCGTCGATCTCCTGCCGGCGACCGTCGAACGCCTGGCTGATGTTCCCGGGATCGTCGGTCTCAAGGACGCGACGGGCGATCTGAGCCGGCCGCAGAGATTCCCGGCAACCCTGCGCGACAGGTTCCTGCTGTTTTCCGGACACGACGCGACCGCGTTCGGCTTCAACACGATGGGCGGCAGCGGCACCATATCGGTGGTGGCGAACGTCGCCCCTCGGCTCTGCGCCGACATGCACGACGCCTGCCGCAACGGGGATCACCACAGCGCCAGGATGATCCACCGCAGCCTGCGGCCGATGATCGCCGCGCTGGAACTGGAGACCAACCCGATCCCGGTGAAATACGCGCTGCAGCTGATGCTGGGACTGAAATCGGATGTCCGCCTGCCGCTGACCGATGTGCTCCCGGAAACCCGGGAGGCGGTCCGCGCCGCCATCCTCGCGCTGGTCGCCGAGATGCATGAGGCCCGGCAGGCGGACCGGGTCGCCTGAACGGACGATCGGCCCTCCTGCCGCGCTACTAGAGAAGCTATCATGGTCGCCGGCGACAGCCGACGGCCATACGCTCATTTGCGGACACCCCGCTAACGAGATTTCGTGCTCATATTGAATGAATTGAACGTTTGTTTTATTATTGTCCGACAGTGGAGGAGCACTTGGCCCGCACCGTCGGATCGGATGGCGAGAGGACGCAGGCGGCGACGCGCGAAGCGGCGGCGGCGCTGATTGCGCGCCACGGCTACGAGGCGATGTCGATGCGCCAGCTGGCGGCGGAAGTCGGCGTGCAGGCGGCGGCGCTCTACCGTTATTTCCCGACCAAGGAGGACCTGCTTTATTCGCTGATGCGCGAGCATATGGACGGGCTGATCGAAAGCTGGAAGGCCGCCCGCCCGGCCGCCCTCGGCCCGGCGGCGCGGCTGGAGCATTTCGTCGCCAACCACATCGCCTTCCATGTGGCGCGACGGCACTCCACCCACGTCTCCAACATGGAGCTGCGCAGCCTGTCGCGCGAGCGGCTGAGCCAGGTCCTCAAACTGCGGACGGCCTACGAGAAGGAGCTGCGCCGCATCCTGCGCGACGGCGCCGAGGACGGTGCCTTCCGCATCGACGACGTGGCGCTGACGGCCATGGCGATCATCCAGATGATCACCGGCGTCATCGTCTGGTTCCGGCCGGACGAGCGGCTGTCCGTCGAAGAAGTGACCAGAAACTATCTTACCATGACGATGCGCCTGGTCGGCGCCAACGCGAAGCAGGAGGAGCGCCATGTACGAGACCGTGCTGAATTTCGGGCAGGGTGAGGAGATCGATGCGCTGCGCGACATGGTGCGGCGCTTCGCCCAGGACAGGATCGCGCCGCTCGCGGCCGAGATCGACCGCTCCAATCAGTTCCCGATGCATCTGTGGCAGGAACTCGGCGGGCTCGGCCTGCTCGGCGTCACGGCCGATCCGGACCATGGCGGCTCGGGCATGAGCTATCTCGCCCACGTCGTCGCCATGGAGGAGATTTCCCGCGCTTCCGCCTCGGTAGGCCTCTCCTACGGCGCCCATTCCAACCTCTGCGTCAACCAGCTCAACCGCTGGGGCACGGCGGAGCAGAAGGCGAAATACCTGCCGGACCTGTGCGCCGGTACCACGGTCGGCGCGCTCGCCATGTCGGAGACCGGCGCCGGCTCCGACGTCGTGTCGATGAAGCTCGCCGCCGAGAAGCGCAACGACCGCTACGTGCTCAACGGCTCGAAGATGTGGATCACCAACGGGCCGGACGCGGGCACGCTGCTGGTCTATGCCAAGACCGAGCCGACCATGGGCTCGCGCGGCATCACCGCCTTCATCATCGAGCGCAGCATGAAGGGTTTTTCCGTCGCGCAAAAGCTCGACAAGCTCGGCATGCGCGGCTCCAACACCGGCGAGCTGGTGTTCGAGGACGTCGAGGTGCCTTACGAGAACGTGCTCCACCAGGGAGGCAAGGGCGTCGAGGTGCTGATGTCCGGCCTCGACTACGAGCGCGTGGTGCTGGCCGGCGGGCCGCTCGGCATCATGGCGGCCTGCCTCGACGTGGCGGTGCCCTATGTGCGCGAGCGCCGCCAGTTCGGCCAGGCGATCGGCGACTTCCAGCTCGTCCAGGGCAAGCTCGCCGACATGTATGTGACGATGAACGCGGCGCGCGCCTATGTCTATGCGATCGCCGCCGCCTGCGACCGCGGCGAGACCACCCGCAAGGACGCCGCCGGCTGCATCCTGTTTGCCGCCGAGCGCGCCACGCTGATGGCGCTCGACGCCATCCAGCTTCTCGGCGGCAACGGCTACATGAACGAATTCCCCACCGGCCGGCTTTTGCGCGACGCGAAACTCTACGAGATCGGCGCCGGCACCAGCGAGATCCGGCGCTGGCTGATCGGCCGCGAGATCATGGCAGAAGGGAGCTGAAGGGGGGGGTGCCATTTCTGCCATGATTTGGCAGATCGGCGCAGATATGGCATTCTTCCCTCCATATGACAGGAGGCCGCAATGCCCGGGCCGAAGGGCTTTTCCGAGGATCAGCAACCGTATGAAGGCGCCGGCGCGCTGCAATCCGTAGCGCATGCGAGACTGAAGATCGACAGTGCGGGCCGCATCGTCATCCCCGCCGAAATGCGCGCAGCAATGATGGTGAAGCCCGGGGATACCGTGACGGCGGAAGTCGTGGAAGGTGAATTCCGCATCGTGTCGCCGGATGTGGCCGTCCGGCGCGCACAGGCGTTCGCCAACAAGTTCAAGGCGGATCATCCGGGTATAAGTGTGGTCGACGAATTGATCGCGGAGCGGCGAGAAGAGGCACGCAAGGATCTCGAGGAAGCCAACGCCTGGCGTGCCACGCGCGGTTTGCCGCCCCTCGAATGACGGTCCGGGTCCTCGATTCCTCGGTCATTCTCGCAATCGTCTTCGGAGAGCGGGGACGCGAAGAGGCCGTCCGGCTGTCGAGAGGTGCGCTGATCAGCAGCGTCAACGTCGGGGAGATCGTAACCAAATGCCTGGAGAAGGCCGAATCTGAACAGGCCGCTCTCGATTACATGAAGAACAGCAACATAATCGTGGTCGGCTTCGACTTCGACGATGCCAGGCTGGCCGGGCAACTGAGCGCCCGCACGCCCAAAGGCGTCCTGTCACTCGGCGACCGCGCCTGCCTCGCCACCGCGGTCCGGGCCGGCGCCGCCGCCGTCACGGCGGACCGCATATGGGCGCAGCTCGATCTCCCCTGCCCTGTCGAGCTGATCCGCTAAACCTCCCAGGCGAGCGCGAGGCCGGTGTAGTTCGATGCCATCGCGATCAACTGCCCCCGGCCCGACAGCGTCGCATAGGCGGTCCGGCGGTCCGGCCCGCCGAAGCAGACATTGGTCGTCATCGGATCGCCCGTCATGATCTGTTCCAGCATGGCGCCGGCCGGGCTGATCACCGTGATGCAGCCGGTGCTCAGCGTCGCCACATGAATGTTGCCGGCCGCATCGACGGCCAGGCTGTCGAGCCGCTGGTGGCCGGGCAGGCCGCAGACCAGCCGCCCGCCATGCGGCGCCAGGTTGGAATGGCGCGGCGCCAAGCCGGGCTCCCTCAGGTCGAAGGCCCAGAGCCGGCCGCTCTCCGTCTCGGCCACATAGACCGTGCCGCCGTCCGGCGACAGGCCGACGCCGTTCGGCATCAGCAGGGGATAGGCGACCTCGACGATGCGCGAGCCGTCGGCCAGCGCATAATAGAGCCCGCCGTTCATGCGGTGACGCGGGTAAAGTTTTCCGAAATCGGTGAAATAGAAGCCGCCGTGCCGGTCGAAGACGAGATCGTTCGGCCCGACCAGCCGGTGCTCGCCGCAATGCGTGTAGAGGACTTTTCGCGCGCCCGTCGTCGGGTCCAACCGCTCGATCCAGCCGCCGGCATAACCTTCCGGCACGCCAGGTTTCACACGGCTCAACCCCTCGATCTCCTGGAACAGAAAGCCGCCATTGTTGCAGATGTAGAGGCAGCCGTCCGGACCGACCGCCAGGCCGTTCGGGCCGCCGTCGAGCTCCGCCACGATCGAGACTGCTCCACCCGCAGCCACTTTGGTGATCGTCCTGCGCTGGATTTCCACCAGCAGCACCGAGCCGTCGGAACAGGCGACCGGGCCTTCCGGAAAGAGCAGCCCTTCGGCCAGGATGGTGTGGTCAGGCAAATCGAATCCCCCTCTCGCCTCGGCGGTTCTTGGCGAGCCAGCTATAGCTTCGCCGTCTACCGGCAGTCGAGGGTGAAGCGCGGCCGGGTGTCCGCGCGCCGACGTCTTGGCGCGCGGACACTTCGTCGTACGAGGACGACCCCGCGCACCTTGGCCCAGTGCGCCAGCACCCAGCAGGTGGGATCGGCGAAATCTACCAGCCTCAGTCTCAGAACCTGATATCCGCCGCCGAGCCCAGCTTCCGCTCCGTCGCCACCGCGCCCTCGAACACCTCGCGCACGCCGCTTGCCGCCATCGGGTCGACGTTGCGCAGGCCCTTGAAGTCGAGGCCGGTCAGTTCCTCGATGCGGCTGATGCGCACCTGCCTCAGGTCGAAGCGGCCGGGGTCGAAACGCTCGACGGCGAGGTTGGAGATGAGGTCCGACTGGTGCAGTACGAAGCCGACGGCGGCGAGCCCGTCCTCGCGCGTGCGGTAGGCGATAATCTTCCAGAACGCGCTGGGGATCAAAAGGCCGCGATGCGTGCGGTCGTCCTTGCCGAACACCGGACCGTTGAAGATCGACAGCCGCTGCAGGTCGCGCTTGGCCTGGTCGGTGACGTGGTTCTCCAACTCGCCCCACAGCCGGAGGTCCTGCGGCTGCGACAGCTTGCTCTGGTTGAAGACCTCATGCTGCGGCGAGCAGTTGGTCCAGTGGAAGGTGTCGTCGTTGGCGCGCTTGGCTTCCTCCTGCGTCATGCCCCAGCCGGCGTCGTAGCGGCGGGTGAGGTGGCCGCGGTCGAGCGGATTGTTCTTGTAGAAGCGGTTGTCGGCCTGGAAGGCGGCGTCGATGCGCGGATCGATGAACCATTCATCGTCCCCGCGCTCCTCGGTATAGGGCGCCGCCGCATCGTAGTTGACCGCCGAGACGTAGGCCAGGCGGCGCTCGGCATTCATGATGACGCTGAAGTGGTGATATTTCAGCTCGAGCGAGCCGTCGGCCAGGACCGCCGGCCTGCCGTGGCGGCTGTCAACGACGTCGGGCATCGGAACGGACACGCCGAGGAAATCGCGATCGAAGCCCGGCCGGCCGGCATAGTCGCGCTCGGGCCGCACCCGCTCGACCTCCGTGCCGGCCAGGCTCGCACCGACGGCGCGGCCGTCGCCGACCCGCACCGTGATGGTCACCGGCACGGTGATCGTCGCCTCGCCGGAGAGCAATCCGACCTGGTTTGCCGGTCCTTTTGGACCGTTATCGGGTTGGCTGTCGTCGGGCTGACCGTCGTTCGGCGGCAGAGGTCTGCGCCCGCCTTCCGGCCCCACAGGCCCCATCCGAACCGTGTCCGACCGGTCGAGCAGTTCCTTCAGCAGTCCGGCCATATGGGCAGGCACGTCCTTGCGACCCTTCAGGTGACGGATGATGCGGGAGATACGAATCCCTTCGTTGCCGACCCATTTGATCGCGTCGAGCGGCATGGAATCGTCCCAGACGCCGCCATCCTTGGTCAGGTAATTGCCGTTGGCGTCCGTCGCCGGCACGCCCTGATGGTGCAGCGCGATTACCTCCCAGAGGTCATTGAAAACCGGCGAGCCTGAAGAACCGGGCTCGGTGTCGGCCAGATAGTGGGCGACGTGGTCAAGCTCGTCTGCTGGCAGGGCGCTGAGCTGGTTTTCGCGGATGACCACCTGCTTCGGGTCACCGAGGGGATGCTGGATGATATTGACCGGCTCCGTGACGAGGATCTTGCCCTCGGCGGCAATCAACGGACAGAAGCCGAAATCGGCCAGCCTGGCGGCGCCGACCGACGGTGCGGGGCTGACGGCGACCAGGGCGTAGTCCAAGCGTTTGTCGTTGAGAAAGAAAGTATCCGGATCCAGCCGGAAAGTCTGTACCTGCTTCTGGTGACCATTGAGGTCGTGCTGAAAGTCGAACTCGGCCACGCTCGCCGCCGCCCACGCGGGTTCCTCAAGCACATGTTCGTTGGTGAGCATCAGTGACGGCGTCACCATGAAGCCGGTGCCGTAATACGCGTTGCCGTCGGTATTCGTGGAGATCCGGGCCACCGAGCGGATTGCCGCCGACCCGAGATCAAAGAATGCCGCCGCCAGAAAATCCTTGGTCGGACCTATGACGCGCTCGACCAGACGCGGAGTGGCCTTCACAATCGGCTTTCCGATAGCCAGCTCGTGCGCCCGCGCCGGTGCGGCCTGGCGTGCGGGAGCGATTTCCCGCAAGAGCGGGCGGTAAGTGCGGACCTGCTCGCGCAGCCTGTTGGCGCGCTTGACGATGCGCTCGGGCGTATCGATCTCGTTCAGCCGGCCCTCAGCCCTCGCGCGTGCCCGCTTGTCGCGCTCGCCAGCGCTTTCCTGCCAGTGCTTTGCGGCCTCATCGGCGCGCGAACGCGAAAAACGAAACTTTCTCTGCATTGCCACCTCCCCTTTGCCGGTTCTTATCTTTTCATCTTCACGTGAAGATCACATGAAATCGCAAAAGTTGCAAAAACTATGAATTATTACATTATATGCCCGTAAAACGTGTAACAATTACAACCCGCACCTGCCGGACCGGCTCTCAAGCTTCTGCATTCCGGCCGACGGCGGCAGCGGGGCGCCGCTGTTGCCCAGCCCCTCCCCCGCCGTGTAAGCATCTGAGGCCCCGACTTCAGAGAGCCGCCATGCCCGTCATAAGATCGCAAATCTCTCCCGGTTCCGAGGCTTTCCGTGCCAATGCGGCCCGCATGGAGGCGCTGGTCGCCGACGTTTCAGAGAAAGCCGCGACGGTGCAGCGCGGCGGCTCCGAGGAAGCGCGCCAGCGCCATGTCGGCCGCGGAAAGCTGCTGCCGCGCGAGCGGCTGGCGCAACTGCTCGACCCCGGCGCGCCTTTCCTGGAGATCGGCCAGTTCGCCGCCTGGGATCTCTATGGCGGCGACATCGCCTCGGCCGGCCTGATCGCCGGGATCGGCCGCGTCGAAGGCACGGAGGTCATGGTGGTGGTCAACGACGCCACCGTGAAGGGCGGCACCTACTATCCGCTCACGGTGAAGAAGCACCTGCGCGCCCAGGAGATAGCCCGCGAGAACGGGCTGCCCTGCGTCTATCTCGTCGATTCCGGCGGCGCCAACCTGCCCAACCAGGACGAGGTCTTTCCTGACCGCGAGCATTTCGGCCGCATCTTCTACAACCAGGCGACGATGAGCGCGGCGGGCATCCCGCAGATCGCCTGCGTCATGGGCTCGTGCACGGCGGGCGGCGCCTATGTGCCGGCGATGTCGGACGAGGCGATCATCGTCAGGAACCAGGGCACGATCTTCCTGGGCGGCCCGCCGCTGGTCAAGGCGGCGACCGGCGAGGACGTGTCCGCCGAGGACCTCGGCGGCGCCGAGGTCCATGCGAAGCTCTCGGGCGTGGCCGACCATTACGCGCTCGACGACGGGCACGCGCTGGCGATCGCCCGGCGCATCGTCAGAAACCTCAACCGGACGAAGAGCGCGGGCCTCGCCCTGCGGGAGCCGAGGCCGCCGCTGCACGATCCCGAAGAGCTCTACGGCATCATCCCCGACGACACGCGAAAGCCCTATGACGTGCGCGAGGTGATCGCCCGCATCGTCGACGGCTCCGAGCTCGACGAGTTCAAGCAGACCTACGGCACGACGCTGGTCACCGGCTTCGCCCACCTGCACGGCATGCCGGTCGGCATCATCGCCAACAATGGCGTGCTGTTCTCCGAGAGCGCGCTCAAGGGCGCGCATTTCATCGAGCTGTGCTGCCAGCGCAAGATTCCGCTGATCTTCCTGCAGAACATCACCGGCTTCATGGTGGGACGCAAATACGAGGCGGGCGGCATTGCCAAGGACGGCGCCAAGCTGGTGACGGCGGTGGCGACGGCGCGGGTGCCGAAGCTCACCATGATCATCGGCGGCTCCTTCGGCGCCGGCAATTACGGCATGTGCGGCCGCGCCTATTCGCCCCGCTTCCTGTGGATGTGGCCGAACGCCCGCATCTCGGTGATGGGCGGCGAGCAGGCGGCAACCGTCCTGGCGCTGGTCAAGCGCGAGGGCATCGAGCGCAAGGGCGGCGCCTGGAGCGCCGAGGAGGAAGCCGCCTTCCGCGCGCCTATCCTCGAAAAATACGAGCGCGAGGGCCACCCGCTGTATTCCTCGGCGCGGCTGTGGGACGACGGCATCATCGACCCGGCGAAAAGCCGCGAGGTGCTGGCGCTCAGCCTTTCCGCGGCGCTCAACGCGCCCGTGGAGGACACGAAGTTCGGCGTGTTCAGGATGTGATGATTATTGTTTTCCGAGGGCTTTCAAAGCGCTCGTGTTTTTGCAAAAGAATTGGGCTCGATGCTTTGGGGGGAGCGTAGATTGAGCCGCTGGTTTGTCTGCTTTGCAGTTCTTCTGCAATTCATGGGTCTGGGAGCGTTATCGGCCCGGGCTCAGAATGCGACCGAGCCGGTCGCAAACCCGGAGCTTGGGATAACCCTGCCGCCGGAAATCGCCCGCAGGCCGGCGATTTCACGCGAACTTCGGGCGCTTTCGCGCGAAAAATGCGACCGCCAGGCGATCTACAGACTTTCCAAGGAACTCGAGGACGAGAGCTATCGGCGTGAAGCGGCCGAAAGCCTGGTGGCCTTCTCGACGAATTGCGGTGGATACGGCGAGGCGCTGCGGCGGGCAATCAACTTGTTGCTGGACCTCTCCGACTATCAGCGGGCGGTCGAGCTTGCCACCGATCTGATCGACATGGAGCCGAACGGCGACAACGGCTATTATCTGCGCGCCCTGGCTTACGACCGCAACAACCGGTGCGAACAGGCAATCGCCGACTACTCGTCCGCCGTGGAGCTGTTCGGCGACAAGGAGAAAATTTCCAGCGTCGGCTATGAGAGCATGTCGCGCTGCTATGAGCAGCTCGGCCAATATTGCGACGCCATGCTGCCCATCGAGAACTGGGTCGCCATCGATCCGGAGCAGCACGACAACGACCAGACGCAAGCAATTCTGCGGCGGCTGAGCAACAAAGGTAAGTGCGCGCAGGCAAGCACGGGGGTCAAGGAAGAGAAGATCCGCCGCAAGGGTTCCGACGTCATCACGGTCGAGGGTCAGGTCAACGGAGTTCGTGGCACGTTCATAGTCGATACCGGCGCATCCTTCGTCACGATCAAGAAGTCTTTTGCCGAAAGAGCGGATCTTAAGATCTCGGAAGGACAGAAGATACGGCTCAATACGGCAAACGGTGCCGTCGACGGCTATCTGACCCGCGCCAAGACAGTGAAGCTGCGTTCGCTGGAATCGCGCAGAGTGCAGGTGGTGATCCAGTCCGACGACGAGGACGATTTCGGCGACGGAGTGGATGGCCTGATCGGCATGAGCTTTCTGTCGCGCTTCGACGTTGTCCTGGAAAGGAAGATGCTGCGCATACGGCCGCGAGAGGTGCAGTAAGGACCGGCTGGATCGCTGCGGAAACGCCGCCCGCCCTCGACGTCCGGCCGGCCATCCCCTTCCGTTTTTCGGCCCGCAAACCAACCGCCTGGGCGATCGACGGCCGCAAAGCAAAATTTAACCATATTTGTCCATCCTTTCTCGATCGCTCGTTCAAGATGGGGACAATCCGGAAGTCACGCAGCCGCGGTCGCGCGCCGACCCGAGGACATTTGTGGGATTGCCGGATTGCTACGCGTTTGTGAGTAAAGTCGTTCGTACACAGTCTTTGCGCCGCTTGTTGCGCCCGCTCCTGATCACGTCCTTCGGCGCTGTCCTTGCCGGGGCGACGGTGTGGTCGGCGGCCGGCATGGTCGCGATGAGCGGCCCGTTCGCGCTGGGTTCGAGCCAGTTCCTGCCCAGGCCGCATGGCCTCGACATGAGACAGGCGCGGCTGCCGGACGAGCAGGCGAGACCCGGCACCGCGGCGCGGCTCGCGGCGGCCAAGGCGCCGCCGGTCGTGGCCGCGAGCTATTCCGCCGGCGGGAAGTCCGCCCGCCTGGCGCTCGAGGGTGCCGATGCGAGCGACAGTGCCGCCCGCTTCGACGCCGCCGTGAAGCAAGCGGGCCTGACCTCCGAAAAACTCGCCAGCCTTTTCCCCCGTTCCGGCTCAACCAAGTCGAGCCGGCCATCGGCGAAAGCCGGCGGGCCCGCGCCCGAACGGTTCGCGGCGCCGCCGGCCGTCGCGGCCGATCGGCCGCAGACGCTGCTGGCCTATGCCGACCCGTCGCCGACCGGAGCGGGTGCCGCCTTGTCGGCCCTGCTGACACCGCCTGCCGGCGAGGACCTCGCATCGCAGGATCCGGACCTCGACACGGACGACATGGTCATCCTGCCGGACTACGAGAACACGCCGCCCGACGGTCCGCTGCCGCAGCTTCGTCCGCGCGGCGAGCGCAAGCCCGTCGTGGAGACGGAGCAGCCCGATGGCCGTCGCGGCGAAGAGGCGGCGGCACCCAGGACCGGCGAGCCGCGGAAGGCCAATGAACGCGAGACGGCAAAGCCGCAAAAGCTCGCTTATGCGCGGCCGAGCAATCCGACCGAGAAAAAGTCCAACGGCACGTTCGGCCAGACGCTGCGCAACCTGTTCGGCGGCGGGACCCGGGCGGGCAACGGCGTGGCCGTCTACGACATCAGCGCCGCAAAGGTCTACATGCCTGACGGCAGCGTTCTGGAGGCCCATTCCGGCATCGGCAAGATGGCCGACAATCCGCGCTACGTGCATGTCAAGATGAACGGCCCGACGCCGCCGCACACCTACAATCTCAGGATGCGGGAAAAGCGGTTCCACGGCGTCGAGGCGATCCGCATGCTGCCGGTCGACGGCAGGAACAAGCACGGCCGCGACGGTTTTCTCACCCACAGCTACCTGCTGCGCGGCGGACGGGCGGAATCGCACGGCTGCGTCGCCTTCAAGGACTACAACCGCTTTCTCAACGCCTTCAAGCAGGGCAAGGTGAAGCAGCTCGTCGTGGTGCCCAGCGGCGGCCGGGCGACCATGGTCGCCTCCAACGGCAGGAGTACCTGACCGGCCTGCCGGTGCGGGAAACGCGCTGTCTGCCGGCACGACCGGACCACTCCCGATAACGCCCGCCGCGTAGCGGGGCTCGTATCTCGACTGCGGCGGCCGCTTGAAGTCCGGGAAATCCCGGCCGGCCTATCCCTCGACCGGCCCGTCCGGTCCTGGATCGCCCCCGGATGCCGCGATCTTCAGCCTGGCGAGATAGTGGTTCCAGCCCTTCTGGTGGCTGGCGCGCTCGTTCTCGTCCGGCAGCCCGCTGTGGGTGAAGCGCACCAGCGTGCCGCCGTCCTTCTCGACGAGATCGATCTCAACCAGGCTCGATCCGGGGGGCATGTTGTCGCGCTCTTCCCAGCCGAAGCTGTAGGCGAGCCGATGGACGGGGATCACTTCGGTGAACTCGCCGCGGGCGACATGCTTGCCGCCGACATCGACGAGATAGATGCCGCCGGGATGCGGCTCCGTCGTGGCGGGCCCGATCCAGCGCATGATCTTGTCGGGATCGGTCAGGAAGGCGAAAACCGTCGCCTGCGGGGCCGCGATCTGGATTTCGGTGCGCAGCGTCTCCGTCATCGGCCATCTCCCCGTCCCGGCGCGCAACGGCGCCCGATACCGCCACAATGTAGTCCAGCGCGAGCCGGAGACAAGAAAGCTGCCAAGTCCTCATGACAGGAGCCTGACAGCATTGCATGATCGCCGCCATGAAACTGGCGTCGATACTCTCCTTCCTCGTCGACGAGGCGGCCGGCCTGTCCGGCGCCGACGCGCTGCTCGGCGCGCTGGGCACCCGGCTCGTCGCCGGGGGCGTGCCGCTCGCCGGCGGCGCGCTCACCCAGGCGGCGCCGCATCCGATCATCGCGCGGCGGACATGGCTGTGGCGCGCCGACAGCGGACGGATCGTCGAGTCGCTCGGCTTCGCCGCGACCGCCGGCGCCGGGCAAGGCGATGTCGGGCGCGACTGGCTGGCGGCGCTGGGCGCCGTGCATGAGAGGCCGGTCGGCAGCCTTTCCGACGGCGCATTGCTCGGTTGGGCGAGCACCCGGCCGTTCAATGGCTTCGAGCTGGATTTGCTGCGCGACGTGGCCCGCTTTGCCGCAGCGCCGCTGGCGGCGCTCGGCGCGCGATCGACGCTGGCGGCGCTGCTCGAAACCTATCTCGGCCGGCGCAGCGCCGCGCAGGTTCTGTCCGGCCGACTGCGGCGCGAGCCCGGCGAGACCATCCGTGCCGCCCTGCTCTATGCCGACCTGCGCGGCTTCACCGAACTGTCGGAAAACACCGAGCCGCAGCAGGTGGTGGCGGCGCTCGACGCCTGGTTCGACCGCATTGCCGGCGCCGTCCACGCTTTCGGCGGCGAGGTGCTGAAATTCATCGGCGACGGCGTGCTGGCGATCTTCCCGATCGGCGAGCGCGGCCCCGCGGCCGCCTGCGACGCGGCACTGCGCGCGGTCGCAGCGGCACGCGCCGGCATGGACCATCTCGACCGCGGCCGCGCCGCGCAGAACCTGCCGCCGCTGCCCTTCGGCACGGCGCTGCATGTCGGCGAGATGCTGTGGGGCAATATCGGCACCGCCGACCGGCTGGATTTCACCGCGATCGGCCCGGCCGTCAATCTGGTCAGCCGGCTGGAAGGGCTCTGCCGGCCGCTCGGCCGTACCGTGCTCGTATCGGGCGCGTTCGCGGCGGAGACGACGCAAGCGCTCATGCCGCTCGGCGAACACGCGCTGCGCGGCATCGCCGTCCCCTGCCCGGTGTTTGCGCCGGCGGAGCGATCCTGACCCGCCGTCCTGCCTCGCGGAGGCAGGGCGGCGCCGATGGCTCACACCAGACCGACCACCGGCACCAGCGCGCCATGCATCGCCCGCGCGCCGTCCGAGCACAGGAAGGCGATGACGGCGGCGAGGTCGGCCGGCCTCACCCACTTCTCCGGATCGGCCTTCGGCATCGCCGCCCGGTTCTCCGGCGTGTCGATGGTCGAGGGCAGCACGCAATTGACGTTGATGCCTTGGCCGCGCAATTCGGCCGCCATCGATTCCGTCAGCCGCATCACCGTGCTCTTCGACGCCGCATAGGCGCTCATTTCGGCGCCGCCCTTCAACGCCGCCATCGAGCCCACGGTGACGATCCGCCCGGATTTGCGTGCGATCATGCCTGGAACCGCCGCCTTCGCCACATTCATCAGGGTGGCGACATTCAGCTCCATCATCCGCTTCCAGGCGTCCGGCGGCATATCGTGCACCGGCTCGCCCATGTGGAAGCCACCGGCCAGCGCGCAGAGCGCGTCGATATGGCCGAAATGCCGCTCCGCCTCGGCAACCGCGCCGGCGGCCGCGCCGGCGTCGACGAGGTCGGCAGCGAGCTTCAGGTGGCGCGGATCGCGTTTCGGGAAGGCCTCGTCGAGGCTTTCGCTCCGCGAGCCGACCAGCACCAGCCGCGCCCCCTCCGCCTCGAAGGCGGCGGCAACGGCGCGGCCGAGATTGCCGGTCGCGCCGGTGATCAGCACCACGCGTTCAGCCATTGGCGGTCGCCTTGGTCTGCCTGCCGCGGAAATAGTCGAGCGTGCCGTGGTGGATCACGCGGTCGCCCGCGGCCAGTTCGTCCGGCTCGTAGGTCGGACCGCTGCCCAGCCGCTCGTAAAGCGGGCCGAAATCCTCGGTGCAATCCCGCACAAGCTGCTCGAAGCTGTCGATGACGAAATAGACTTTCTGGAAATCATCGATGATGTAGTTGGTGCGCATCACCCGCTCGAGGTCGAAGCCGATGCGGTGCGGTGACGGATCGTCGAGCGAGAACACGCTCTCGGCGGTGGACGACATGATGCCGGCCCCAAAAATCTTCAGCCCGCTCGCCTCGCGCACGAGGCCGAACTCCACCGTATACCAGTAGAGCCGCGCCAGATTCTTCAGCCGGCCGAGCTTCAGCGCGCGCTGGCCGCCCTTGCCGTAGGCCTGGATGAAGTCGGCATAGAGCGGATTGGCCAGCAGCGGCACATGGCCGAAGATGTCGTGAAAGATGTCCGGCTCCTCGAGATACTCCATCTCCTTTTCGGAACGGATGAAGGCGCCGGCGGGAAAGCGCCGGTTGGCGAGGTGGTCGAAGAAGATGTCGTCCGGCACGAGGTCGGTGACCGGCGCGATGCGCCAGCCGGTGATCTTCTCCAGCCGGTCGCTCAGCCGCTCCATGTTGGGCACGCCGCTCTCGGAAAGCCGCAGCGTCTTCACCGCGTCGAGATACTCCCGGCAGGCGCGGCCCTGCAGCACCTTCAGCGTGCGCGCAAACAGGCGGTCCCAGCGATCATGCTCGTCGGCGGAATAGGACTGCCAGTCCTGGTCGATCGTCCAGTCTGCGTTGCGCCTGGCATTCTTGTAGCGGTTCTTCGGCTTGGGCTCTGCGGCCCTGGCGGAATTCTGCGTCGCCATCTCTTCCTCCATCCGTTGGCGGCGCCGGCCCTGCGGCGGCGGCCGCATCCATGAAGGAATTATCCCGCGAATCCGCTGAAAAATCTTGCCAATCTTCCGAACTCAAGGCTGGTATGTGGCTACATTTTTCAAACCACGGCCGATCCTGAAAGAAGTTGCCGCCATGAAGACCGAAGAAAGCGACCGCCGAATCCTGCGCGAGCTGCAGCGCGACGCCACGCTGACGCTCAAGCAATTGTCGGAACGCCTCGCCATGTCGCAGTCGACCATCTGGCGACGCATCCAGGAGATGGAGAAGGACGGCGTCATCCTCGGGCGGGCGACGCTGGTCGACCCGCTGGCGGTGGGCTTGAGCGTCTGCGTCTTCGTCAACGTCAACATGACGGCGCACAGCACCGAAGTGCGCAGCCGCTTCGAGGCTTTCGCCCAGAGCGCGCCGGAGATCGTCGACTGCTATTCCGTCACCGGCGCGCACGACTACACGCTGATCGTGCGCACCCGCACGGTCGAGGAGTTCGAGACTTTTCTGATGAAGCAGGTGCTGTCGCAGCCCGGCGTGGCGACCGCCTCGTCCAACCTGGCCTTGCGCCAGCACAAGCGCAGCGCCGTGCTGCCGATTTGAGGCTGGCGTCGACCCGCCCTACCCCGCCTGGCGCTTGCGCTCCTCATCCTCCAGCGGCAGCGCGACCGGCTCCGCCGTCGGCAGCGCGCTTGCCGCCTCGTCGGTCAGTTCCACCTCGCGCAGCCATTCGCGCCAGATGGCGACCAGCAGCGCCATCAGCACGGGACCGATGAACAGACCAAGAAAACCCATGGTCTTCACGCCGCCGATCAAGCCGAAGAAGGTCGGCAGGAAGGGCAGCTTTATCGGGCCGCCGACGAGCTTGGGCCTGAGCGTCTTGTCGACGATGAACAACTCGACCGAGCCCCAGATGAACAGCGCCAGGCCAGCGACCGGAGAGCCGCTGGAGACCAGGTAGATCGAGACCAGCGTGAAGGAGAGCGGCGCGCCGCCCGGGATCAGCGCCATGATGCCGGTGATGACGCCGAGGGTCACCGGCGACGGCACGCCGGCGATCCAGTAGGCGACGCCCAGCACCACGCCCTCGCCGATGGCGATCAGGGTCATGCCGGTCACCGTCGAGCTGATCGTCGCCGGCACCACGCGCGAGATGCGGCCCCAGCGCATCGGCAGGATGCGCTCGCCGACCGTGTCGAGCTGCCCGGCGAACCGTTCGCCGTCTCGATAGACGAAGAACAGCGCGATCATCATGAACAGCAGCGTCAGCAGCAGGCTGAAGGCGCCGGTGCCGACCTGCAGCACCGCCCGGTAGATGTTGCCGATATTGGCGCCGCTGACGATCTGGATCAGCTCGCCGATGGCGCCGGGATGGCCGATATGGCGCGTCCACTGCTGGTCGAGCCACTCGCCCACCATCGGCAACGCGGTGATCCAGTCCGGCGTCGCGGCGCCGTTGCGGTTGGTCTCGAAGGCCCAGCCGATCCATTCGCGCACCTCGTGCGTGGCATAGCTGCCGGCGATCGCGATGGGGACGACGAGGAAGATCAGGATGGCTAGGATGGCGACCGCCGCGGCGACCGTGCGGCTGCCGTCGACCACGACCAGCAGCCGCCGGTAGAGCGGCCAGGAGGCGAAGGCGATGACCAGCGCGGCCAGCACCGGCACGAGGAAGCCGTGAAAAAAGTAGATGCCGGCGGCGATGATCAAAAGCAGCAGCCAGCGCGCCGCCGACAGGGGCGGCACCAGGGCGAAGCGCATCGGCGCCGCCGGGCCCATCAGGCGCGGTTCGGTCGGCATCTTTCGCGATTCGTGCCGGGTCAAGCGCACGGGTCTCCGGATTTGGAATGCGCCCGCCCTCCCGGCGGCGCTTGTCATCCTATAGCGCAGATTTACGACCGAACCGCAAATTTATTGGGCGCGGCACATTCCCTCCCCCTTGAGGGGAGGGTGCCGAGCGAAGCGAGGCGGGTGGGGTACAAGCGGCCGGCTGCGGCGCAAACAGTCACCGCAGCCAGAGAAAACGTCGAGCACTGCAGCGGCGACCCCACCCGACCGCTTCGCGGCCACCCTCCCCTCAAGGGGGAGGGAATGGCGCCCTATTCCGCCGCCACAGGCAGTGTCGGGCGTGGTACGATATGCAGCCCGTGTCCCTTCTCTTCCAAAACATCCGGCTCGTCGGCCCGGTTCGGCCGGACCAGCCAGTGGAACAGCTTCGCGGTCAGCAGCGCCGCGTCGTCCATGATGGTGTAGAAGGACGGCACGAACACCAGCGACAGCAGCGTCGAGACCAGGAGGCCGCCGATCACCGCGATGGCCATCGGCGCGCGGAACTCGCCGCCGTCGCCGATGCCGAGCGAGGCCGGGATCATGCCCGCCGACATGGCGATGGTGGTCATGACGATCGGCCGCGCCCGCTTGCGGCCGGCATCGATGATCGCCTCTGCGCGCGGCACGCCCTGCTTCACCTCCTCGACCGCGAAGTCGACCAGCATGATGGCGTTCTTGGTGACGATGCCCATCAGCATCAGGATGCCGATGACGACCGGCATGGAGACGGCCGAATTGGTCAGCCACAGCGCCGCCACCACGCCGCCGATCGCCAGCGGCAGCGAGCCGAGGATGGTGAAGGAGTGGAAGACCGAGCCGAACAAAAGGATCAGCACCACCAGGACCAGCATCAGGCCGGTGCTCATGGCGGTGGCGAAACCCTCGAACACCTCGCCCATGATCTCGGCGTCGCCGGTCTCCTGGATGCGCGTGCCGGCCGGCATGTTCTTCACCTCCGGCAGCGACCAGACGATGCCGAGCCCCTCGCTGAGCTCGGCGCCCTCAGCCATGTCGGCGCCGATGACGACGCGCCGCTCGCGGTTGAAGCGGTTGATCGAGGACGGGCCCTGGCCGAAGCGGATGTCGGCGACCGAGGACAGCGGCACGGTGCCGCCATTGGCGGTCGGCACCGGCAGGGTGCTGACCACCGACAGGTCGTCCTTGGCCTTCTCGTTGAGCTGCACGCGGATCGGGATCTGGCGGTCGCCGACGGTGAATTTCGCCAGATTCTCGTCGATGTCGCCGATAGTGGCCACCCGCAAGGTCTCCGACAGCGCCGCCGTCGAGATGCCGAGCTCGGCCATGCGGACGAGGTCTGGCGCGACGATGACCTCGGGCCGGTCCAGCGCGGCGTTGGAGCTGACGGCGCGGAACTTGCCGGTC
Source organism: Kumtagia sp. (assembly GCF_059502445.1). Lineage (NCBI taxonomy): Bacteria > Pseudomonadati > Pseudomonadota > Alphaproteobacteria > Hyphomicrobiales > Phyllobacteriaceae > Kumtagia > Kumtagia sp. Next base: position 188,915 of record NZ_JCACER010000083.1, read on the forward strand.
TCGGTCATGGCGCTCTGGATTTTCCCCGCCTGCTCGTCGAGCACGGCGCCGTCATTGCCCATCACGCCGAAGGCCAGTGCGCGCTCGCCGCGGTCGTTGACGAAGTAGACGCGCAGGTCCGGCAGCGCCGACAGTGTTTGCAGCAGCTCCTCCTCGATGACGTATTGCGGCACGTCGCGCTCAGACTTGTGCTTCAAGTCGGCGATCACCGTGGCGCGGCGCGTCTCCAGCGTGCCGGTCGGGCTGGCGCCGCCGATCACGTAGACGTTCTCCACCTCCGGGTTCTCGCGCATGAGCCGCGTCACCTCGTCCGTCGTGTCGCGCGTGTCGTCGAGCAGGCTGCCGGGCGGCAGCTCCAGCGAGAAGACGATGCGGCTGGCGTCTTCGCGCGGGATGAAGCCGGACGGCAGGAAGCCGGTGGCGTAGATCGAGCCGGCGAAGAAGGCGATGCCGGCGAGCAGCGTCAGCCAGCGGAAGCGCAGCGTGCCGCGCAGCAGGGCGAGATAGCCGCGCAGGAAGGCGCCGGGCTTCGGCTCCTCATGGCCGCCGCCGCGCAGGAAATAGGCCGCCATCATCGGCGTCAGCAACCGCGCCACCAGCAGCGAGAAGAACACGGCGACCGCGACGGTGAGGCCGAACTGCTTGAAATACTGGCCGGCGACGCCGCCCATGAAAGAGACCGGCGCGAACACGGCAATGATCGTCGCCGAGATGGCGATGACGGCGAGGCCGATCTCGTCCGCCGCCTCCAGCGAGGCGCGGTAGGGCGACTTGCCCATCTTCACGTGCCGCACGATGTTCTCGATCTCGACGATGGCGTCGTCGACCAGGATGCCGACCACCAGGGTGATGCCGAGCAGGCTGACGAGATTGAGCGAAAAGCCCATCATGTCGAGCGCCCAGAAGGTCGGGATGATGGAGAGCGGCAGCGCCGTCGCGGCCACGATCGTGGCGCGGATATTGCGCAGGAACAAGAGCACGACGATGACCGAGAGCGCCGCGCCCTCGAACAGCATCTCCATCGCCGAGTCGTAATTGCCCTCCGTATAGGTGACGGAATCGTCGACCTTGTTGATCTTCACGCCGGGATGGGCCTGCTCGAGAGCGGCGATCGCGGCAGTGGCGCGCTCCGACACTTCGACGTCGCTGGCGCCCTTGGCGCGGAAGATGCCGAAGGAGACGACGGTCTGGTTGTTCACCCGGGCAAAGCTCTTGGGCTCGGCCCAGGCATCGGTGACGGTGGCGATGTCGGAGAGTTTTACCATGCGCCCGCCCGACAGCGGGATCTCCAGCGCCTCCAGGTCGGCTACCGTCTTGGCGCCGCCGAGCGCGCGGATCGCCTGGTCGCGGGCCGCGAACTTTCCGCTGCCGCCGGTCAAATCGACATTGGCCGACCACAGCGCGCGGTTGACGTTGGCCGCGGTCACGCCGAGCGCGTTGAGGCGGTCGGGGTCGAGCTCGACCTTGATCTCGCGCGTCACGCCGCCATAGCGGTCGACGCGGGCGACGCCCTTCAGGCCCTGCAGCTTGCGGATGACGGTGTCGTCGACGAACCAGGACAGTTCCTCGATGGTCATGGCGGGCGCCGACACCGCATAGGTCAGGATCGCCTGGCCCTCGACGTCGACGCGGCTGACGATCGGCGTGTCGGCGGTGGCCGGCAGGTCGCTGCGGATGCGCTCGACGGCGTCCTTGACGTCGTTGACCGCCGTCTGGGTATCGACCTCCAGGCGGAATTCCACCAGCGTCTGCGAATTGCCCTCGGTGATGGTCGAGGTGACGTTCTTGACGCCGGAGATATTGGAGACGGCGTCCTCGACGCGCTTGGTCACCTGCGTTTCCAATTCGCTCGGCGCCACGCCGGGGTCGGTGACCGTGACGTTGACGATCGGCACGTCGATGTTGGGAAAGCGGGTGACCGGCAGTTTTTCGAAGCTCATCAGCCCCAGAATGGTCAGCACGATGAACAGCAGGATCGGCGGAACCGGGTTGCGGATCGCCCAGGCGGAAAAGTTCCAGTTCATGGCTTGACCGCCCCCGTCGTGTCGACATCGCGCACCGGGGTCACCTGATCGCCATCGGCCACGAAGGTGCCGGCCCGCGCCACCACCTCCTCGCCCTCGGCCACGCCGGACAGCACCTCGACATTGCCGGCGGCGCGGGCGCCGAGCGTCACAGGGGTGGTAGCGACGCGGCCCTCCTGGACCACCTGCAGCAGCGGCGTCTCGCCCTGGTAGAGCACGGCCGAGACCGGCACGGCGACGCCCTCGCGGCGGGAAAGCTCGATCTCGGCGCGGGCGAAGGAACCGGCGCGCGCCGGCGCCTCCTTGGGCAGGGCGATGCGGATCAGGCCGAGGCGCGAGCCCTGGTCGACTTCCGGCGCGATGCGGCGGACCTTGCCGTCGATCCGCTCCACCACGCCGGGCAGCGCCACGGCGCTCTCCATGCCGACGGCAAGCCGCGGCAGCGCCGTCTCGGCGACGCTCGCCTCAAGCTCGAACTTTGCATCGATGGCGATGCGGAACAGCGGGCCGCTGCTCGGCGAGACGACGCCGCCGACGGTGGCGGCACGCGCCAGCACGAGGCCGTCGGCCGGGGCGCGCAGCTCGGTCTTGTCGATCTGCACCTCGACGCCGCTGATCTGCGCGTCGATGACGGCGATCTGCGCCTGGCTGGCGGCGAGCGCCTTCACCGCCGTGTCGAGCCTGGCCCGTGCACCGGCGGCGGCGTTCTGGGCATTGTCTAGCTGCGCCTTGCTCGCCACCGCCTTCTTCTGCAGGGCGACGGCGCGCTCCAGCTCCTCGTCGGCCTGCTTCACGTTCACCTTCGCGTCGGCGATCTGGGCGTCCATCTGCGCCACGCTCGCCTCGGCCTGGCCGCGCGTCGCCCGCATCTGCGCAAGCTGGGTGTCGAGCATGGAGCGGTCGAGCACGGCCAGCACGTCGCCCTTCCTGACCATGTCGCCGATATCGAAATTGAGCGCCGTGACGATCATGCCGTTGAGGTCGGTGCCCGCCGCCGCCTCGTCGCGGGCCACGACGGTGCCGTTGACGGCGAGCGTCTCCACCAGTTCGCGGCGCTCGGCGGCGACTACGCGGATGGCCGGCAGCGGGCTCGCGGCCACGGGGTTCGGCTTGGTGTCCGCGGCAAAGCCCTGGCCGGCCGCGAGTGGAAGCGCGGCGGCCGCCAGCAGGGCTGCGGCAAAGCGGGACGAAGGCAGCTTGAGGCGGATCATCGTGTGTCTCGCGACAGGAGAAAGTCTACGGTCAATCTTGGGAAAGCGGTCCGGAAGCGGTCGGCCGCAGCATGCCGACCACCATCGCCCGGATGATGATCTCGAGCTTGTCGAACGGAACGCCCATGCCGGGCAGGTCGTTCAGCGCCATCCCGTGGGCGATCGACATCAGCGTCGGCAGCAGGACCTCGAGCTCTACCGGCGGGTCGATCTCGCCCCTCGCCTTGGCAGCGCCGAGATAATTCATAAACATTTCCTGCACTTGCAGCATGTTCTTCATGCAGGTCTGCTCGATCGCCGGATTGCGCATGGCCTCCGCGCAGATCTCGGCGAACAGCACGGCGGCACTGTCCTCGTGCATGTGCCTGATGTGGGCGAGCGCGCCCATCACCAGGCCCTCGACGACATCGGGCTCTTTCAGCACCTGGGCGAACAGTTCGGCGTCCTCGCGGCGGTCGGCCTCGCAGATCGCCTCGACGATGGCCTCCTTGGAGGGGAAATAGCGGTAGAGCGCGCCCGGGCTCATGCCGGCCTCCGTGCAAATCTGCTGCATGGAGGCGCCCTGGAAGCCGGAACGGATGAAGCAGGCCTTGGCGGCCTCGAGAATGCGCTGGACCTGCTGGTCGCGCCGCTCGGCACGGCTGAGCGACTGCCCCTCCGCGGCGTCGATGGCCTCAAAGCTCAATTGCGAAAAGTCTTCCATGCGCGCACCGATGAGAATGATCGTTCTCTCTTTATGCGAATGATCATTCTCGGTCAATGTGCTGCGCTGCGACAAAAGGGTCGTACGCGTACACTCTTGTCGGACAGTGCCAGCAATTCGTGATGGATGGCAAGATCGGATTCCGGCGATAGCGCCGAACCCGAGCCTGTGTGCCGCCCCCCTGCCGGCGAGCAGGACGCTGTCGGAGATACTGAGCGAAACGTTGTGCCGAGGCGCTGGACGAGATTTGACAGCAGCGCCGATCGCACGGCGGACCATTGCTCGCCGCCTCAGCGCGGCGGGCCATGCTCGCAATCTAGCGCGAAATTCCCGGGATCACCCGAACTTGCCGGTCCGCGGAAAACCCTTCGGCACCATGCGGCCGGCGCCGGCGCGGTCGCCCAGCCATTCGGCGAGCTCCGCCCTGGTGCGCGTAAAGGTGCGGCCGGAGGAATCCTGCCAGGTCAGGCCGTCGTCGATGGCGAACAGCTTTGCGTCGAGCACGCCGCCGTCCTTGTAGCGTTGCAGGCGCACGCCCTTGCCGCGCGCCATTTCCGGCACCTGGGCGAGCGGGAACACCAGCATCTTGCGGTTCTCGCCGACGATGGCGACATGGTCGCCGCCGACCGGCGCGCAGCGCTGCGCCTCATCGGGCGATTTCACGTTCATCACCTGCTTGCCCTTGCGGGTGTTGGCGACCACCTCGGCTTCCGGCACGACGAAGCCGTTGCCGGCGCGCGACACCAGCAGCAGCTTTCGCGCCGGGTCGTGGACGAAGGCGGTGACGATGTCCTGGTCGTTCTCCATGTCGACGATGATGCGGATCGGCTCGCCATGGCCGCGGCCGCCGGGCAGGCGGTCGGCGCCGATGGTGTAGAATTTGCCGCCGGTGGTGAGGACCAGGATCTTGTCCGTGGTCTGTGCCGGGAAAGCCAGCTTCAGGCTGTCGCCTTCCTTGAAGGTGAGGGTCGACAGGTCGCTCAGATGGCCCTTCATGGCGCGCAGCCAGCCCTTGGCCGAGACCACGACCGTCACCGGCTCCTTCTCGATCATGGCGTGGTGGATGTCGGCGTCGTCGTGCTCCGGCGCCTCGGCGAAGGCGGTGCGGCGCCGGCCGAGTTCGGGATTCTCCTCGGGCCCGAAGTCGCGGCGCGCCTTCTGGATCTGCCAGGCGACCATCTGCCACTGCTTGGCGTCGGAGGCGAGCAGCGATTCGATCTGACCCTTCTCGGCGGTGAGGCCGTCGAACTCCTTGCGGATCTCGAACTCTTCAAGCTTGCGCAGCGCCCTGAGGCGCATGTTGAGGATGGCCTCGGCCTGATTGTCGGTGAGCTCCCACCGCGCCATCATCACCTTTTTCGGCTCGTCCTCCTCGCGGATGATTTTGATCACCTCGTCGATGTTGAGGTAGGCGATCAGGTAGCCGGCAAGAATCTCCAGCCGCTTTTCGATCTCGCCCAGCCGGTGCCGCGAGCGGCGCACCAGCACTTCCTTGCGGTGGTCCAGCCATTCCTGCAGCACCGACTTCAGCGACAGCACGTTCGGCACCTTGCCGCGCGACAGCACGTTCATGTTGAGCGGGAAGCGGCTCTCCAGGTCGGTGAGCTTGAACAGCGATTCCATCAGCAGGCTGGGATCGACGGTGCGGCTCTTCGGCACCAGCACGACGCGGATGTCCTCGGCGCTCTCGTCGCGCACGTCATCGAGCAGCGGCAGCTTTCGCGCCACCAGCAGCTCGGCGATCTTCTCGATCAGCTTCGCCTTCTGCACCTGGTAGGGGATCTCGGTCACCACGATCTGCCAGGTGCCCCTGCCCTGGTCCTCGGTGGCGTAGCGGGCACGCACCCGGAAGGAGCCGCGGCCGGTCTCGTAGGCTTCCAAAATGGCGTCGCGGCCATCGACGACGATGCCGCCGGTCGGGAAATCCGGCCCCTGTACGAAGTGCAGCAGGTCGGCCACGGACGCCTGCGGCTTCTCGATCAGATGCAGCGCCGCGTCGCACAGCTCGGCGGCGTTGTGCGGCGGGATCGAGGTCGCCATGCCGACGGCGATGCCGGAGGAGCCGTTGGCGAGCAGGTTCGGGAAGGCGCCGGGCAGCACCACCGGCTCCTCGTCCTCCTCGTTGTAGGTCGGACGGAAGTCGACGGCGTCCTCGGTGATGCCTTCCAGCAGCGCCGAGGTGACCTCGGTCATGCGCGCCTCGGTGTAGCGCATGGCGGCGGCGTTATCGCCATCGATGTTGCCGAAATTGCCCTGCCCGTCGACCAGCGGGTAGCGCATGGAAAAGTCCTGGGCCAGCCGCACCAGCGCGTCGTAGATCGACTGGTCGCCATGCGGATGGAATTTTCCCATCACCTCGCCGACGATGCGCGCGCATTTGGCGAAGCCCTGGTCGGGGTTGAGCCGGAGCAGACGCATGGCATGGACGATGCGCCGGTGCACCGGCTTCAGCCCGTCGCGCACGTCCGGCAACGCCCGATGCATGATGGTCGACAGCGCGTAGGCGAGGTAGCGCTCCTCGAGCGCCTTCTTCAGGTCGACCGGTTCTATCGAATCGCCGCCGGATCCGGCCGGCGGAAGCTCCTTGCCCATGCGGTCCGGTTATCCCAACAGGGTGATTCGCGGCAAGTCCGGATGCTGTCTTTGCAGCGGGGCCATGGCAACTTCTTGCGTTTTTCAGCGCTTTCCGGCCATTCTGCCATCAATGCCTTTTTGCCGACCAGTTCTTCGCGGACAGGACCGGGGCAAAATATCATCAGGCCGTCGCGGCCGCTCTCAGGGAACGCCCATGTCGATCCATCGCCATTTCTTCAGCAAGCTTGCCCTTTCCGCCTGCATCCTGGCCGCGGCCGCGGCGTCCGTGCGCGCGCAGGACGCGGCGCCGATCGCCGAGCGCTTCAAGCAGCTCATGGCGGTGCAGGGCATGGACATCACCTGGTCAGCCGTGAGCGGCGACGCCTCGGCCTTCTCTCTCGAAGGAACCAGGCTGGTCGTAGCCGGCAATCCGAAGCCGTTCGAACTCGGCAAGATCAGCTTCGAGGGCGTCTCGGACGACAATGGCGGCTACCGCGTCGAAACGGTGAGCACCGAACCATTCAGCGGCACGCGTGACGGCCTGACGATCACCTCCAGCCCGTTCAAGATGACCGGCGTGAGGCTTCCCGCTCCCGGCACGACCGGCCCCCTCGCCGATCTGCTCTTCTACGAGGGCGCCGAGCTTGCCAGCCTCGACGTCAAGGCAGGCGACAAGACGGCCTTCTCGCTGCAGAACGTCACCGCCGAGATCAGCGAGCCCGCCGAAGGCAAGCCGATGGGATTCGCCGGCGCGGCGGAAAAATTCACCGCCGACCTGACGCTCATCGAGGACCCGCGGTCCAAGGCGGCGATCGAGGCAATGGGCTACCAGACCATCTCCGGCGACATGGAGATCGAGGGTTCGTGGAACCCCGTCGACGGGCGCATGGGCTTCAGCCAGTATGACGTGACGGTAAACGAGGCCGGCACCTTCGGCATGACCTTCGACTTCGGCGGCTACACGCTGGACTTCATCAAGACGCTGCAGGAGTTGCAGAAGAAGATGGCGGCGCAGCCCGAGGGGGCCGACAATTCGGCTCAAGGCCTCGCCATGCTGGGGCTGATGCAGCAGCTCACCTTCCATTCGGCGAGCCTGCGCTGGGACGACGATTCGCTGACCGGCAAGGCGATCGACTACATCGCCAAGCAGCAGAACATGAAGCCGGAGGACATCAAGAACCAGGCCAAGGCGATCGCGCCGTTCCTGGCCGCGCAGCTCAACAATCCCGAGCTGTCCTCGGCGATCACCGCGGCGGTGACGAAATATCTCGACGATCCGAAGAGCCTCGAGGTGACGGCCGAGCCGGACGCCCCCGTCCCCTTCGCGCAGATCATGGCGGCCGGCGCGGCCAACCCGACGGAGCTGACCAAGTCGCTCGCCGTCTCGGTGACGGCCAACGACTGAGGCTGCGTCGAACTTGCGGCGCTGACTGCAAGCACTCCGTCACTGGCCCTTCGGGCCACCTCTCCCCTTCTCGGGCAGGGCAATCGTATATGCCGATGATGACCGTCGTTCCCGGGCCGCGCAGCGGAACCCGGAATCCAGAGCGTTGGTGTCGGAAGAAAAGCGAGACCTCGCAAATATCCAGCCATTTCGAGCAACGTCGGCACTCCGGATTCCGGGTTCCGCTGCGCGGCCCCGGAATGACGACGCAGGGCTGTCTGCCGCTCCGATACAACTCATATGCGATAGCCCTGCCTTCTCGGGGGAGATGTGGCCGGTCGCAAATCGAGCGCCGATTTGGCTGCGCCACCGCAACGCCAAGCTTAATCCCAGATGCCGTCCAAATGCGGCCGCGATCCGGCGCGACATTCCGGCCGATCTCAAGGGGACGATCGAGATGATCAAGACCGCGCTGGTGGCCATGACGGTGGTCGGCTGCGACTGCGACGCGAAACTGTGCGAGTTCATCTCCGAGACGCCGGCGCAATGGGCGACGGTGGCCGAATGCGAGGCGGAGATGACGTCTCAGATCCTCCGCCGGGACAATTTCGACTACCCGCTGATCTCCGGCATCTGCCGGACGATGCCGAGCCCGCCCGCGCAAACCGCGGCGTCCACCGCCGACACCATGCAGGTGTTGCCTCTTACCCCGGCTGAAGACACCGGTCCATCATCCGGCCTGTACGGCAGCTTGCTGAACGGCAGCCGTATCGTCTTCCGGCGGACCGCGGACGGCTACGCGATGCTCACGACCGGGGTCGACCGGACAACCGGGGCCGCCATGGATCTGCTGCGGCAGTCGGCGGCACTGGTCCTTCCGGAGCGCTAAACGGGCTCAACCCGCCGGCGGCCAGTGCCGCAGCACCGTCGCCAACATGATCTCAAGCCCTTGTTCGAGTTGCCGCTCAGTCAGCGCGCACCTCTCCCCCACCAGCGGCACATGCACGAAGCCGCTGGCGCGCGGCAAAAAATCCGCGCAGGCAGCCGCCAGCGACAAGGTCAGCGTGACGTTGCAGAGATAGCCGCCCGCATCGTCCGACCATTCGACCGGAAGGCCGGCGGCAGCCAGCGCGTCGTACATGGCCTGTAGCGGCAGGGTCGACGGCAGCATGGCCGGCCCGGCGCAGATCGGACCGTCGGGCGGCGCGAAGCCCAGATTGTCCGGCCGCGCGGCGAGAAAGCGGTTGTTTCCCTGCCGTTCCAACCGAAACCCGCCGCATCCGGCCGCAAGGCCGAAATGGATGGCGATGTCGGGCTTGAACTGGCGTCCGATCACGGACAGGCGCGGACCGATCGCGGCATAGTCGACCGGCAGCAGCTCGGCCCGGAACGCCGCCATGCCGTCGAGCACGGGCGGGTTCTGCCGCAACCGCCCGACCAGCGCTTCGGTCGGATTGACCGGCTGGCCCGGAAAGGCCTCGAAGCCGGTGACGAGCACGCGCGGCAGGTTTTTCCCACCTCCCGCGCGCATCGAAATCACCCCGGCTTCTTGTCCGCCACGACGCGCAGCGACAGCTCGCGCATCTGCGTGGTGGTCGCCGGCGACGGGGCGCTCATCAGCAGGTCGTAGGCCTGCTGATTCATCGGGAACATGGTGACCTCGCGCAGATTCTTGGCGCCGACCAGAAGCATGACGATGCGGTCGATACCGGCCGCCATGCCGCCATGCGGCGGCGCGCCATACTGGAAGGCGCGGTAGAGGCCGCCGAACCGCTCCTCCACCGTCGCGCGGTCGAGCCCGACGATCTCGAAGGCCTTGACCATCGTCTCCGGCAGGTGGTTGCGGATGCCGCCCGAAGCGATCTCGAAACCGTTGCAGACCATGTCGTACTGGAACGCCTTGATCGACAGCGGGTCCTGTCCCGACAGCGCGTCGATGCCGCCCTGCGGCATGGAGAACGGGTTGTGGCCGAAGTCGACGCGCTTCTCCTCCTCGTTCCACTCGTAGAAGGGGAAGTCGACGATCCAGCACAGCTCGAAGCGGTCGCGGTCGACGAGGTTCAGCTCCTCGCCGGCACGGGTGCGCGCCGCGCCCGCGAAGGAGACGAATTTCTTCGGGTCGCCGGCGACGAAGAAGGCGGCGTCGCCCTCTCCGAGGCCGAGCTGCTGGCGAATCGCTTCCGCGCGCTCCTCGCCGATGTTCTTGGCGATCGGGCCGGCGCCCTCGAGCTTGTCACCCTCCTTGCGCCAGAAGATGTAGCCCAGACCCGGCTGGCCCTCGCCCTGCGCCCAGGAGTTCATGCGGTCGCAGAAGGCCCTGGAGCCGCCGGTCTTGGCCGGGATCGCCCACACCTCGGCCTTGGGATCGTTGGCCAGGATGCCGGCGAACACCTTGAAGCCGGAGCCGCGGAAATGCTCGGAGACCTCTTCCATGACGATCGGGTTGCGCAGGTCCGGTTTGTCGGAGCCGTATCTGCGCATGGCGACGTCATAGGCGATGCGCGGGAACTTTTGGGTGACCGGCTTGCCCTCGGCAAACGCCTCGAAGACGCCGCGCAGCACCGGCTCCATGGTGCCGAGCACGTCGTCCTGCTCGACGAAGCTCATCTCCAGGTCGAGCTGGTAGAACTCGCCCGGCAGCCGGTCGGCGCGCGGGTCCTCGTCGCGGAAGCAGGGCGCGATCTGGAAGTAGCGGTCGAAGCCCGACACCATGATCAGCTGCTTGTATTGCTGCGGCGCCTGCGGCAGGGCGTAGAAATTGCCGGGATGGATGCGGCTCGGCACCAGGAAGTCGCGCGCGCCCTCCGGCGAGGAGGCCGTCAGGATGGGCGTCGAGAATTCCGTGAAACCCTCCTCCCCCATGCGCTTGCGCATCTCGGCGATGATCTTCGTGCGCGCCACGATGTTCCTGTGCAGCGTCTCGCGGCGCAGGTCGAGGAAGCGGTATTTCAGGCGAATGTCTTCCGGATAGTCAGGCTCGCCGAAAACCGGCAGCGGCAGCTCCCTGGCCGCCGACAGCACCTCGATCTCGCCGGCATAGAGCTCGATCTCGCCGGTCGGCATGGTCTTGTTGACGGTCTCGGCGGTGCGCGCCTTGACCTCGCCGTCGACGCGGATCACCCATTCGCCGCGCACCGTCTCGGCCACCTTGAAAGCCGGCGAATCCGGATCGGCGACGATCTGGGTGATGCCGTAATGGTCGCGCAGGTCGATGAACAGCAGCCCGCCATGGTCGCGGACGCGATGGACCCAGCCCGACAGGCGCACGGCCTGCCCGACTTCCGACTTCCTCAATTGTGCGCAGGTGTGGCTGCGGTAGCGGTGCATGATCTGCTTTTCCGGCGATGATTTGCTGACCGGACCGACGCATGCGGCCCGAATTTCGCGCGGAAAAGCGCATGGGAGGTGTGGTTTGTCAAGGCGGGAAGGCACGGCTTCAGAGTTCGAGGCCGTGCAGGGCTCTTCCGTCGATCACCGTGAGAATCAGTATCGAATCGCCCTCGATCTCATAGAAGATGACATGACTGCCATGGGCATGGCGCCGCGTCGCCGTGCCAAACTGTCCGGCCAACCGGCCCATCCGAGGCTGCGTGGCGAACAATTCGAAGCAGCCTTCCAGCCCGCCTTTGTATCTCTTCGCCTGCCGCTCTCCGAAATTCTCAACGCCGTAGATAAATATGTTCAGGAGATCGATATCAGCTCGCTCGGAAGCCGATACCTACTCACGATAGATACCGCGCGCCTTGGCTATTTCCACGGCCTCGGCAAAAATCTGGTCCGTGGTTCTCGAACTTACGCCGCCGGCCCTGGCCTCCGCCACGACTCGGCGCAACTCCTCCAGCCGCCGCTCCTGTTCGCGCCGGACGAGATCGCGCAGATAGTCGCCGGCGTCCACGAAATCGCCGCCTTCGACCTGGGCGTCGACATATTCTTTCATCTTGCCGGGAAGTGCGACGCTTACGGTCGTCATTTCGATATCCTTCGGAACGCTTATTCGTGACAGATAGTAGATAGTTGACGCGGAAACGCAAATTGGCCCACCCCTGTCCGGCCCTGGCGCATGGTCTTCGCCGGCGACCGTCCCTATAGAGGAACAAACTCCGGCAACGGCCGCGCTGCATGTCCGCAATCCGCCCGCTCATCCCCCTCCTGATCGCCGCGGGTATCCTGCTCGGCGGCAACGGGCTGCAGGGCACGCTGATCGCGCTGCGCGGCGCCCAGGAAGGTTTTACGCCGCCGCTGATCGGCTTGATGGGCACCGCCTATTTCGGCGGCTTCCTGCTCGGCTGCCTGGCGATCGGCCGGATCATGAAGGCGGTCGGCCACGTCCGCTCCTTCTCCGCGCTCGCCGCGATCGCCTCGGCCGGCACGCTGATGCTGGTGCTGGTCATCGACCCGCTGATGTGGTCGGCGATCCGCTTCGCCACCGGCTTCTGCTTCGCCGGGCTGTTCACCATCATGGAAAGCTGGCTCAACTCCGGCGCGCCCAACGAGCACCGCGCCCGGGTGCTGGCGCTCTACCGCATCGTCGACATCGCCTCGGTGACCGGCGCGCAGTTCCTGATCCCGATATTCGGCGCCGGCGGCTTCACCATCTTCGCGGTCATGTCGATCATGATCACGCTGTCGCTGGTGCCGGTGTCGCTCGGCGACCGCTCCAACCCGACGGCGCCGGAGGACGTCAAGCTCGACCTCGGCCGCGTCTTCCGCATCTCGCCGCTCGGCTGCATCGGCTGCATCGCCGTCGGCGTCACCAACAGCGCGTTCCGCACCCTGTCGCCGGTGTATGCGGAAGAGATCGGCATGTCGGTTGCCGACGTCGTCACCTTCGTCAGCGTCGGCATCATCGGCGGCGCCGTCATCCAGTATCCGCTCGGCTACCTGTCGGACCGCTGGGACCGGCGCATGGTGCTGCTGGTGACGACGGCGGGGGCGCTGGTCACCGCGATCGCGCTCGCCGTGCTGTCGGGCGCCGGCACCGCGGCGAACTTCATGCTGGTCTTCGTCTTCGGCTCCTTCGCCATGCCGCTCTATTCGCTGTCGGCGGCGCATGCCAACGACCGCGCCGGGCCGGGCGAGTTCGTGCTGGTCAACGCGGCGCTGATGCTGTTCTACTCCTTCGGCGCCATAGGCGGGCCCTTCTCCGCCTCCTTCGCCATGGAGCGCTTCGGTCCCGGAGCGCTGTTCGGCTTCATCGCCGCGGTCTACGCCATATTCCTCGTCCTCATCCTCTATCGCATGGGCGCGCGATCGGGCGTGCCTGCCGAGCGGCGCGGCCGCTTCACCGCGCTGCTGCGCACCTCGACCATCTTCGCCCGCCTGACGCGCCAGGCCGGCAATAACGGGCGCAAGAAGGGCGGCAAATAGCCATCGGCACAAAGCCGCCCTTGACGAAATCCGCTCCGGCTGGGAAGAAGCCGGGATACTGCGATCACCAAAGACATTTTTTGATGCACGTCATTACGACAACCCCCGAGCTCGATTCCGTCGTCGCCGCGCTGGCGAAGTCGGACTTCATCACCATCGACACCGAATTCATCCGCGAGACGACCTACTGGCCGGAACTCTGCCTGATCCAGATGGCGGCGCCGGGCGTTGAGGCGCTGGTCGATCCGCTGGCGCCGGGCATCGACCTCGCCTCCTTCTTCGCCCTGATGGCGAACGAGGCGGTCACCAAGGTCTTCCACGCCGCGCGCCAGGACATCGAGATCATCCACCATCTCGGCGACCTGATCCCGCACCCGATCTTCGACACGCAGGTGGCGGCGATGGTGTGCGGCTTCGGCGACAGCGTCTCCTACGACCAGCTCGTGCAGAGGATCACCGGCGAGCAGATCGACAAGTCCTCGCGCTTCACCGACTGGCGCCATCGCCCGCTCTCCGACAAGCAGCTCGCCTACGCGCTTGCCGACGTCACCCATCTCATCGAGGTCTACCGCCACCTCGCCGCCGAGCTGGAGCGCGAGAGGCGCGCCCACTGGGTGACCGAGGAGATGGACGTGCTGACCTCGCGCGAGACCTACGATCCAGATCCGGAGGACGCCTGGAAGCGGCTGAAGATGCGCGTGCGCAAGCCGCAGGAGCTCGCCGTGCTGCAGGCCGTCGCCGCCTGGCGCGAGCGCGAGGCGCGCGACAAGAACGTGCCGCGCGGTCGCGTCATCAAGGACGACGCCATCTACGAGGTCGCCCAGCAGCAGCCGCGCGACGCGGCGGGGCTGTCGCGCCTGCGCACCATCCCCAAGGGCTGGGAGCGCTCGGCGACGGCGACCGCCCTCCTGCAGGTGGTCAATACCGCGCTGGCGATCCCCAAGGAGGAGATGCCGCGGCTGCCCAGGTCCGTGCAGGCGCCGGAAGGCTCCAGCGCCGCGGCCGAGCTTCTCAAGGTGCTGCTGCGCCAGGTGGCGGAAAAGGAAGGCGTCGCCGCAAAGGTGCTCGCCTCCAGCGACGACATCGACCGCATCGCCGCCGAAGGCGAGGAAGCCGACGTTCCGGCCATGCATGGCTGGCGGCGCGCCGTGTTCGGCGAGGTCGCGGCGAAGCTGGTGCGCGGCGAGATCGGGCTGAAATTCGACCGGCGCAGGGTCACGGTGTTCGAGCTGGCGGAATAGTTCCGCCGCGCTTGGGCTGCCGGCCAACGCTGCCGCCGCCGCATCTGTTGAAAATCACTTTAAAAGTGATACATTAAATTGTGCGGATCATTTGGGACGAACCAAAGAGGTAGGTTAATCTCGCCAAGCATGGCTTTGACTTCGCCGATCTTTCGATTGAGTTCTTCCTGTCGGCCCGCGTGACGCGGACGCAGCACGATCGCCAGCTCGCCATCGGACGAATCGACGGTTCGGCCTTGATCGCCGTAGTCTTTCGTCCGCTTGGAACGGAAGCCATTCCGTGATCTCGATGCGGCGGGCGAGCTATAGGGAAAGAAGCCGATCCAATGACTAAGCAGTGGCCCAGCTTTGTGACCGGGGACCTTGGAGATTCCGCCGAGGACGACGCCGAGATGCGTCGGCGATGGAAGGTATATGACGAGCGGATGAAAGCGCTGATCGCGGCCGGCGGAATTCATCAGGATGCCGATGGCTGGTGGGTCGACGACAAGACGGGCGAACTCATCGGACCGGACCCGGAACTGGAACGCCCGCGCACAGACGAGGAACTCAGCAGGTTCAAACCCTTCGCGGAAGTCCACCCCGACCTCTACGAGAGCATCAAGCGGGCGCGGGGCCGGCCACCTGTCGCCAGCCCCCGACGGCAGATTTCCATCCGCCTCGACCCCGACGTCATCGAGAAGTTCAAGGCCACCGGAAAAGGTTGGCAGAACCGGATCAACGAGGTCCTGAAGCAGGCGAAGATCTGACTGCCAGCGGTTTGATCACATCCCGCCCGAATAATTCGGGCTCTCGCGCGTGATCGTCACGTCGTGGGCGTGGCTCTCGCGCAGGCCGGCATTGGTGATGCGCACGAAGGTGGCGCGCGTCTGCAGCTCGGCCAGCGTGCGCGCGCCGACATAGCCCATCGCCGCCCTCAGGCCGCCGGCGAGCTGGTGGAGCACGCCCGAGGCCGGGCCCTTGTAGGGCACCTGCCCCTCGATGCCTTCCGGCACGAGCTTGAGCGTGTCGCGCACCTCCGCCTGGAAGTAGCGGTCGGCCGAGCCGCGCGCCATGGCGCCGACAGAACCCATGCCGCGATAGGCCTTGAAGGAGCGGCCCTGGTAGAGATAGACCTCGCCCGGACTCTCGTCGGTGCCGGCAAGCAGCGAGCCGATCATGGCGGCCCCGGCGCCTGCGGCCAGCGCCTTGGCGAGATCGCCGGAATATTTGATGCCGCCGTCGGCGACCACCGTCACGCCCGACTTCTGCGCCGTCTCCACCGCCGACATGATCGCCGACAATTGCGGCACGCCGACGCCCGCCACGATGCGGGTGGTGCAGATCGAGCCCGGGCCGATGCCGACCTTCACCGCGTCGGCGCCGGCGTCGATCAACGCCTGCGCGCCGGCGGCGGTGGCGACATTGCCGGCCATGATGCGCACCGAGTTGGAGATCTTCTTGGCCCGCGTCACCGCGTCGAGCACGCGCTGCGAATGACCGTGCGCGGTGTCGATGACGAGCAGATCGACACCGGCGTCGATCAGCCGCTCGGCGCGCTCGAAGCCGTCTTCCCCGACGCTCGTCGCCGCGGCGGCGCGCAGCCGGCCCTGCGCGTCCTTGGTCGCGTTGGGATTGAGCTGCGACTTCTCGATGTCCTTGACGGTGATCAGGCCGACGCAGTTGCCGGCGCCGTCGACGACCAGCAGCTTCTCGATGCGGTGGTGGTGCAGCAGCCGCTTGGCCTCGGTCTGATCGACGGTCTCCTTCACCGTGATCAGCTTGTCGCGGGTCATCAGCTCAAAAACCTTCTGGGCCGGATCGGTGGCGAAGCGCACGTCGCGGTTGGTGAGGATGCCGACCAGCCGGCCGACCTTGTGCCCGCCCGTGCCGCCGCCCTCGACGACCGGGATGCCGGAGATGCCGTGGGCGCGCATCAGCGCCTGCGCGTCCGCCAGCGTCGCGTCCGGCCCGATGGTAACCGGGTTGACCACCATGCCGGATTCGAATTTTTTCACCTGCCGCACCTGCTCGGCCTGCTCGGCCGGCGAAAAATTGCGGTGGATGACGCCGATGCCGCCCGCCTGCGCCATGGCGATCGCCAGCCGCGCCTCGGTCACGGTGTCCATCGCCGCCGACAGGATCGGGATGTTCAAGTCGATGTCGCCGGCGATGCGGGTGCGGATGTCGGTCTCGCCCGGCAGCACTTCCGAATGCCCGGGCTGCAGCAGCACGTCGTCGAACGTCAGGGCGAGTGCCCCGGTTGCGGTTTCGATGATCTGCGCCATTGCCTCACCTCAAAACGTGGAGCGGGCGCTGAGGCCTTCTGGCCGGCGCCGACTCTCGACTTCCCTTTCAGGATTGGCGCTGGCTGGTACCACGAACCGGCGACCTTGGGAAGACAAGGCCACGCAGGATTGATCGAGGAGGAGAAGACAAGCGTTTCCGGTTCCTGTAAGGGCGAAACGTTCAGGCCGTGACGTTGCGTAAGGAGACGTTGGAGGCGATTTCGAGGGCGCTCGTCGTTGGAAAAACCCGTCGATTTGTCAGAACCCCCGCAGCCTGTCTCCGATGGGGCCTCCACATCGCCGGACGATCCCGCGGACACCTTGCTCCGGATGAAGTCATTCCCGCACGCGCTGCGGCTCCTGGCGGGCAGCTTCATCAAGGTGCACGAAGCGTCGCCCCGGGCCGCCGCGCTGTTCGCGACACGGCAGCGCTGGCTCCTGTGCCATGCGGCGCTGGCCCTCCATTTCCCGGCGGCGCATTCCGGAGAGCCCGGCCTGACGCGGCGGGCCTTCGGCAATCTGGCGCTTCGACACGGCATAGCCAGCCGCAACACGGCGCATGCCTTCTTCGACGAAGCGCTGAAATACGAGGTCGTCCGGCCGGCAGACGATGCCGACGGCCGCGCGGCGCTGGTCGTGCCCACGCCCGCGACCCTGTCGCTGCTGATCCATTGGTACGTCATGCATTTCCGGGCGATCGACCTGATCCATGGCGGAAACAGGACCGAGCGCTTCCTCGCCGACCCGGAAAGCATGGTCGCGCTCGTCCAGCCCGTCATGGCGGAGGCCCTGCTCTCGAGTCCCGACGTGCGCCTCCCCGGCCCCCGCTACAGGATCTTCGCCTGGGCCGATGCGGGAGGCCTGCTGATGGACCGGCTGATCATCGGGATCGATCCGGATGCCGGGCCGGCACGGGACAGGTTCGTGACGGATGTGAGCGCGATCTCCCATCTGGCGCAGTCCTTCGGCCTGTCCCGTGCCCATGCCAGCCGCATCCTCGCGTCGGCGGAATCGATCGGCGGAATCGGCTGGACGGGACGGCGGGGCCGCTCGCCGATCTGGATCTCGCGCGTCCTTTACCAGGAATATGCCCGCGTGCATGCGCGCAAGCTCGTCATCCTCGACGGCGCCTTTGCCGGAGCCGCCACCAGCCCGGCATAAAATCCTGCCGGCGCAGGAGATATCTGAGCGGCCGCGATCGCCCTATCATGCCCGCCGCGCGACAGCCCTGGCCGGACCGGGCCTGTCAAAAATGGACGCAGACGGCCGCATCGCGTTTCGATAGGTCTCGGACAGATCGGTTTCAGGCCCAAAGCAGCGCGCTGCCAAGCGCGCGATTTGTGCTTCGAGGTAAGTCGCGTCACGCATGCGGGCGCCTGCGGATGCCCGGCTTCGCCTCGACCCGAGATGATGAAAAGGGGGGTGCGAATGGCGTGGTTCCACACAAAAGTCCCGGCGGAATGCCGGGGAGGACCCGCCTGCTCCGGCGGCACCTGCCTGCGACGCTGAAGGCCCAGCCACCGGGCACGACGATCGAGCCCTCCGCTGCCCCTGAAGCCGAGCGCCGCTCACCCTCCTTTCCCTACCTTTTCTCGAGCAGATCACTCACGCCTGGTACAATTTCTGACCGACGAGGCTGATCGATCTGCGCGACACGCCGGCCGCTTGCCCCAAGGCGGCCGGCGTTTTTCTTTTCGCGCCCGGTGAGAGATCGCGCGGATGGAAGGCGCGGCGACACCGGATTTCCCACCGAGCGCCTGCTTCCGGTTGTCATGACGCCTGAACGCGTTACGTTGTGCGAGTTGGCACATGCCTCCGGGGGCAAGGCAAAGCCGCGGATCACCGCCTGCCGGCGGACCGAGAGGGATGGACGGTAGTCATGAAAGCGCTGATCGCAGGCGCCGGTATTGGCGGTCTCACTGCCGCACTCTTCCTGCACAGGGCAGGAATCGACGTCGAGATCTTCGAGCGCGCCGACGCCGTACGCGAGCTGGGTGTCGGCATCAACATGCTGCCGCACGCCGTCAAGGAGCTGGCCGAGCTGGGATTGATGCCCGACCTCGACGCGCAGGGAGTGAGAACGCGCGAGCTCATCTACGCCAACAGGCTCGGCCAGATTGTGTGGCAGGAACTGCGCGGCGTCGACGCCGGATACGATGTGCCCCAGATCAGCATCCACCGCGGCATGCTGCTCGGCCTGATCCATCGCGCCGCCGTCGGCCGGCTGGGGATCGGCGCCATTCACATGGGATGCCGGATCACCGGCTTCGAACAGCGGGACGGTGTCTCCGTCCGGTTCGAGCGGGCCGACGGAACGCAAGGACGGGCCGACGGCGATCTGCTGATCGGCGCCGACGGAATACATTCGGCCGTCCGCTCGGCGCTACAGCCGGACGAAGGGCCGCCGATCTGGAACGGCATCATGTTGTGGCGAGGCGCCACGGAGTGGCCGACCTGGCGCGACGGGCGCACGATGGTGATCGCCGGCGGCAACCACGCCAAGTTCGTCTATTACCCTATCAAATCGGACCCCGCTCGTCCGGACATGCGGCTCACCAACTGGGCGGTCATGGCCCGGACGGGGGAAAACCATGCCTCACCTTCCCGGCGCGAGGATTGGAGCCGCAGGGCTGTCGTCGAGGAAGTGCTTGCGCTGGTCGCCGACCGGTTTCGGCTCGACTTCGTCGAGCCGGCCGAACTGATCCGGGCGACGGATGCCGTCTACGAATATCCCTGCTGCGATCGCGAACCGCTGGCCCGCTGGTCGTTCGGACATGTCACCCTGCTGGGCGACGCCGCCCATCCGATGTATCCCGTCGGCTCCAACGGCGCCAGCCAGGCCATCCTCGACGCGAAAAGCCTTGCGATGCATCTGGGCGCGGGAGCCCGGATCGAGGACGCACTCGCAGCCTACGACGCCGAGCGCCGCCCGCCGACCGCCGAGATCGTCCTTGCCAATCGCAAAGGCGGGCCGGAACGCGTGATCGACCTGATCGAGGCGCGCGCGCCGGACGGGTTCGACGACATCGAGGCGGTGGCCACGCGGCAGGAGCGCGAGGCGGTCGTGCGGGGCTACGCTTCGATGGCAGGGTTCTCGAAGGAACAGGTGAACGAGCGGCCGCCGGATCCGGCCTGATGCGCCGGCAGGCCGGGTGAGGCGGCGGTTGCCGCCGCCCACCGCGAGGACGGAGGAAGCCATGAGGATCGGGATCATCGGAGCCGGCAATATCGGCAGGGCCCTGGCCAGGCTTGCGGTTGCCTCCGAACACGAGGTGATGCTGAGCAACTCGCGCGGTCCGGAAACATTGGCGGAAGTCGTCGGCTCGATCGGCTGCGAGGCCGGTACGGCCATGGAAGCAGCGACGTTCGGCGACGTGACCGTGCTCACCATCCCGTTCAAGAACGTCTTCGACCTCGACCCAGCCCTGCTGGCGGGCCAGGTGGTGATCGACACCAACAACTACTACCCCGACCGCGATGGCCGGATCGCCGCCCTGGACGAATTCCGCACGACCACCAGTTCCATGGTCGCCGGTCATTTTCCGCGGGCGAAAGTGGTCAAGGCCTTCAACGCCATCCTCGCCGGGGATCTGGACGACCCCGCCGCGCCGCCCGGCTTTTCCGGACGCCGCGCCCTGCCGATCGCGGGGGACGACGGCGCATCCAAACAGGTCGTCGCGCGGCTGCACGAGCAGTTCGGCTTCGACACGGTCGACGCCGGCACGCTTGCCGAAAGCTGGCGCTTCGAGCGCGCCAAGCCCGCCTACTGCATACCGCTCGACAAGGCCGGGCTGCGCGATGCACTGTCCAGGGCCGAACGCGCGGTCGAGCTGCCGCACGGGTCGTGGCGGCGCTGACGGCATTCGAGCGACCCGCCGCCGGCGGGCGCCGGACGGTCCGGAGTCGGAGGGCAACAAACATGGTCTCGGCGACGGTGGAACTGCGCAATGTCGAGGGCACGCAGGCGGCCATGGGCTGGGCCGGCGGCCATACGATCGTCGTCGACCGGCCGGAAGGAAAGGCCGGCGGAATGGGGCTGGGCTTTAACGGGGCGCAACTCCTGGCGCTGGCCATCGGCGGCTGCTTCTGCAACGACCTGCGCTACGTCTCGGCCGAGATGGGCGTCGAACTCGGCGGCATCGCCGTCAGCGTCACCGTCGAGATGCAGGGAAGTCCGCTCATCGCGACGTCGGCGACGATGACCGTCTCCTGCGAGACGCGCGACGGCTCCGATCCGCAGCAGGTCGTCGACCGGGCGAAGGAGGTCTGCACGGTCGCCCATTCCCTGCGCAGGGGCGTGCCGGTGACGATCCAGGCGGCGGCGTAGTCCTGTCGGTCCAGCCTGCTGCAAACGCAGGCTGAACCGTTGCGCGGGGCCGGTCCTACAGCTCCAGCTGATAGGTCTCCGGCACGTAGCGATAGCCCGTATCGATCTTCTCGACATAACCGACCGCCGGGAACGGCATGTGGTAGCCGATGAAGGGCAGCCGGTCGGTCGCGATCATGTCGAAGACCTTTCGGCGCGTCGCCGCGGCCATGTCCTTGTCGGCGTCGAAACGCACGTGCCAGTCCGGCTGCTGCAGCGAGGCGACATAGTGGTTGGCCGTGTCGGCGGTCAGCACCAGCGACTTGCCCGACGAGTCCAGCCTGAAGATCAGATGGCCCGGCGTGTGGCCGAACGCGGCGACCGCCCGTATGCCGGGCACGACCTCGCCGCCGTCGCCGACGAAGGTGGCCTTCTCCGCCAGCGGCTTCACATTGGCCGCGACCGCCTTGGCGTTGCCCTCGGTCGGGCCGGACATGCGCTCAGGCGCGGTCCAGAAATCGAACTCGGCCTGGCCCATGACGTAGCGCGCATTGGCGAAGGCCGGGGCGCCGTTCTCCATCAGCCCGCCGATATGGTCGCCATGCATGTGGGTGACGACAACGATGGAGACATCCTCGGGCTTGTAGCCGGAAGCGGCCAGGCGCGCCGCGAGCTGCCCCAGCCCGTTCTCGCGCCCGCCGGCGCCGAGGCCGGTGTCGAACAGGATCAGTTCCGCACCCGTGTTGACCAAGGTCGGGGTGAAGCCGTTCACCATGCGGTCGGCCGGCAGCAGATTGGCCTGCATCAGCGCCGCGACGGTCTCGGCCGGCTGGTTCTGGCCGAACACCGGATGCGGCCCCTCGCCCGGCCGCAGCCCGTCGAGGATGGTCGTCACCTCGAACTCGCCCAGCGTGAAGCGGTTGAAGCCGGGATTGCCGACATCGGGCTTGGGGACGTCGGCCTGCGCGGCGCGCACCATGATCTGCGGGAATGCCAAGACGGCCGCCCCCGCCGCACCGAGCCCGAGGGCTGTCCTGCGGTCGATATGCATCGCTCTCTCCTTCTGCCTCCCGTCCGGCGACAACGACATTTGTATGCGACGGCTTCCCGACACCCGAGTCACAACCCTGTGAGCGCTGGCGCGGCGGATTGGCCGGCGCTGGCCCGGTTGTGCTTGCCGGTCGGCGCGCTAAATGCGATTGCGCCTGCCATCGATTTCCGATCACCCGGACTCCCGCAACCGACCGGACCACGAAGTTGCAACGCACCGTTCCGCTGATCCTCGCGGTCGCCCTGTTCATGGAGAACATGGATTCCACGGTGATCGCGACGTCGCTGCCGGCGATCGCCGCCGACATCGGCACCAGCCCGATCGCGCTGAAGCTGGCGCTCACCGCCTATCTCGTGTCGCTCGCCGTCTTCATCCCGATCAGCGGCTGGATGGGCGACCGTTTCGGCGCCAAGCGCGTCTTCCGCATCGCCATCGGCGTGTTCGTGGTCGGCTCGATCGCCTGCGCGGTGTCGGGATCGCTGCTCGCCTTCGTCGCCGCCCGCTCGCTGCAAGGGCTGGGCGGGGCGATGATGACGCCGCTTGCCCGGCTGGTGCTGGTCAGGGCAACGCCGCGCCGCGACCTGGTCGGCGCCATGGCCTGGCTCACCGTGCCGGGCCTGGTCGGGCCGCTGGTCGGCCCGCCTGTCGGCGGCTTCATCACCACCTATCTCTCCTGGCACTGGATCTTCCTGATCAACGTTCCGATCGGGCTTGCCGGCATCTGGCTCGCCGGCAGGTTCCTGCCGGACGTCGAGCTTGCCGGCACCCCTCCCCTCGACGTGACCGGCTTCGTGCTGTCGGGCCTCGCCGCCTCCGGCGTGGTCTTCGGCCTGTCGGTGGTCAGCCTGCCGGCGCTGCCGCCGATCGTCGGTGCCGTCACGCTCGTGATGGGCGTCGCCACCACGCTGCTCTATTTGCGCCACGCCCGCCGCGCGCCGTTTCCGATCCTCGATCTCAGGCTGTTCGCCAACAGCGGCTTCCGCGCGGCGGTCGCCGGCGGCTCGATCTTCCGCATCGGCAACGGCGCCGTGCCGTTCCTGCTGCCGCTGATGTTCCAGCTCGGCTTCGGCATGACGCCGTTCCAGTCCGGCATGCTCACCTTCGCCTCGGCCTTCGGCGCCATCGGCATGAAATTCCTGGCGACGACCGCGCTCCGGCTGGGCGGCTTCCGCACGGTGCTGATCGCGGCGGCGCTGCTGTCGGCGCTGTTCATCGGCTTCAACGCCCTGTTTTCGGCGCAGACGCCGGCAGCCGTGATCATCGTCGTGCTGATCGGCGCCGGCTTCCTGCGCTCGCTGTTCTTCACCGCCTCGAACGCGCTGGTGTTCGCCGACATCGACGACAAGCAGGCGAGCCAGGCGACCGCGATCGCCTCGGTGTTCCAGCAGATCACCGCCGCGCTCGGCGTCGCCGTCGGCGGCGGTATCCTCGAGGTCTACACCCACGCGACCGGCGAGCCGCTCGGGCCGTCCGCCTTCTCGATCGCCTTCCTGATCGTCGCGGCGATCACCGCGCTTTCGGCGCTGTCCTATCTGAGGCTCCCGTCCGACGCCGGACAGACCGTGTCCGGTCACCGGCTGCGCGACACAGGCGAGGACACGCCGGCGTCGCGGTAGGCTGCCGCTCAGCGCCCCTTGAAGTCGCGGGCGAGCAGATACAGCTCCACCGATTCGTCGCGCGAGGCCGGCGGCTTGACGTGGCTGACGGAGCGGAAATGCTGCTTCAGCCGGGTAAGCAGCTCGGCCTCCGTGCCGCCCTGGAAGGTTTTCGCCAGAAAATGCCCGCCGGGCTTCAGCACGGAGATGGCGAAATCGGCCGCCACCTCGCACAGATGCATGGTGCGCAGATGGTCGGTGCGCCGGTGGCCGGTGGTCGGGGCGGCCATGTCGGAGAGCACGACGTCCGGATCGCCGCCGAGCGCCTCGACCAGCCGCGCCGGCGCCTCGTCTTCGAGGAAATCCATCTTGAGCAGCACGACGGCCGGGATCGGGTCCATCTCCAGATAATCGATGCCGACCACCAGCGGCCGCTCGTCGGTCGAGCGCGTGCGCGTCGCCGCCACCTGACACCAGCCGCCGGGCGCCGCGCCGAGGTCGATCACCCGCTGGCCGGGCTTCAGCAGCTTGTGCCGGTCGTCGATCTCGATCAGCTTGTAGGCGGCGCGCGAGCGAAAACCCTCGGCCTTGGAGCGCTGCACATAGGGATCGTTCATGTGGCGCTCGAGCCAGCGGCGCGACGATTCCTTCAGCCCGCTCTTCTTCTTGATCCGCGTCCTGAGCACACGCCCGGCACCGGGCTTTCCAGCCTTGTCCTTCATGGCCTGATGCCCCCGGGCCGCCTGCGCCAGACGCCCTCGTCGGCCATCAGCTCGCTCAATATGCCCTCGCGCAGACCGCGGTCTGCGACCCGAAGCCGCTCCGACGGCCAATGCGCGCGGATCGCCTCCAGGATGGCGCAGCCGGCCAGCACAAGGTCGGCGCGGTCGGCGCCGATGCACGGATTGGCGACGCGCTGGTCGAAATCCCAGCCGAGCAGCGTCGCGACCATGCGCTCGACATTGTCGTTGTCGAGCCACAGGCCGTCGACGCGGCGGCGGTCGTAGCGCTCGAGGCCGAGATGGACACCCGCCAGCGTCGTCACCGTTCCCGACGTGCCGAGCAGATGGAAGCGCGAACCCTTGGCGAGGTGGGCGATCTTGTGGCGGCCCTCGAAAGCCTCGATCAGCCCCGTGACATGCGCCACCATCGCGGCGAAGACGGCCTGCGACACGTCGCGCCCGCCATAACGCTCGGCCAGCGAGACCACGCCGACCGGCAGCGAGGTCCATGACACGATATGGTTGGCAAGCCGCGGCGTGCGGTGGCGCGACACGTCGATCAGCGCGATCTCGGAGGAGCCGCCGCCGATATCGAACAGCACCACGGCGTCGGTGTCGCGCTCGACCAGCGACCCGCAGCCGGAGACGGCGAGCCGGGCCTCGGTTCTGCGGTCGATGATCTCCAGCTCGATACCCGCCTCGCGGCGGACGCGCTCGAGGAACTCGCGCCCGTTTCCCGCCGACCGGCAGGCCTCGGTCGCGACCAGCCTGGTACGCAGCGGCGAGCGGGCCCTGAGCTTGTCGCCGCAGACCTTCAGCGCCTCGATGGCGCGATCCATCGCCGCTTCGCCGAGACGGCCGGTCGTCGAAAGCCCCTCGCCCAGCCTGACGATGCGGGAATAGGCGTCGACCACGCGGAACTGGCCGGGCCGGGTCGGCACCGCCACCAGCAGGCGGCAATTGTTGGTGCCGAGGTCGAGCGCGGCAAACAGCGCCTCGTCGCGAATCGGATCAGCGGCCGCGCCCTTGTCCCAGCCGTTGCGAAGGGGCGCAGGCGCAGGCAGCGGCGCCGTCCGCGGCACCTCGGGGACGACCGGCATCGCCGGACCGGGCACGGACACGACATTTTGAATGCGCGCGGCATCGGCGGCAAAGACCTTGCGCCCGCGCCGGCGCTTGCGCTTCTTCTTGCCTTTCCCGGCAATTTCGGGAGCGCCGTTCGCCTGCCCCGACAGGGCGGTATCGGGCCGGGAGACCGCGCCTTTCGGGCGTCGCCGCGACTTTCCACCACGGGCGCCGTTTCGCGCCCATCGGCTTTCGGACACCCCGCCTCCGCGCGCCGCGGCGCCGGCTTCAGGGTCTTCCACCTAGTTTTCCTTCCGGCGCCGCGCTGAAGGATGTCGCTGCGGGCCCTATACTTTGCGTTGCAATGACCATACCAGCGCCCATGGGGATCACCAAGGGGGCCCGATCCGATTGTCGCCGCAACTTGCGGGCGCCTGTCCGGCCGTCCTATCCTTCGGCGATCCCGGCATGAGCAGACGAACGGAGGCGGATGAACGATCCGGTGATCGCCACGTGACCAAACTGAAGACCTATTTCTGGCCGATGGTCGGCTTGTGCGCCGTCGCTTTCTCGATATGGCTGCTCTACAACGAGCTGAGGGGCATATCGCTCGAGGACCTCGGCGACAGCCTCGCGGCCATCCCGGCGCATCGCTGGCTGCTGGCCGCCGCCAGTTCGGCGCTGGCCTATGCGGCGCTCGCCGGCTACGACCACATCGCGCTCACCCATCTCGGCCGCAGGGTGCCGTTCGGCTTCATCACACTGTGCTCGTTCACAACCTACGCGCTGTCGCACAACATCGGCGGATCGGTGCTGTCCGGCGCGGTGATCCGCTATCGCGCCTATGCCTCGCAGGGCCTGTCGGCGCAGGAAGTGGGCGTGCTCGTCGCGCTCTGCTCCTTCACCTTCGCCCTCGGCGCCGTGATGCTCACCGCCTTCCTGCTGATCATCGAGCCGCAGGTCTTCGACAACTTCCTCGACTTCCTGCCGGTCTCGGCGACACGCCTCTCCGGCTTCGTCATCCTGCTGCTAGTGGCGCTCTACGTCTTCGGCAGCTGGCTGCGGCTCCGCCCGCTCAAGCTCGGCAAGTTCGCCATCCATTATCCCCGCCTGCCGATCGTGGCGCGCCAGCTGCTGATCGCGCCCGTCGAGCTGATCGGCGCGGCCGGCATCATCTATTTCGCGCTGCCGGAAGTCGGAAATCCGGGCTTCCTGGTAGTGCTCGGCGTCTTCGTCGTCTCCTTCTCGGCGGCGCTGATCTCGCACGCACCGGGCGGACTGGGCGTGCTGGAGATCGTTTTCCTGGCCGGTCTGTCGCAGATGGACCCGGTCGCGGTGCTGGCGGCGCTATTGGTCTTCCGCCTCTTCTATCTCATCGTCCCGCTGGCCTTCGCCCTGGTGATCGTGCTCTTCTTCGAGCGCGCGCAGTTCGGGCGAAGTTGACCGCACGTCCGGCCAGCCCGTCAGGTTCGCTATGAAGCCGCCGCCCCCGCTCACCTACATCCGCTCGTTCGAATGCGCAGCCAGGCATCTGAGCTTCACCACGGCAGCGAAGGAGCTTGGCTACACGCAGGCGGCGATCAGCGCCCATATCCGCTCGCTCGAGCAGCATATCGGCCGGCAGCTCTTCATCCGCTATCCGCGCAGCCTGAAGCTCACCGAGATGGGCGAAGCCTTCCTGCCCACCTTGCGGCAAGCGCTCGACCAGATCGACCAGGCGACCGAGGCGGTGGTCGCTTCGGCGCGCAAGAGGACCGTCGTCGTCTCCTGCCCGACGAGCCTTGCGGAAAACTGGCTGGCGGGCTGCATGGCCGCCTTCCGCCGCGAGCATCCGGCCATCGAGGTGGTGCTGCACGGGACGATCTGGGACGACCTCACCGAGCCGCTGGCCGATCTCGTCGTCTCGACGCGGCGCTTCGACGACCGCCCGCCCGACAGCGTCGTCCTGTGGGACGACCGGCTGGTGCTGCTGTGCGCGCCCACCTTTGCCGGTATCCTGCAGGCGCCTCCCGACATCCTGAAGCTCGACCGGATCTCCGTCCACGGCCGGCAGGAATACTGGCAGTGCATGGGCGAGGCGCTGGGCATCGACATTTCGGAGCGCGACAAGGGATTTGCCACCAACTCCTCCAACATCGCGCTGGAGCTCGCGGCGAACGGCGCCGGCTGCGTCGCCACGCAGCTGTCGCTCGCCCGGCGCTATCTCGAGCGCGGCCTGCTCGTCGAACCGTTCCCGGTGCGGCCGCCCAGCCCGTGGGCGTATTACCTATCGGAAAGCCGGCTGTCGAAAGGCAATGTCGTGAAGACGGTGAAGGAGTGGATCCTGGCGCGGGCGCAGGCGGAGAACGAGTAACGTCACGGGCCATTTTCCGAGGCTCTATGACCCCGTTTTTATTGGCCATTCCCAAGCGATCCTGCCAACAGCTCGACTTTACAGCACTTCGCTGCGTTCTCTACATAGCAACCATCAGCAATTCAGGGGCATCGGCCAGGCGGGCGCCCACCCTTCCTTGTCCGCCCGCGCCCCGCCGCGACGGCGGCGCAGGAGGATTCGGGAATGCGCACTCATGCACAGGCAGTCGTCATCGGCGGCGGGCTGGTCGGCTGCTCCATCCTCTACCACCTCGCCAAGCTCGGCTGGAGCGACGTCGTGCTTCTCGAGCGCGACGAGCTGACGTCCGGCTCCACCTGGCATGCCGCCGCCAACATCCACGGGCTGCACGATTCCACCAACATCAGCCGGCTGCAGCACTACACCATGGCGCTCTACAAGGAGCTGGAGGCGGAGACCGGCCAGGGCTGCGGCATCTTCCAGCCGGGCTCGCTCTACCTCGCCCAGACCGAGGCGCGCGAGCATCAGCTGCGCCTGCAGGAAGCCAAGGCGCGCCGCTACGGGATGAACTTTTTCGGGATCGGCCGCGACGAGGCCGAGCGGCTGCACCCGCTGGTCGATTTCGACGGCGTCCGCTGCATCATGTACGAGCCGGAAGGCGGCAATGTCGACCCGTCCGGCGTGACCATGGCCTATGCCGCCGGCGCCCGCCAGCGCGGCGCCGAAATCCACCGCTTCACCCCCGTCATTGGCACGGAGTTCCAGCCGGACGGCTCGTGGATCGTGCGCACGCCGAAGGGCGACATCCGCACCGACTGGGTTGTCAATGCCGCCGGCCTGTGGGGGCGCGAGGTGGCGGCGATGGCGGGGATCGAGCTGCCGCTGATTCCGACCGAGCACCAGTATTTCGTCACCGAGACAATTCCTGAGATCGCGGACCTCGGCCGACGGCTGCCCTCGGTCGCGGATCGCGACGGCGAATATTACCTGCGTCAGGAAGGGCTTGGCCTGCTGATCGGCGCCTATGAGCGCAACATGAAATTCTGGGCCGAGAACGGCACGCCGCAAGACTTCGGCCACGAACTCTTCCCCGACGACCTCGAGCGTATCGAGGAGAACATGATGCGCGCCATCGCGCGCGTGCCGGCGGCCGGCACGGCGGGGGTGAAGCGGGTGATCAACGGCCCGATGATCTGGTCGCCCGACAGCGCTGCCCTGTTCGGCCCGGTCCCGGAACTCTCCAACTATTTCTGCTGCAACGGTATCATCCCCGGCTTCTCGCAATCGGGCGGGCTGGGACGGCTCGCCGCCGAGTGGATGATCGAGGGCGAGCCGTCGCTCGACATGTTCGGCTGGGATCTCGCCCGCTTCGGCGGCTGGGCCGGCAAGGCCTTTACCAGGGCGCGGGTGCAGGACCAGTACAGCCACCGCTTCAAGATCCACTTCCCCAACGAGGAGCGCGCCGCCGGCCGGCCGGTGCGCACGCGGCCCGCCTATGCGATGCAGAAGGACATGGGCGCGGTCTTCGGCCTGAATTTCGGCTGGGAGCATCCGCTGTGGTTCTCGGCCGACGGCGAACCGCGCGAGGAGACGGTCGGTTTTTCCAGGCAGAACTGGTGGGAGCCGGTCGGGCGCGAGGCGCGCATGCTGCGCGAGAACGCCGGCATCATCGATATCTCCAACTTCGCCAAATACGAGGTTCGCGGCCCCGGCGCCGAGGCCTGGCTGAACGCGCTGTTCGCCAACCGCATGCCGACCGGGATCGGCCGCTCCTGCCTGACGCCGCTGATCGGCAGGCGCGGCGGCATCGCCGGCGATTTCACGGTGACGCGGCTCGGTGCCGACGAATTCATGGTGATCGGCTCCGGCATGGCCGAGCGCTATCATCAGCGCTTTTTCCAGGCGGTGCCGCTGCCCGAAGGCACAACATTCCGCTCGCGCACCGAGGCGCTGTGCGGCTTCAACGTCGCCGGCCCGAAATCGCGCGAGCTGCTTTCGCGCCTCACCAACGACGATCTGTCCAGCGTCGCCTT
Source organism: Kumtagia sp. (assembly GCF_059502445.1). Lineage (NCBI taxonomy): Bacteria > Pseudomonadati > Pseudomonadota > Alphaproteobacteria > Hyphomicrobiales > Phyllobacteriaceae > Kumtagia > Kumtagia sp. The sequence continues at coordinate 218,790 of NZ_JCACER010000083.1, forward strand.
CCCGTTCATGCGCTCGCGCCGCATCACGGTCGCCGGCATCGACGCGGTGGCGCTGCGCGTCTCCTTCACCGGTGACCTCGGCTGGGAGCTGCATTGCGCGGCCGACGACCAGGTCGCGCTCTATGGCGCGCTGCTCGAAGCCGGGCGCGAGCTCGGCGCCGGGCCGGTCGGCTCGCGGGCGCTGATGTCGCTGCGGGTGGAGAAGGGGTATGGCAGCTGGGGCCGAGAATATTCGCCGGAATACTGGCCACAGGAGACCGGCTTCGACCGCCTGATCAAGCTGGACAAGGGCGACTTCCTCAACCGCGACGCCTATGCCGCGCTGGCCGATCGCCCCGCCCGCGACACGCTGGTCACGATCGCCATCGAGGCGAGGGATGCGGACGCCACCGGCGGCGAGCCGATCTTTTTGCCCGACGGCACGCCGGTCGGCCAGGTGACGTCGGGCGCCTATGGCTATTTCGTCGGAAAATCGCTGGCGCTTGGCTACATCAAGGCCGGCTCGGCGAAACCCGGCGACGCGCTGCACGTCGCCATCCTCGGCCGGCCGCACGACGCGGTGCTGCTGGAGCGGCCGCTTTTCGATCCGGAAGGCAAGCGGCTGCGGGGGTAAGTGCGATTGCCCTCATTGCGCTGTGAAGATAGTCGCATACGAAAAATTCGGGAACCGTCCGCCGCACGACACGCCCACCCCTACCCCTCCCCCTTGAGGGGGAGGGGTACTTGGCGAACGCCCTGCCGCGCAAAATCGTCGACGATTAGCGTCAAGAGGACAAGCCAGCCAGCCCCTCCCCCTTGAGGGGAGAGGTAGGGGTGGGGGTATTTCCGATGCCCTCATTGCGGCAGGAGCCCCTATTGGTGGCCGCGGTCATTGCAGCCATACTGCCAGACCGCAATCGGAGACCAGGCCGATGGAGAGTGCCGTAAGGAAGCTGTTCGAGCGATACGAGCGTTTTTTCAATGGGTCCCTCGGCGGCGACATGGACACGGATGAGATCGCATCGCTGTATGCCTCCGATTTCATCGCGGCCTCGCCCGCCGGGGTCATGACCGGAAAGAACGACGACCGGCTCAAGCAGGTCATGGCGCAAGGCTATTCGCATTATCGGGCGATAGGCACCAAGGAGATGCGGATACGCAAAATCCGCCTCTCCGAAATAGACGAACTTCATTGCGTGGCGCATGTCGCCTGGACCGCAACCTATGCCCGCAAGGACCAGCCGGACACAGCGATCGATTTCGACGTCCACTACCTCGTTCAGAGCCTGGACGGAGGGCCGAAGGTTTTCGGCTGGGTGTCGGGCGACGAGCAGGCGCTTCTGAGAAAGCATGGCATCGTCTAGCGGCCTCCCGCCGCCCGTTTGAGGCAGGCTCGACGTCTTGCTCTCAAATTCAGCCGTGGTTTGCCGCCCGTCCGGACGCAGCCGATTTCACCTATGACGCGCTCGCAGGCCTGAACGGCTCCCGGATCGGAAGCGCCGCTTCAACCCTCCGAAATCCAGACCTGCATCGACCCCTTCTCCCGGTTGTTCCACAGATAATAGGGCACGGCCGTCAGCCGTGCTGGCTGCGCTTCGGGAGGCCGGGTGCGGTAGAGCGACTGATCCCAGCCGGCGTCCGTCAGTCGCCGGGCATCCGCCGCGAGAACGACGACGCCGTCGAACAGGTCGCGACGTTCCTCCACATCGATACTGGCGTCCCGCGGCAGCTGCAGTTGCTGGACGCGCCCGCCGGGATTGTCGGTCTCCTCGACGCAGTAGACGAGCGGCCCGCGCTTCAGCGCCACCCGGCCGACATTCTCCTTCACCAGCGGATGGGCGTAGATGCGCTCGGCGGGCATCGGCAGCTCCAGCGCGATCCTGTCGCCGGCTTGCCAGAGGCGCGAGACCGACAGGTAGCCGTTCTCCACCGAGGCGGCGACCTCGACCGGTTCGCCATTGACCGAAACCTCGGCGCCACCGGCCCAGCCGGGGATGCGCAGCTTCACCGTGAAGTCAAAAGGCGCCTGCGGGGTCACCTCGATGCGGATCGAGCCTGACCACGGATAGGCGCTGGTCTCGCGCAGGAGAACCTTGCCACCGGCCAGGTCGACCTCCGTCGAAATGCCGCCATAGAGATGGAAGGCGACGGCATCGTCGCTCGCCGAGACGAAATAGCCGCCGACCGAGGCGATCAGGCGCGAGGCGTTCATCGTGCAGCACGGGCAAGTGTGCCAGGCCCAACGGCTGTGGCGGCCGTCGCTGTCCAGCGGGTTGGAGTAGAAATAATGCTCGCCGTCGCGCGACAGGCCGCCCAGCGCATTGTTGAACAGGGCCTGCTCCAGCATGTCGGCATATTTTCCGTCGAGGTCGAGATGCAGCATGCGCTGCGCCCAGAAGATCAGCGCCACCGATGCGCAGGTCTCGGCATAGGCCGTGTCGTTGGGCAAATCGTAGTCCTCGGTGAAACCCTCGTTCGCGGCGGCCGGGCCGAGGCCGGAGGTGATATAGATCTTGGAGGCCATGACGTCGGCCCACAGCACCTCGCAGGCGCGCTTGAGGCTGTCGTCCTTCAGTTCGGCGGCGAGATCGGCCATGGCGGAAAACATGTACATCGCCCGGACCGCGTGGCCGACCACCTTGGTCTGCTCGCGCACCGGCTTGTGCGATTGGTTGTACTCGTAGCTTTTTGCCCAGAAGTCCGTCGGTTTTTCGCCGCGATCGACCGCTTCCTGGTCGAAATAATGCGGTTTTCGGCCGCGTTCGTCGATAAAATAGGCGGCAAGATCGAGATGTCTGCGCTCGCCGGTGATGCGGTAGAGCTTGACCAGCGCCAGCTCGATCTCCTGGTGGCCGTCATAGCCGCGCTTCTGGCCCGGCTCCGGCCCGAAGGTTTTCCGCACATGCTCGACATAGCGCTCAAGAATGTCGAGCAGCCGGCGCCGGCCGGTAGCCAGGAAATAGGCGATGCCGCCCTCCAGCAAATGGCCGAGATTGTAGAGCTCGTGATTGTCGCGCAGATTGGTCCAGCGCCTGTCGGGCTCGCGCTGAAGATACCAGCAGTTGAGATAGCCGTCCGGCGCCTGTGCTCTTTCCAGATCGTCGGTGATCGCCTCGATCTTCGCCTCGATGTCGGCGTCGCGTCGGTGCGACAGCGCATAGGACGCCGCCTCGATCCATTTGCCGACGTCGGAGTCCCAGAACACCTGGACGGTGAAATTGTGCTCGTTGCGGGGAAAGCGCAGCGGCGGCGGCGGGTTCGGCAAGGTCAGCGCTTCCAGGATGCCGTGCCTGCCGAGCTGGACGTGCTGGCTCGGGATGGTCTTCGTCAGCACCGTCTCCAGCCGCTCGCGCCAGAACTGCCCCTCCAGCGCCACGTCGACGAAACGAACCGGCCTGAACGTGCCCATCATGTCTCTCCTTTCGAAGCCACCTCTAGCCCCTCGTCCTTGTGGGCAGGGCAATCGCGTATGAGCTCACCCCCACCCCTAACCCCTCCCCACAAGGGGGAGGGGGACTGGCTGGCCTCTCCGCCAGGCGACAATCGTCAACGGTTTCGCATGGCATTCCGGCAGCAAAGTCCCCTCGCCCTTGTGGGGAGGGGTTAGGGGTGGGGGTAAGCCACCACCGCATTCCTCGCCGTTTGCCACATGCGATTGCCCTGCCTTATAGGGAGGAGTTAGGAGTGGGGCTGAAAGACGCGCTCGGCTCACCCCCCGCCTCCCCCGACAGACGACTCGCGCACGACCAGCGAGCACGGCCGGCGCTCGACGCCGCTCAGTTTTCGGCCGGCGATCATCTCGAGCAGGCTGTCGCCGGCCTCGCGGCCCAGCGCCTTGAGGTTCATGTCGATGCTGGTGAGCGGCGGCCGCGCCGCCAGCGCCATCACGTCCCAATTGTCGAAGCCGACGATGGCGACGTCGCCGGGCACCGCGACCCCCATCTCGCGCAAGGCGTCGGCGGTGCCGCGGGCGATCTGGTCGTTGCCGCAGAAGATGGCGTCGGGCTTTTCCCGCCGCGCGAAAAGCTCCGCGGCCACCTCCCTGCCCCAGGCTTCCGACCAGACGCCCGGGCGGTAGAAGCCGTCGATCTCGGCAAGTCCCGCCCGGGACAGGGCGGAGCGATAGCCTTGTCGCCGCAGCCGCACCGCCTCGAAATGCTCCGGCCCGGTGATGTGGGCGATGCGTTTTCGCCCGAGCGCGGCGAGATGGCCGACCGCCAGCACCGCCCCGCCCACGTCGTCGGGAAGCAGCGACAGCGCGCCGGGATCGTCGGCCTGCGAGAACACGTAGACGACGGGCAGCCCGTGCGCCAGCGGCCCGATCGGCGGCCGCTTGTCGGCACGCCGCGCCGTCACCACCAGCCCGTCGATGCGCTTGCCCAGCAACTGGTCGAGATGCTGGCGCTCGCGCGCCGGATCGTCGGTGGCGTTGCACATGAACACCGCGATCCCCTCCTCGGCCAGCCGGTTCTCCAGTGCCTCGACGATCGGGAAGGTGAAGCGGCCGAAACTGTCGTTGGAGATGATGCCGATGGTGCGCGACTTCGCCCGGTGCAGGCTCTGCGCCAGGTCGTTCGGCCGGTAGCCGATCTCGCGGGCGACGCGCAGCACCTTTTCGCGCGTCTCCTGGCTGAGCCGCCCGCCGGCGTTCAGCGCCTTCGACGCCGTGCCGATCGACACGTTGGCGATGCGCGCGACATCGCGGATGGTCGGCGCCCCGCCGAAGGCGGCGCCCGGCACACGCGTTTCCACAACCGGCGGGTCGGAATCCTGCATGCTACTTGACCGCGCCGTTGAGGAAGCCGGCCATGTAGTATTTCTGCAAGAGCAGGTAGAAGGCCATGCAGGGGATGATCGAGACGGTGATGCCGGCCTGCAGCATGCCCCAGTCGGTGCCGCCGATGCTGGTCTGCTGCCGGGCCGCGGCGAGGATCAGCGGCAGGGTGAAGGAGGAATCCTTGTTCATGATCACCAGCGCCGCCAACAACTCGTTCCACGAGGTGATGAAGGCGAACAGCGACACCGTGATCATCGCCGGCACCACCGCCGGCAGGCAGATGCGCGTCAGCACCTGAAAACTGTTGCAGCCGTCCATGATGGCGGCTTCCTCCAGCTCGCGCGGCACCGCCTCGAAGGCGTTGCGCATGACGTAGATGCTGAACGGCAGCTGGATGGCGGTGTGGACGATGGCGAGCCCGACCAGCGAATTGTGCAGTTTTAGCTCGACGAACAGGAAGAACAGCGGCGTCAGCAGCGCCTGGTAGGGCACGATCAGGCCGACCAGGAGGATGACGAACAGCGCCTCCTTGCCGGGAATGCGGAATTTCGCCAGCCCGTAGCCGGCGGGCACAGTCAGCGCCAGGCAGAAGACGATGGTGAGCAGCGCCGCACCCAGGCTGTTGGCGAAATAGGTCGGCAGGCCGGCCTGGTAGTTCCACAGCCGCTCATAGCTGTCGAGGCTGAGGGCATGCGGAAAATAGGTCGGCGGCACCGCGGCCGCCTCCTGCGTCGACTTCAGCGAGGCGAGCACCGAGGCGACCAGCGGCAGCAGCATGACCGTGCACAGCGCCACGCAGAGCGCGGCGACGAGGTATTTCTGCCTGCCCTCGACGAAGCCGGCCACCAGCCCCGCCCTTGCCCCGCGGTGGGCTGGGGACCGCGCCAGGTCGCGCATCGCGGCGTCGTCGAAGGCGCTCATGCGTGGCTCCGGCGGCTGAGCAGCATCTGCAAAACCGTGCAGACCAGGATGATGCCGGCCAGGATCAGCGACAGCGCCGCGCCGTAGCCGAGCTTCAGATAGGGGAAGGAGTTCAGGTAGATCAGGAACACCGACGTCGCCGTCAGGTTGCGCGGCTGGCCGGCCGTCATGATGTAGAACTGGTCGAAGGCGAGCAGCGAGCCGATGACGCTGACCAGCGTGACCAGCAGGATGGTTCGGGCGGTGAGCGGCAGGACGATCATGCGCACGCGCTGCCAGTAGCTGGCGCCGTCGACCATGGCCGCCTCGCCGATGTCCTGCGGGATGGCGTGGATGGCGGCGACGAACAGGATGGTGCCGAAGCCGACCACCTTCCAGACGATCGAGGCGATCACCGCCCACATGGAGATGTCAGCGTCGGCGCCGAACCAGACGACGGGCCTGGCGATCACGCCGAGATCGATCAGCGCCCGGTTGATCAGCCCGAAATCATAGCTGAACAGCCAGTACCAGAGCAGGCTGGAGGCGCCGAGCCCGATCACCACCGGCGCGAACACGACGCTGCGGGTGAATTGCCTCAGCGGCCGGTTCTCGGCCGTCAGCAGCGCGATGAGGTAGCCGGCGATCATCAGGATCGGCGTGATCAGCAGCGTGTATTTCAGCGTGAAGCCGAGCGACATCCAGAACTGCGGGTCGTTCCATGCCCGGACGAAATTGCCGAAGCCGATGAACTTCTTGTCGGCGATCAGCGACCAGTTGTGCAGCGACATCCACGCCATCTGGGCGAGCGGATAGACGGTGAAGACCAGCACGAAGGCGAGCGCCGGCGCGACGTAGAGAAGCCCGACATATCTGCTTTTACCGCTCTGCATGGACCCTGCTCGGCTGCGCGTCCGGCGAGCCGGACAGGATTGCTCGAAACGGGCCGCGGCGCCGGCCCCAGGCGCCGCCGCGGCCCTCGGCGAAGCACGCCTTTATTCGGCGGCGATCGCCTTCATCTGCGCCTTGGCATCGGCAATGATCGTGTCGAGGTCGGTGTCCTCGTAATAGGCGCGCTGCAGCATCTGCAGCCACGGTCCCTGCGGCGAGTTGATCAGCTCGAAGAACTTCAGCGTGTAGGGGGTCTTGGCGACCGCGATCGCCTTGGCGACCTGCTGCACCTTCGGCTCGGCGGCGAAATACTTGTTCTCGGTCATGTCGCCGCGCGTCGTCATGTTCAGCATTTTTGCGTAGACCTCGACCTGGGTCTCGTCTGACAGCAGGAACTTCATGAAGTCGACCGCGTCGTCGACGCGCTTGCTGCCCTTGGGGATGGTGACGATATCGCCGCCGGCAAAGGACGAGACCTGGCCGCTGGTCACGCCCGGCAGCAGCGCGATGCCGAAATCCATCGACGGATTCTGCTCCTTGGCCAGCGTGATGTTGAAGTTGCCGGTGCCCATCATGCCGATCTTGCCGGAGCCGAAGCGCAGGTGGAACGTCTCGCCCGTCTCGGCGCGCGCGTCCTCGTGCACGTTGCCCGCCTTGACCATGTCGCGGGCCCATTGCAGCACTTCCTTGACGCCGTCGCCGTCGAGCGGCTCGCCATTGGCAGCTTCCGGCTCGACGGTGGCGCCGGCCGCCCACATCAGCGGCGCGACGGTGAAGATGTTGCAGCCGGCGCAGGAGCCGGCCAGGAAATAGCCCTTCACGTCGCCGCCGAGCGCGGTGATCTTGTCGGCATACTCGCGGATCTCGGCCAGATTCGTCGGCGGCTTCTCCGGGTCGAGCCCGGCCTTCCTGAACAGGTCCTTGTTGTAGAACAGCGCCGACACGTCGGCATAGAGCGGCACGCCGTAGATCCGGCCCTCATAGGTCGACACCGCCATGTGGCCTTGAACGGCGGTTTTCAACTCGGGCCAGTCCTTGACCTTGTCGGTGATGTCGACGAGCTGCCCCGCCGCCTCGAACTGCGGCCCGTAGATCAGGTCCATGCCCATCAGGTCGGGCACCTCGCCCGAGGCGATCGCCTGGGCGATCTTCGGCACCATGTCGGTATGCGGGATGTAGGTCAGGTTGATCTTGCGGTCGGGGTTCTTCTCGTTCCAGGCCGCGACCAGCGCGTCGACCATGCCGGCATTGCCGCCGCTGCGCTCCCACATCTGCAGGTCCTCGGCCAGCGCCGGCAGCGCGACCGCCGCCAGCAGGCCCGCCAGCGCGGCCTTCCATAAACGCAAGCTCATAGGTTCCTCCCTTTGGCCAGCTCGCATCGTTCTTCTTGGGAAAAGCTTTTCTCAATCCTCCCGCAACAAGCCCGCTTGATGGACGCCAGCTCGTTGGGAAAAGCTTTTCTCAAGTCATAAACGCATATTTTGGGGAGGGGTGCAATGGCATGAAGAGGGAACTGTTGGCGACGTCCTGGGGATGCCGGGCCGATCAGCCGCTCCGTACATTCCGACGGTGCGGACGACGGTCGAAGCGCGCTCCTCAATCTATGCCGTGGAGGTGCAACGGTCGTTCATCTGCTTCTCAACTGCCCAGACCACGTCAACTTTCGAGCCGCTCCATACAAGCTGATGAAATATAAGGGCAAACATACGATCTATGAACCGCAATCGACCACGGCTCGTCTGCACGGTTCTCGCCGCAATGTGAAGGAACTATAGGGACACGAATCGGCTGAACATCGCTACAATCGCCGACGGACGACGGCGAGCACTTGCCAGTTGATTCGCCGTCGTCCGATGCAGCGCAGGAGGCTCCAATGGAACCGCCTTAGCTTACCCCGGAGAAAGCCGAGTTAACCGGCCCCATCCGGCAGCGCCCGCGAGAGGCGTATCGGAATCGGGGCGCGCGCCCCGATTCCACCTCGCGAGAGTGTTCCTCCCCGCCGAGTTGGTCAAGAAACGAAGTGTTGATCCGTTTGAGGCCTCGGCGGCCTTCCCGAGCATAACACTGCCGCCCATGCGGGCGCCCGCAGCCACGCCGCCCATCACTTCGCCGCGACCAGCTCCACCTCCTCGACGCCGGCCGCGATGCCGACGCCGGGCTCGCCCTCGACCGCCAGCGGCTGCAGCGAGAAAGACTTGCCGATGCCGCCGACCAAAACGTCGACGCCGAGCCCGATGCCAGCCGCGACGGAAGCGGCGACGCCGCCGTATTTTCCGGCGAGCAGGCCGCTTCCCGGAGCGGGCGAGGCCGCGAACACGCCCCAGACGAGATGCCCCTCCTCCACCTCGCCGAGTTCGATGCCGTACTGATGGATCGTGCCGGTGTACTTCTCGACCTGGCCGTTGGTATGTGTGAACGTGCATGCCATCGTCTGCTTGCGCACGAGGATCTTGCCGATGCCGATCGACGTGTCGCATTTGAGCAGGCCGATCTGCGTGTTGGACCAGGCCGGGCCGCCGAACGACAGTGAAAGCGCGCTAGCCGCGCCGGCGATCGATGCAATTCGACAGAATTTCGATGTATTTTTCATTTCGGTGGCTCCCTCATGTCAAATTCTGATCCGACTTGTCAGAATTAAACGCCTCCGGCGTTTTCAGCAATCGCCCGCGGCGGAGCGGTCGCCTGAGGGACTCCCGGCGACCTTTGTCCATGATACGCCGGTCCTGGAGCGGCGGCGCGTGGGCCGAGAAGACGCCGGCCGCGGTCATGCGGGGAAACGCAGGGCATCCCGGCACGCCGGGTCCGACGGCAACCGCCGGCCGGCTCCGCTACCTCTCGGAACACGATCCTGGACGATGCGACCGGGCCGATCCGAGATATGAGAATCCGATATCCCCGACGGGATAACGGGCGAAACGAGCCCGCGTGGCGGTCGACAGGCGTTTTCCCGGCCGGAATCCCAAACCTCACGCCGCCTTGCGCGCGGTCACGACCAGCCCGATCACCGGCTCGGCATTCTCGCTTCTCAGCGCCTCGCGCTTGCACGGCCGCACCGAAAACCCCGCCGCCGCCAGGCAGCGCCGCACATAGGCTTCGCAATGCGTGTAGCGGCCGTTGACGGCGAGCCGGAACGAGCCGTCCGCCTCGTCCATCGCCTCGACGGTGAACACCAGCACGCCGCCGGGCCTGAGCGCCTTCGCCGCCGCCTCAGCGAATTCCTCGAGGCGGCCGAAATAGCAGAGCGTGTCGGCGGAGGCGATCACGTCGTAGCTGTCCGGCCGGGCCTGCAGGCAGGCGGTCAGCTCGGCGCGATCCAGCCGGTCGTACAAACCGAGCTTCGCGGCCTTGGCGAGCATGCCCTCCGACAGGTCCACACCGTCCAGTCGCCCGGCATGCGGCCTGAGATGTTTGGCGCATTTGCCGGTGCCGCAGCCGGCGTCGAGCACGGCAAGTCCGCTCGCATCGGCGCCGACCGCGTCCCGCACCGCGGCGCCGACGATCTCCGGCGCACGATAGTCGAGGCTCTCCAGCTTGGCGTCGAACGAGCCCGCGAACGTGTCGAACAGCTTGCTGACATAGACGTCGGGCGCCCGTTCCGGCACGTTCTCGCCGGTCATCGAGGCGCGCATGTGCTGCGCCTGCGGGTCGTCGGGATTGGCATCGGCCCACTTCTTCACGAAGTCGATGGCGACGTCCTTCAGCCCGGCGAACCAGTAGGCGAGCGCCAGGAAATGCGCCGGCACGGCCTTGTCGGGCCAATGCACGATCGCCTTCCAGAAATGGTCGATCGCCTCCCGGGCGCGGCCGCTGTCGAGCAGGATGGCGGCGAGGTTCTGGTGGGCGACGCCGAATTCCGGATTGACCTCCACCGCCTTGCGCAGCAGCTTTTCGGCAAAACCGACATTGCCGGCGTGTTTCACGATCGAGGCGAGATTGCAGTAGGGATCGGCGAGATCGGGGTCGAGCTCGATCGCCTTGTCGTAAGCGTCGACGGCCGCGTCGATATCGCCGAGCTCGACATAGGCGTTGCCGAGGTTGTTGCGGATGCCGGCATGGCGCGGCGCCACCTCCGCCGCGCGCTTCAGCGTCTCGACGCTGCTTTCCGCACCGTGCAGATGAAAGCGCACCACCCCGAGGCAGCTCAGCGCATCGGCATTGTCCGGGGCGATTTCGATGACGTTCTCAAGGAGCCCGGCCGCCGCCTTGAGCTGCTTCTTGCGCACCAGCTCGCGCGCCATGGCGATCGCTTCGTCGACGCTGAGCAGCGCATTGCCGTCCTCGTCGATTTCGGGCGGCTTGACGTCCTGCATGGCCCGCTCCGCTGTCCATCGGAAATCGGCGCGCGCAAACGACCCAGCGCCGCCAAGAGGAATGCCGCAGCGTGGCGGTCGAATGTAACAGGCAAAGTGCGTGCCGGGCGGCTTGCGTAACGGGCAGTGAAGCAGCGGCGGCGCGCGGCCGCTGTCATGCGAGGGCACTCACATATGGGTGTACCCCACGCTAACCCCTCCAGGGGCAAGGCCTATCGCATTTGAGTTTACCCCCACCCCTAACCCCTCCCCTCAAGGGGGGAGGGGGACCGGCTGGCATCTCGGCCGAGCACTAATCGTCGACGGTTTTGCGCTGCATAGCGGCCGCAAAGTCCCCTCCCCCTTGTGGGGAGGGGTTAGGGGTGGGGCCCGCGACGCCTCAGCCTTCGGCCGGCGGCTCGTCCGGCTGCGCCACGTCGCCCTCGCCCTGCGGCTCGGAGATGCGCTCGACCGACACGACCTTCTCGCCCTCGGCGGTCCGGAAGATGGTAACGCCCTTGGTGGCGCGGCTGGCGAAGCGGATGCCCTCGACCGGCACGCGGATCACCTGGCCGCCGTCGGAGACCAGCATGATCTGGTCGTCATGCCCGACCGGGAAGGCGGCGACCAGGCGGCCGATGTCGCCGTCCTTCGGATTGGCGGGGTCGCCGACCTTGGAGACGTCGGTGGCGCGGATGCCCTTGCCGCCGCGCCCGGTGACGCGGAAATCGTAGGAGGAGGAGCGCTTGCCGTAGCCGTAGGCGGTCACCGTCAGCACGAACTGCTCGTGCTGCCTCAGGGTTTCGTAGAGCTCGTCGGAAAGCTGCGCGTCCTCGCCGACCTCCTCGTTGGTCAGCGCGATCTCGTCCTCTTCGCCGCCGCCGGAAAGCAGCCGGCGCTCGGCGACGGAGCGCTTCAGATAGGCGGAGCGCTCGGCCGGCGAAGCGTCGACATGCTCGAGGATGGCCATCGAGATCACCCGGTCGCCGTCGCCCAGCGAGATGCCGCGCACGCCGACGGAGTTGCGGCTCTGGAAGACGCGCACGTCGCCGACGGCGAAGCGGATGCACTGGCCCGAGCCGGCGGTGAGCAGCACGTCGTCAAGCTCGGTGCAGGTCTCGACGCCGAGAATCTCGTCGCCCTCCTCCTCGAGCTTCATGGCGATCTTGCCGTTGCGGTTGACCTGCACGAAGTCCGACAGCTTGTTTCGCCGCACGGTGCCGCGCGTGGTGGCGAACATCACGTCGAGATCGGCCCAGCTGTCCTCGTCCTCCGGCAGCGGCAGGATGGCGGTGATGCGGTCGCCGCTCTCGATCGGCAGAAGGTTGATCAGCGCCTTGCCGCGCGACTGCGGGTTGCCGATCGGCAGGCGCCAGACCTTCTCCTTGTAGACGATGCCGCGCGAGGAGAAGAACAGCACCGGCGTGTGGGTGTTGGCCACGAACAGCCGGGTGACGAAATCCTCGTCCTTGGTCGACATGCCGGAGCGGCCCTTGCCGCCGCGGTTCTGCGCCCGGTAGATCGACAGCGGCACGCGCTTGATGTAGCCCGCATGGGTCACCGTGACGACCATGTCCTCGCGCTGGATGAGGTCCTCGTCGTCCATGTCGGCGCCGCCGTCGGCGAGCTCGGTGCGGCGCGGCGTGCCGAACTCGTCGCGCACGGCCGCGAGCTCGTCCTTGACGATCTGCTGGATGCGCACGCGCGACGACAGGATATCGAGGAATTCCGAAATCTCGGCGCCGATCTCGTTCAGCTCGTCGGCGATCTCGTCGCGGCCGAGCCCGGTCAGGCGCGACAGTTGCAACGCGAGGATGGCACGCGCCTGCTCTTCCGACAAATTGTAGGTGCCGTCGTCGTTGATGCGGTGGCGCGGGTCGTCGATCAGGCGGATCAGCGCCTCGACGTCGGCCGACGGCCAGCGCCGGGTCATCAGCTGCTCGCGCGCCGTCTGCGGATCGGGCGCATGGCGGATCAGCTTGATCACCTCGTCGATGTTGGCGACGGCGATCGCCAGGCCGACCAGCACGTGGGCGCGGTCGCGCGCCTTGCGCAGCAGGTATTTCGTGCGGCGGCTGATCACCTCCTCGCGGAAGGAGACGAAGGCGCGCAGCACGTCGAGCAGCGTCAGCACCTCCGGCTTGCCGCCGTTCAGCGCCACCACATTGGCGCCGAACGAGGTCTGCAGCGGCGTGAAGCGGTAGAGCTGGTTGAGGATCACCTCGGAATTGGCGTCGCGCTTCAGTTCGATGACGACGCGGTAGCCCTGGCGGTCGCTCTCGTCGCGGATGTCGGAGATGCCTTCGATGCGCTTGTCGCGCACCAGCTCGGCCATCTTCTCGATCATCGTCGCCTTGTTCACCTGATAGGGAACCTCGGTGATGATGATGGCCTCGCGCTCGCCGCGGATCTCCTCGGTGTGGACGCGGCCGCGCATGATGATCGAGCCGCGGCCGGTGGAATAGGCGCTGTAGATGCCGGAGCGGCCGAGGATGATGCCGCCGGTCGGGAAATCCGGGCCGGGGATGATCTCCATCAGATCCGTCAGGTCGATCGCCGGGTTGTCGATCAGCGCGATGCAGGCGTTGACGACTTCCGTCAGATTGTGCGGCGGGATGTTGGTGGCCATGCCGACGGCGATGCCGCCGGAGCCGTTGACCAGCAGGCTGGGGAAGCGCGCCGGCAGGACGCGCGGCTCCCGGCCGGAGGCGTCGTAGGTCTCCTGGAAGTCGACGGTGTCCTTGTCGATATCCTCCAGCAGTTCGTGCGCGACCTTGGTCAGCCGCGATTCCGTGTAGCGCATCGCCGCCGGCGGATCGCCGTCGATGGAGCCGAAATTGCCCTGCCCGTCGATCAGCGGCACGCGCATCGACCAGTCCTGCGCCATGCGGACCAGCGCGTCGTAGATCGAGGCGTCGCCATGCGGATGGTATTTACCCATCACGTCGGCGACCGGGCGGGCCGACTTCACATATTTGCGGTTCCAGTGATAGCCGCTCTCATGCGAGGCATAGAGGATGCGCCGGTGCACCGGCTTCAGGCCGTCGCGCACGTCGGGCAGCGCGCGGCTGACGATCACGCTCATGGCGTAGTCGAGGTAGGAGCGCTGCATTTCCTCGATGATCGAGATCGGCTCGATATCGGATGGGCCGTCGGGCCCGCGCGGAATGTTTTGGTCGGTCAAATTGCTTCACGAAGAATTGGGAATCGATGTCGTCTTATATAGGAAGCGGCGGGAATTGGCCAATCCCGCCGGGCTTTCCCCGCGGGAATTTCCTGAAATAAAACACACCTTTAGGTTGGGTCGCGAAATGTCGCAGGCGGATGCCGGCGACCATGCGGCCGAATTGCGGCGCAAGCGCGGACAGCCGCGCCCGGCCCTCGGAAGCGTCGGGCCGTCCGCGACTGGCGGCGGCACCCGCCTTCGGCTACGTTCGCTGCGTGGGGAGCGGCCATGCCGAGCGTCGACAGCCTGTTCAGTGCCTTCCTGACGATCCTGGTCACCATCGATCCGCCCGGGCTGGCGCCGCTGTTCCTGGCGCTGACGCGCGGCATGAACCGCGAGGAGCGGCGCCAGGTATCCGTGCGGGCAACCCTGATCGCCTCGGCGATCATGGTGCTGTTCGCCGTCGCCGGCGCGGTGATCCTGAGCGTGCTCGGCATCACGCTGCCGGCATTCCGCGTCGCCGGCGGGCTGCTGCTGTTCTACATCGCCTTCGAGATGGTGTTCGAGCGCCGCCAGGACCGCAAGGAAAAGAGCGCCGACGTCGCCGTCAGCAAGGACCACATCCAGGACATCGCCGCCTTCCCCCTGGCGATCCCGCTGATCGCCGGTCCCGGCGCCATCTCGGCGACCGTGCTTCTGTCCGGAACCTTCCAAGGCATCGCCGCCAAGAGTGCGCTGGTCGGCATCATCCTGGTCTGCCTGGCATTGACCTATCTCGTCTTCGTGCTCGCCGAGCGCATCGACCGCTTTCTCGGCCAGACCGGCCGCTCGATCCTGACGCGGCTGCTCGGCGTGCTGCTCGCCGCGCTGGCGGTGCAGTTCGTCGCCGACGGCGTCAGGGCGCTGATGGCGGCATAGCCCGGCCGGCTGCAGCCCCGCCGGCGAAAACCGGCAAACGCCTTGCCTTGACTTCCCGACACGGCTCGGGAACAATCCGGCGCATGTTCGGCTCACAGAAAATCGCAGGCGATTTTCCCTTCCGGGTCTGTCCCATCGCGGGACGGTAACCCGCGGCTCGGCCCTGCGCCCCGAGCCGTGGGGCGGTCATGCCAGTGGTAAAGCATAAGCCGAGGGCCTGACAGGCCCGGCCTGGCGCGGCGCAATCACCTCACTTCCGTTCAATCGCCCCAGCGGGCGCAATGCCGCCATGCGGCCACATGGAACCATGTCATGACCACCCTGCCCGAGGCCCGGCGCAAGCCCGCCATCACCATCGCCAGATCGGAGCACCAGCGCCTGCTCTCCTTCGCCACCGCGCTCGAAAGCCGCGACCCCGATCTGGCGGAGACGCTGCTCGGCGAATTGGAGCGTGCCCGCATCGTCGACGATCACCGGCTCGCCGGATCGGTGGTGCGGATGGGATCGACCGTGCGGTATCAGGCTGGCGACGAGACCAGGACGGTCACCCTCGTCTATCCGGCGGAAGCCGACATCGCGCTCGGCAGGGTCTCGGTGCTCACGCCGGTCGGTGCCGCTCTGCTTGGTCTTTCCGCGGGCCAGTCGATCGACTGGACGGACCGCAACGGCCGTCGCCACGATCTGACGGTTGTTCGGGTCGGGAGCGAAGACACTGCCCGGCCCGGGGATCGGAGCGCCGCCGCCCGATGAGCGCGATCCATCGAGGCGAAGACGGGGCCGGACCCAGCAGCGGACTCCGGCCGGGATCGCCATCCTGCACCGCCGGATCGGACCGGCGGCTGCCCGGGAGGACGCGCCGTCGTAAATTCCCGACCGCCGACGACGCCGCGGCGCGGCGGGAGGCCGGCGATGCGCCCTGATCAGCCCTGCCTGCTCACGACCAAGGATTTGGCCATCCTCGAGGTCATGCTCAGGCGCTGCCTGGGGCGTGACGACCCGCTTCGCCCGATCATCGCGGCAAAACTCGCCGCCGCCCGGGTCGTCCTTCACGAGGATATTCCGGCCGGTGTGGTCACGCTGAACAGTCGCGTCCGCTACCGGGCCGGCGACGGACCTGTGCAGACCCGCGTCATCAGCCATGACGAGATGCATGGGCTGGTCGGCTCGATCCTGCCGATCCGGCAGCCGCGCGGCCTGGCGCTGCTCGGCCTGGCCGAAGGCCAGTCCTTCGCCGTCATGCAGAACAGCGGGCAGGCGACGGCGATGACGGTGCTGGAGGTCGTCTATCAGCCGGAGGCGGCCCGCCATGCGCGGAGCAAGCTGTCCGGCGCCTATGCAGCGCCACGCCTGCGCCTTGTCCACGACGCGGGACCCCTTTTACAGGGGACGGCCGCGCGGCCCCCGACCAATTCCGACGATCCCGGCCCCGCCGTCGCATGAGCCGCGGCCGATCCCTATCCGCCGAACACCACCTGATGCATCACCCTGCCTGGCAGCAGGGTGAAAAGTCCCGCGCCGACGAGGGCAAGCAGATAAAGCGAGATCATCGCCTTCCGGTGCCGGTCGACGCGGTGCCGATGCGCATGCCAGACGGCGAGCGGCACGGTCATCAGCACGAGCACAGACAGAAGATGGATCGGGCTCCACAGCCCGATGAGCCGGATCTCGTGAATCCAGAACCCGCTCGCCGCGACGAAAAGCATGAGGCCGGCCCAAATGAAGCCCACCGCGCGATGGCGCAAGGTGCCCTTCGGCAGCGCGAATTGCGCGGCACCGAGCACCAGGGCCGCCAGCGCCGCCAGTGCATGCCCGGGAATCGGCGCCGACTCGGCGAGAAGAGGCTCCAGCGACATGGTCGATCCTCCCTCGTCGCTTTTGCGCTGAATCAGAGCGGAATGCGATCAGGATGAACCGGCATTCCGCTCCATCTCTTTGTTTCGTCGCATGATCTTTGTGCGAAAATCCGCGACTCTCCGGGATCATGCTCCAACGCCGGCTACGGACATTCCGGACGGTCGTTGCGGTCCCGACCTGCCGGTTGCCCGCCCCTTGCCGGCAGGGCACCGCACGACCATTCCGTCATGGCATCTTCTCCAGCAGCGCCTTGACCACGTTGGCGGAATTGGTCGAGGCGAGCGCCATGAAGGTCGCCATCTCGTTGGCCCCCTCGCCGCCGCCGGCGAGATCGGAAAGGCTGCGCACGGCGACAAACGGCACACCGTTGGCATAGGCGACATGCGCAACCGCCGCGCTCTCCATGTCCAGCACCTTGGCCGCGAACGTCGCATGCACGTATTCGCGGAACGCGGCGTTGTCGACGAAGGCCTGGCCCGACACGCCATTGCCGCCGACGACGATTTTTGGCTTCTCGCTCAGGCATTTGTTCTCCGCCGCGCAGGCGGCGAGGTCGAGTTCGCCGGCGACCTTGCGGGCGATCTCCAGCAGGCCCGGATCGCTCGGGAACCAGAAGCGCGCCTCCTCGCCCGAAGCCCCGTCGCGGGCGACGCCGACCGGACGCGGCACGATCATGCCGAAGCCGTCGAACTCGCCCTCCTCCATGAAGGGCGGGATGGCGAAGCCGTCCGCCGTCTCGCGCGCGAACACCGCCTCCAGATACTGCCCCCACTGGTCGGCCACCACGACGTCGCCGATGTTGAGCGACGGGTCGACGCCGCCGGCGATGCCGGAAAAGATGACCGAGGTCACGCTGAAGCGGTCGAGCGCCGATTGCGTGGTCATGGCCGCGTTGACCATGCTGACGCCGCTCAGGAACAGTACGACGTCCTTGCCGGCGAGCGTGCCGGTGACGAAGGTCCGCCCGTTGATCGTGTGCTCCCTGCCCTCGGCAAGCTCAGCCCTGAGAGCCAGCCATTCGGGCTGGAACGCCGACACCACGGCGATCCGCGGCTTGTCGTCCAGCAGTTCCGCCGCCTGGGCCGCGGGAGCAATCGCGACCAGGGCAAGGAGAAGAACCGCAACAACGCGTTCGAGCGCAGCCATAGTGATCGATCTCGTCCCCAACAGCACGGTTCACCTCAGAGCCGGCCGCGCCGGACCGGCAAGCACGCATCGACCCCTCGGTCAGAAGGGAATTTCGTCATCGAGCGAACCGCCGCCGCCGCCGCGCGCGCCGCCGGCGCGCTGACCGCGATCGTCCCCGGCGCCCGAATAGCCGAAATCCGAGCCGGCGCGGGCCGATCCGCCGGAATAACCGACCTGTGCGTCGCCGCCCTGCCCGCGTGCGTCGAGCATCTGCAATTCACCACGGAATTTCTGCAGCACCACCTCGGTCGTGTAGCGGTCCTGGCCGCTCTGGTCCTGCCATTTGCGGGTCTGCAACTGACCCTCGACATAGACCTTCATGCCCTTCTTCAGGTACTGCTCGGCCACCTTGGCGAGGTTGTCGTTGAAGATCACGACATTGTGCCACTCGGTCTTTTCCTTGCGGTCGCCGGAATTCTTGTCGCGCCAGGACTCGGAGGTGGCGATGCGCAGGTTGACGACCGGGTCGCCCGAGTTCAACCGGCGGATTTCGGGGTCGGCACCCAGATTGCCGACCAGAATGACCTTGTTGACACTGCCCGCCATCACGCTTTCTCCACGCTTGTCCTAAATTCAGCCGTCCTTGGACATTGGCGGCATCTTATCCGATCGTCGCCGGCTGCGCGGCGACCGGCGCAATTTCCATCCACCTGTCCACAGGTGTTTTGTACCCGTTTTGTTCGGCATGCGCCAGCAAAAAATGTCAGGAATTGGCGTTCATGCGTTTCGCATCGGCCGGTCTCGTCCTACATTGGCGGAATGATCGCCGTCGTCCGCCGTCTCGGCAACTTCATGCTGCCAATCCTGCTGCTCATGGCGCCCGCGCCCGTTCGGGCCGACGAGGCGCGGCAGCCGCTTCCCGGCGTGGTCCGGCCGGAGCCGATCGTCAAGCCGCTGGAAGAGCCGATCGAACCGCCGCGCCCGAACGCCGACGGCTTCGTGCGCATGGGCGACTGGGACGTGCGCATCTCCGGCTCGGTGGCCGTCGACATCACCGCCGGCACCCTCAAGCCCTTGCCGCGCTGACGCGCCCGCCTACGGGCGGACCAGTTCCTCGTAGGTATGGATCTGGACGAGCGGCTGCCCGATCATGCCCTTCAGGGCCGATTTCAGCATGATCTTGGCGCGGTCGGCCCTCAGCTTCGAATTGGCCGAAAGCAGCAGGACGCCCGGCGTCAGCTCGATCGACGCCAGCACCGGCGTCCCGTCCTCGAGCTCCATATGCAGGCGACCGTCGCGCACCTGCGGCAGCTTGCCAGACGCAAGGTCCCTGCCCTCATCCTCCCCGTCGATCCAGTTCCAGACGAACTCGTCTTCGCCGCGCAGGTCGGGAAGCGCATCGAGGCGGCCGCGGATCGCATCCTCGGAAATCCCGGCGGTGAGCGGATACGACATGGTGTGGAAAAGCAGCTCCTCGCCATCGCTGTTGAAGCGCGGCGGCGGCACCTTCTCCAGCCTGCCCTTCAGCCTGTGATCGAGCCAGATGGCGGTGAATTCGGGCGCCGCGTCCATCAGATAGATCGTCTCGCCGATCTGCCGCGGATCCATGCCGCCAAGATCCTCGCCGGACGAAACCGCCTGGCCGGAGATTTCGTCGCCGAGCCGCTTCATCTCGGCGCCGATGGTCCCGAGCACCTCGTCGGCAGCGGCCGGGCCGAAGACGACCACACCGCCGGCGAGGCGATGCCTGCCCGACACCTCGACGATGCGGCCGCCGATGCGATCGCCGTCCTTCAGGATCCGCGTCGCCGCATGCTCGGTCACCTCTACCGGATCGCCGCCGAGCAGCAGGTCGCGTGCCAGCATCGACTGGCCCGCAACGATCCCGCTCACCTCGTGGAGGCTGAAAACGGAGTCCCGCAGGGCTTCCATGTAGCGCCGGGTGGACGGCGTTTCCTTCCAGCCGCGGCGCTTCAGATAGTCGTCGATCACGGTGCGCTCGTCCTCGTCCGACAGCGGGCGCGTCAGGAAATCCTCGAAGGCACAGCTCCACAGGCTGTTCATGTCGGTCTCGCCGATGAGTTCCTCGAGCTTGTCGAAGTCGATCCCGTAGGCGTCGAAGGACGGGCCGAAGTGATGGTCGAACACCTCGTCGAGAAGATCCCGCCAGTCGTCCCGGTCGGACCATTTCACAAGGCCGGAGAGTTCATGGCCTTTCGGCATCGGCAAAGCCTTTCTGGCGCGGATCGACGCGAAGCATCTCAATCTAACGTCCGGGACGTAGCAGCGCGACCGGGACGGCGCAAGAAAGCGGGATTTCCACAAAGATGAAGCCCTGCCGCCGGTTCATCGGCATGCAGGGCTTCTTTTCGGATTTTACCCGATTGCCGGGAGCGTTTTACCGGCTTTTTCTTCGAGTGCCTCGCGGCCTCACGCCGACGACTCGACTATGGTCTCTGATTGTCGGGGGAAAACGGCGGTCTCGCGCCGGACTTCATCCCGGCCGATCCTCACCGCCGCTCCGCGTCAGGCGCGGAGCCTTTCGGGACTGTCCGGTGGAGTCATGCCTCACTCCCGCGTACGTTCGACCAATGCCTGCCAAGTGACTGCCTGCGGCGTCTCGCAGACCGGCGCCCTGCCCTGCCGACCGGCCTTTCCGGTCGGGGTCACCGTGGCGACGGTCGGAGTGTGCCAAGCCTGCCCGCCCCCGTCAACCGAAGAAGGCCGGCCGCCGAAAAAAGTGATCGCCGCCGCCACAGACCTTGCCCGCCAAACAGGCCGCGCGGCTTGTGTCAGGAGACTCGTTCGACCTTTGTTCTTTTCGCTTGCCCAAACCCGTCAAACCGGCCTAAATCCGCCGGCGGCGGCGCCCGCTCGCAAAGGCGGCGCGCGTGCCTACATAGGCGGTGCCGGCACCACGCGGACCGGCCCTGAAATCCATTCTGACGAGACGGCGGAGCGGCATGGCCGACCACAAGTACATTTCGGTGCGCGGCGCGCGCGAGCACAATCTGAAGAATGTCGACCTCGACCTGCCGCGCGACAGCCTTGTCGTCATGACCGGCCTGTCGGGCTCGGGAAAATCCTCGCTCGCCTTCGACACCATCTATGCCGAGGGGCAGCGGCGTTATGTCGAGAGCCTGTCGGCCTACGCCCGCCAGTTCCTGGAGATGATGCAGAAACCGGACGTCGACCAGATCGACGGCCTGTCGCCGGCCATCTCCATCGAGCAGAAGACGACCAGCCGCAACCCGCGCTCGACCGTCGGCACCGTCACCGAGATCCACGACTACATGCGCCTGCTCTACGCCCGCGTCGGCGTGCCCTATTCGCCGGCGACCGGCCTGCCGATCGAGAGCCAGACCGTCTCGCAGATGGTCGACCGCGTGCTGGCGCTGGAGGAAGGCACCCGCCTCTACCTGCTGGCGCCGATCGTCAGGGGCCGCAAGGGCGAATACAGGAAGGAGCTGCTTGAGCTGCAGAAGAAGGGCTTTCAGCGCGTCAAGATCGACGGCCAGTTCTACGAGATCGCCGAGGCGCCGGCGCTGGACAAGAAATACAAGCACGACATCGACGTGGTGGTCGACCGCATCGTGGTGCGCGGCGATCTTTCGGCGCGGCTGGCGGATTCGATCGAGACGGCGCTGAAGCTGGCGGACGGGCTCGCCGTCGCCGAATTCGCCGACAGGCCGCTCGACGCCAGCCAGACCGGCGACGACGCGGTCAACAAGTCGGCCAACGAAACCCACGAGCGCATCCTGTTCTCCGAAAAATTCGCCTGCCCGGTCTCCGGCTTCACCATTCCGGAGATCGAGCCGCGCCTGTTCTCCTTCAACAACCCGTTCGGCGCCTGCCCGGCCTGCGACGGGCTTGGCAGCCAGCGCGCCATCGACGAGAATCTCGTCGTGCCGGACGAGAGCGTCACGCTGCGCGACGGCGCCGTCAGCCCGTGGGCGAAGTCGACCTCGCCCTACTACGCGCAGACGCTGGACGCACTCGGCAAGGCTTTCGGCTTCAAGCTCGGCGACAAATTTTCCAGCCTGTCGGAGGAGGCTAAGCAGGCCATCCTGCGCGGCACCGGCGAACGCGAGATCACCTTCCACTACGACGACGGCCTGCGCTCCTACAAGACGACCAAAACCTTCGAGGGTGTCATCCCCAATCTGGAGCGGCGCTGGAAGGAGACGGAATCGGCGTGGATGCGCGAGGAGATCGAGCGCTTCATGTCGGCCACCCCCTGCCCCGCCTGCAACGGCTTTCGCCTCAAGCCGGAATCGCTGGCGGTGAAGATCGCCGGCCTGCATATCGGCGAGGTGTCCAACATGTCGATCCGCAAGGCCGATGCCTGGTTCACCGAGCTGCCCGCAAAGCTCAACGCCAAGCAGAACGAGATCGCGGTCCGCATCCTGAAGGAAATCCGCGAGCGCCTGCGCTTCTTGAACGACGTCGGCCTCGACTACCTCACCATGGCGCGCAATTCCGGTACGCTGTCGGGCGGCGAGAGCCAGCGCATCCGCCTCGCCAGCCAGATCGGCTCCGGCCTCACCGGCGTGCTCTACGTGCTCGACGAGCCGTCGATCGGCCTGCACCAGCGCGACAACGCCCGCCTGCTCGACACGCTGAAGCACCTGCGCGACCTCGGCAACACGGTGATCGTGGTCGAGCACGACGAGGACGCCATCCTCACCGCCGACTACGTCGTCGACATCGGCCCGGCCGCCGGCATCCATGGCGGCCGCATCATCGCCCAGGGCTCGCCGGCCGAAATCATGGCCAACCCCGCCTCGATCACGGGCAAATATCTGACCGGCGAGTTGGAGATCGCCCTGCCCGACGAGCGCCGCCGGCTGAAGAAGGGCCGGCGCATAAAGGTGGTCGGCGCGCGCGGCAACAACCTGAAGGACGTCACCGCCGAAATCCCGCTCGGCACCTTCACCGCCGTCACCGGTGTGTCCGGCGGCGGAAAATCCACCTTCCTGATCGAGACCCTGTTCAAGGCAGCCTCGCGCCGCATCATGGGGTCGCGCGAGCATCCGGCCGAGCACGACCGCATCGAGGGCCTCGAATTTTTGGACAAGGTCATCGACATCGACCAGTCGCCCATCGGCCGCACGCCGCGCTCGAACCCCGCCACCTACACCGGCGCCTTCACGCCGATCCGCGACTGGTTCGCCGGCCTGCCGGAGGCCAAGGCGCGCGGCTACCAGCCCGGCCGCTTCTCCTTCAACGTCAAGGGCGGCCGCTGCGAGGCCTGCCAGGGCGACGGCGTCATCAAGATCGAGATGCATTTCCTGCCCGACGTCTACGTCACCTGCGACGTCTGCCACGGCAAGCGCTACAACCGCGAGACGCTGGAGGTCACCTTCAAGGGCAAGTCGATCGCCGACGTGCTCGACATGACGGTGGAGGAAGGCGCCGAGTTCTTCGCCGCCGTTCCGAGCGTCCGCGACAAGCTGCAGACTCTGGCAAAGGTCGGCCTCGGCTACATCCATGTCGGCCAGCAGGCGACGACGCTGTCGGGCGGCGAGGCGCAGCGCATAAAGCTCGCCAAGGAACTGTCGCGCAAGGCGACCGGCAAGACCCTCTACATCCTCGACGAGCCGACCACCGGCCTGCATTTCCATGACGTGGCAAAACTCTTGGAAGTGCTGCACGAACTGGTCGACCAGGGCAACACGGTGGTGGTCATCGAGCACAATCTGGAGGTGATCAAGACCGCCGACTGGATCCTCGACCTCGGCCCCGAAGGCGGCGACGGCGGCGGCGAGCTGGTCGCGCAGGGCACGCCGGAGGAGGTGGTGGCCGAGCCGAGGAGCTATACCGGGCAGTTCTTGAAGGAGCTGCTGGAGAGAAGGCCGAAGCAGGGGAAGCGGGAAGCGGCGGAGTGAGTGGATTCGTTGAGGAAATCCGCCTCCTTGTCGCGTCCGGGGCCGTTCGCACGTCAGACCACGCCTATGGCAGACTGCAGGAAAAGGACATATCCTACCGGCAGTTGGTGAATTCGCTCGCGGACGCCGAGGTCCTGGAACGATACCCGGACTACCGGCACGGCCCGTGCTTTCTGGCCCGTCATGTATTCTCCGACGGGCGCATCGCACACGCTGTGTGGGGCATGCCAAACCATTCGCGGGATTTGGCTGTGCTCGTCACCGCCTACTGGCCGGACAAGACGGAATGGGATGGCGACCTGAGGACAAGGCGATGAAGACCGAGAATTCGATTAAGCTGGTGCAACAGGGCAATCTCGTCGCGAAGGTGCCGGTGACGCTCATTCACGACGAAACCGGCTGGTCGCCCTACATCTCGCACGAGGACATGCTCAAGCTGGACGATGTCCGCGAGGCGTTGCGGCGAGGCGATGTCGGGGAGGCGGCACGCCACGGCGAGATCTTCGAATTGAGAAAGGTGGCGTGAACGGCGGCGGCGAGCTGGTGGCATCGGGCGCGCGGGAGGAGGTGGTGGCCGAGCCGCGCAGCTACACCGGGCAGTTTTTGAAGGAGTTGCTGGAGAGGAGGCCGAAGGCGGGGAAGCGTGAGGCGGTGGAGTAGAAGGGCTTGGCACCGCGATGTCCAAAAATCACCTTGTGAATGCAATTGCCTCCTCATTTATTGCGAGCGCGGAACGCGACGGTTTCAATGGGGCCGTAGCCTCGACCCTATTGCGTATCGAGGAGAAGCCAGAACGCCTCCGTCGCGCTTTCGCCGAACTCATCATAGATCGCAAAATCACGGCTGTGTTCGCTCGCAATTCTGTGAACATGCACATCAAGCGTTTTCCGGATTTGCCGGTACCGAGCCAGCTCGAACTTCTTCACTCTGAGGAACTTAGCGCCTTTAGCGTCTACCCCACGGAGATCGAGGTGCGGCGGCGGGTCGATCTCTCGGCATGGCACGACCGCCCGTTCTCGAAAGCCTTGCTACTGGTAGAACCGCAGCTGGCATTCCGGGCCTTCGATATGGGGTCCCTGGAGCGATATGTCTCCGATCCGCGCTACGACGTTCATTTCGCCGACTACATGGGCCGCATGTCTATCATCGACGATTTTTTCAAAAGCGAGCAGCATCCCGAGCGTGACAAGGTGTCATTGCAGACCTTCGGCCTTGGATTTGACGCCAAGCGCATACCTTACACAATCGTCTTTCTGCGATATCTCGCGCGCTTGTCCGCTGAGCACCAGCAATACTGGAACAGCTACCTGGCGTCAGGCGATGTGCGAATGAGCGAACCGTATTACCGTTCCAGCATCGAAGGCGAATTCTGGAAGAACCGCTCTATTCGCTATGCCATCACCGAGGAAATGCGCCTAGTCCGCGCGCTTTCCGAAGCCATTTGGGGTCAAAGCCTCTTTCGCACTCCGGTCGAAGGCGACGTGCCGATCGGACTTACCTCGTTCCTGCGCCCCACCGCCGAGAACTTCAACCGGTTCGTCATGGCATTGGACAAATTACTATCTGAAAGCATAGATTCGTCGTTCTTTCAGGGCAAATGTTCTTTGGAAACCGAAGAGACACGCGCTGACGGTAAGATCGTGGTCACGCGGAAAGGTACCCTCGCCCTCTTGGAGGAATGGCTTCTCACCGAAATCGTCTGGGATGATCCCGGTGCTTTCCGCGAAGTAGTGATTAAGCCGCTACGCGACGTTCGGCGATTGCGTCAGACGCCCGCTCACACTTTTACGACCGACAACTTTTCGACAGAATACTACAAAAGTCGCGAGCGCCTCTTGTGGGATGTGTTTAACAGCCTGTCCAATATTCGCGCGACTTTCGCCAAACATCCGCTGGCGCAGCACGTTGAGATACCCGATTGGCTCGACAATGAACGGATAGACGTATTCTAGGTCTCACCGGCCTTGAATTCCTTGCCACCTCCTAAGGCCGAACTTGCGCCGCTAGCATTTGCTCAAACAGATCGCGATATTCGGATTCGTATGCGGCCACGCGAACAAGGCTTGAGTATCGAGCAGATATCTCATCGGTCGCGGCGCCGCGAAAAATCCCTCCCCTTGTCGTGATGCGACGCTATTTTGGCGCTGCGGATTCCTCAACGATCACCCCACCCGCCTTGCGCCCACACCCCCGATATCCCAATTATCTACCCATGACTGGCGAGGCGAACATCGAGCGTCGGGGCTGGGGCCTGCCCGCCTCCGTCGCCGTGCATGCGCTGGTCGCCGCGCTGGTCATTTTCGGGCTCCCCGAAACCCTGTCGCAGCCGCAGGAAGAAGAGGTCGTATCGGTCACGCTCGAACCGCCGCCGAAACCGCCCGAACCGGCCAAGGCCGAGCCGCCGCCGCCCGAGCCGGCCAAGCCGCCAGAGCCGGCGCCGGAACAGGCCGCCGCCGCCCCGATCCCGCCGCTCAATCCCGTCGTGAAATTCGGCGAGAAGGATGCCGGCCCGCGCCGATCGCTCGCCGGCGCGGGCGCCGAGGACAATCCGGCGCCCCGGCCTCCCGTCGCGAACGAACGGAAAGCCGCGGACGCAGCCAGCGCCGAAAATCCGGAGCAGGACGAAAAGCAGCCGGCCGCTGAAAAAGACGAAGGCAAGGAGCCCGGCAAGGCCGACGACAACACCGGCAGCGCCGCGGAGCAGCAGCTGACGACCACGGCGGCGACTCCCGACAAGGCACCGGTGCCGGCAGGGCCGCCGCCCGGGCAGGCGAAGGCCGCGTCGGAGCCAAAACTGCACGAGGCGCGGACCTTGTTCTCGCGCTCCGCGACCGGCGGCCCGGCGGCGACAACGGCGATGGCGAACATCCCGCGCGGCGTCCGCATCGGCCGGCTCTGCGAGACGGAGCTGGGTCTGCAACTGCTCAACGGCGGCCACTTTCCCGACCTGCTGCCGTCCTACAGGCTGGAAGAGGGCACGGTTCTGGCGATCCAGCGCTCGGCCTACCGCCGCGCCGGCGGCGTCTGGCACGATCTGAGCTTCGAATGCCAGGTCGACGCGGACGCGACCGGCGTGGTGTCGTTCGCCTTCCGCGTCGGCGATCCGATCCCGCGCGCGGAGGCGGCGCGGCTCGGCCTACCGTTGCAATGACGACCGGCCGCCGCCGCACACGCAGCTACTCCCACATCGTCCCCGCGCCCAACTCCTTCAGCCACCTGTCCTTCGACATCAGCGTCAATCCCTCGACCACCGCCTGGGCCGCGAGCATCCGGTCGAACGGATCGCGATGTTCGGGGCCGTAGGCACCTGCCCGCACGGCATGCATGGCGGACAGCGGAAGCAGATCGAATCCCTCCGCCGCCACGACCGCGTCGAATGCGCCGACCAGCGGTCCCACCTCCGGCCAGCGCCCCTGGTGATGCTTGTAGGACATCTCGTAGGCCGACACGGCGCTCGCGCCTCGCAGCACTTGCCGCCGCGCTCGACGACCTGCCGGGCCAGGCGAGACGCTTTGCTCGCTGGCAGGCTGCCCGCGACGCCGCGGGTGCGCAAAGCAGGAACCGCGACGCCGCGGGCGTGCAAAGCGGGAATCGCGACGCCGCGCATGCGCGGACAAAACCCGGCTCCGGCCGGTTCCGCCGCTTCTCGCCGCTGCGGACCGGTCGTCCGCCCGGCGGCCGGCTGTCGCGCTTCGATCCCACAGCCATCCGTCCCCGCAACGTGCGCGAGGTCGACGATATCCTGGCGCATGCCCATGCGCTGGCCGTCTACGCCCTGGACTATCCCGACACGTCATGACGTGCGCCTTCGCGACGCGCGGTTCTGAAAAAGCGAAGCATTTTGACAGCCAGACGGGACAATATCCGGGCGTGGCAACGGCGCCTGCTGTCAGGAGCCTGAAAACGCCGGGTGGACAAGCGGGCGACACGAACGCATTTTTCGCCGCACGACCCAGGGCCGCTCCGGCCTGGACATCGACGGGCCGCAGGGAACGGAGACGAGGATGCAATCCGGAAAAATCCGCGCCGGCATGGGCGGCTGGACCTTCGAGCCGTGGGACACCTCCTTCTATCCCGACAAGCTCGCCAAGGCGAAGCAGCTTCAATACGCCTCACGCCAGGTGCCGACCATCGAGGTCAACGGCACCTATTATTCCGGCTTCAAGGAGCCGACCTTCGTCAAATGGGCGAGCGAGGCGCCGGACGGTTTCGTGTTCTCGCTGAAGGGCAACCGCTTCGTCACCAACCGCCGCGTGCTCGCCGAGGCGGGCGAATCGGTCGAGCGTTTCGTCACCCAGGGCATCGCCGCGCTCGGCGAAAAGCTCGGGCCGATTCTCTGGCAGTTCGCGCCGACCAAGAAATTCGACGAGGACGATTTCGGCGCCTTCCTGAAACTGCTGCCGGAAAAGCAGGGCGGGATAAAACTGCGCCACGCCGTCGAGGTGCGCAACGCCTCCTTCGCCGTGCCGGAATTCGTGGCGCTGGCGCGCCGGCACGACGTCGCGATCGTCTACGCCGACCACGCCACCTATCCGGCGATCGCCGACGTCACCGGCGATTTTGCCTATGTCCGGCTGCAGACCGGCAGCGACGACAACCCGGATTGCTATGAGCCAAAACGGCTCGATGAATGGGCAGAACGGGTAAAGACCTGGGCGGCCGGCAAGGAGCCGGACGATCTGCCCAAGGCCGATCCGAAAACCACGGCGCCGGTGCAGCCGCGCGACGTGTTCGTCTACTTCATCACCGAGGGCAAGGTGCGCGCGCCCTTCGGCGCCATGGCGCTGATGAAACGCGTCGGCGAAGGCTGACCGTGCGCTCGGGGGCCGGCCGATAGACCCGATCCGCTCCGCCCCGCCCGGCAAACCGGGCGTCCGTCGGCATTTGACGCTCCGTCGTAACCATCTGCACACCTCCTTCATGTAGTCGGTGGCTGCTGGCGAACGCCTTCGGGCATGGCGGGGGTCATGACGCTCGACTACAACTCCCTGTTGACGGCGCTGGGCATCTCCGGCGGATGTCTCGCCGTCACTCTCCTGATGAGTTGGTCGGTCGCCCGCGCGCAGACCTTCCTGCTGACCTGGGCCGCCGGCGTCGCGCTGATCGTCGTCTACGTCGTCCTCTACGGATTCTATGTCGACTATCCCGATCCGCTCCTCGGCGCGATCTCCTTCGTGCTGCTGCTGGTGGGGCTCTCGGCCCTTGTCGGCGCGGCGCGGCAGTTCCGCACCGGCCAAAGCTCGCTGCGCCCGACGCTGTCGGCTGCCGCACTTTCCCCGATCGTCCCGGCCGCCGCCATGCTGCTCGGCTTCGACGGGCTCGGCTTCATCGCGCTCAACGTCGCCGCCGCCCTGCTGCTTTCGGCCACGGCCGGAGAATACTGGACCGGCCGCGCCGAGGCGCCGGGACCGATCGTCGGGCTGACGGTGCTCTATGCGGTGACCGCCTTCGGCTTCGTGCTTTGCGCCTGCGTGCTGATCGGCGACGGTCGCCTGGTGCTCGGCCAGGCGCCGCAGAACTGGGCGGAGGACGTGTCGCTGGCGATCAGCATCGCCGGCATGACCGGCATCGGCGCGCTGTCGCTGGCGCTCAACCACTGGCGCATGGCCAGCAAGCACCGCCAGGAGGCGATGACCGACGCGCTCACCGGCCTGCTCAACCGGCGTGCCCTGTTCGACCGTCACGGCGCGATGCGGTTCGGCCCGTTCGCCGCCGTCATCGTCTTCGACCTCGACGGCTTCAAGTCGATCAACGACGACCACGGCCACGCGGCCGGCGACCGGGTGATCCGCGCCTTCGCCGAAGAGCTGGCGGCATCGACGCAGCGGCGCATGTCGGCGGCCCGCCTCGGCGGCGAGGAGTTCGCCCTGGTGCTGCCGCGCTGCCTGCCGGAGCAGGCCGAACAGGTCGCGGAGCGCATCCGTGCCGCCTTCGCCGCCCGCGCCATCCACACCGACGGCGCCTCCCTCACCTGCACGGTCAGCGCCGGCATCGCCTTCGGCTCGGAGGACGCGCCGGGCTTCGAGACGGTGCTGCGCCAGGCCGACAAGGCGCTCTACGCGGCCAAGCGCGGCGGCCGCAACCGCACCGTCACGCGCACCCTGCGCCTGGTTAGCTGACCGGGCCCGTCCCCTCAATCCAGCAGGTCGCGCAGCACCGCCGGCAACTCGCCCGGAATGTCCTCGGCGATCAGCCCCGGCCCGAAGCGCCTTGCCGCCTCGGCATGGATCCAGACCCCGGCGCAGGCCGCCTCGAAACCCGGCATGCCCTGGGCCAAAAAGCCGGCGACGAAGCCGGAGAGCACGTCGCCGGAACCGGCGGTCGCCAGCCATGGCGTGCCGTTGGAGTTGATGGCGGCGCGCCCGTCGGGTGCTGCGATCACCGTATCGGGCCCCTTGTAGACGACGATCGCCTCGACGCGGTCGGCCGCCCGGCGCGCACGCTCGAGCTTCGACGGAATTTTTCGCAGGTCGGGGAAGAGCCGGCCGAACTCGCCCTCGTGCGGCGTGATCACCAGGTCGGCGGCGCGCCCGCCGAAAGGTCCGGCGAGCAGGCCGGGCTCGGCGGCGAGCGAGGTCAGCGCGCTGGCGTCGACCACCGCCGGCAGCGGGCGCGGCAGGCGGTCGATCAGCTCGAACAGCAGGCGCCCGGTCTCGGCCGAGGCGTCCAGTCCCGGCCCGTAGACGAAGGCCGCCGGCCGCCGGTCCGCGAAGAAGGCCAGCGCCTCCTCCAGCGTGTCGGCCTTGCGCAGCATGATCGACGTGAGATGCGCGGCATTGGCGGCGAGCGCCTCCGACGGCGACAGCAGCGTCACCGCCCCTGCCCCGGCGCGCGCCGCCGCCAGCGCCGACAGACGCGCCGCGCCGGTGGCGCTCGCCGCGCCTGAAAATACGGCGACATGGCCGCGCGAATATTTGTGGGCGTCGACCGCCGGTCGGGGAAACCTGGGTTTCCAGAGCTCCGGGCCGTCCTCGAAGCAGGTGGCGCCGGCAGCCGCCACGATGTCGTCGCCGATGCCGATATCGGCGACGACGACCTCGCCGCAGGCGGTGCGGCCGGGCTGGAGAAGGTGTCCGGGTTTCTTGCGCACGAAGGTGACGGTGACGGCCGCCTGAAAGGTTTCGCCGAGAATTTCGCCCGTCGCACCCGAAACACCGGAGGGAAGATCGACGGCGACCACCGGAACGCCGGCCGTCCTGACGCTTTCCATGGCACGGCGCGCGGCGCCGCCGACGGCGCGCGCCAGCCCGGCGCCATAGACGGCGTCGACCACCAGGCCACCGGCCGAAGGCGCGAAGGCGGCGAGCGGCTGCGGCCACACCTTGCAATCGGCGGCCGCCAGCGCGGCGTCGCTGCCATCGCGCGGCGGGCCCTCTGCGTAGACCGCCACGTCCACGCCCGACCGTCGCAGCAGTTCGGCCACGACATAACCGTCGCCGCCATTGTTGCCCGGCCCGCACAGCACGTCGACCCTGGAGGCCGCCGGAAAGCGCTCGAGCACGATGGCGGCGACCGCGGCACCGGCCCGCTGCATGAGCTGGTAGCCGTCGAAGGGGCCGGCCGCGATGGCGCGCCGGTCACAGGCGACCATTTCGTCTGGCAGAAGCAGTTCGAACGGCATACGGCCAGAACCTGTCGAAAGGTTGAGCGTTCGTCTGGCATAGCACGGCAGGGAACCGCACGAAACGAACCACATGTTGCCTATTATTTCGTCAAAACGCCCACAAAATAGGCTGATGAAAAAATAGACAGCCCCGACCCTCTGCCCGCCTGCCGGCACGCCACCTGCCGGCAGGCGTCGCGGCCCACGGTTGCACCGTCGACGGCCGGGAACGGACGGGACTTGCGACCGGGCCGGGTTGTGGCTGACAACTGGCACGGATCATGCTTTGGTTCAGGCACAACAAGGCGGGCCGGCGAGCCCGCCGTCCTTTGATTGGAGGCCGTGCCGGAAATGAAGAAGATCGAAGCGATCATCAAGCCGTTCAAGCTCGACGAGGTGAAGGAGGCGCTGCAGGAGGCGGGGCTGCAGGGCATCACGGTGACGGAGGCAAAAGGCTTCGGCCGGCAGAAGGGCCATACCGAGCTCTATCGTGGCGCCGAATATGTCGTCGACTTCCTGCCCAAGGTGAAGATCGAGGTGGTGCTGGGCGACGAATCGGTCGAGGGCGCCATCGAGGCGATCCGCAAGGCGGCGCAGACCGGGCGCATCGGCGACGGCAAGATTTTCGTCTCCAACATCGAGGAAGTGGTACGCATCCGCACCGGCGAGACCGGCCTGGACGCGATCTGAGCAGGCCGGCGGACTTTTTCGAAATCGAATCTCTTTACAAAAACGTCAATCAGGGAAAACGCCACATGACGACAGCCAAAGACATCATGAAGCAGATCAAGGACAACGACGTGAAATTCGTCGACCTGCGCTTCACCGATCCGAAGGGCAAGCTTCAGCACGTGACCATGGATGTCGCGGAGGTCGACGAGGACATGTTCGCCGACGGCGTGATGTTCGACGGCTCCTCGATCGCCGGCTGGAAGGCGATCAACGAGTCCGACATGGTGCTGATGCCCGACACCGACACGGTGCACATGGACCCGTTCTTCGCCCAGTCGACGATGGTTGTGCTGTGCGACATCCTCGATCCGGTCTCCGGCGAGGCCTACAACCGCGACCCGCGCGGCACCGCCAAGAAGGCGGAGGCCTACATGAAGGCCGAAGGCATCGGCGACACCATCTATGTCGGTCCCGAGGCCGAGTTCTTCGTCTTCGACGACGTCAAGTACAAGGCCGACCCGTACAACACCGGCTTCAAGCTGGACTCCTCCGAGCTGCCGTCGAATGACGACACCGACTACGAGACCGGCAACCTAGGCCACCGGCCGCGCGTCAAGGGCGGCTATTTCCCGGTGCCGCCGATCGACAGCTGCCAGGACATGCGCTCCGAGATGCTGACGGTGCTCGCCCAGATGGGCGTGCGCGTCGAGAAGCACCACCATGAGGTCGCCGCCGCCCAGCACGAACTCGGCGTCAAGTTCGACGCGCTGGTGCGCAACGCCGACAAGATGCTGCTCTACAAATACGTCGTGCACCAGGTCGCCAACGCCTATGGCAAGACGGCGACCTTCATGCCGAAGCCGGTATTCGGCGACAACGGCTCGGGCATGCACGTCCACATGTCGATCTGGAAGGAAGGCAAGCCGACCTTCGCCGGCAACGAATATGCGGGCTTGTCCGAAACCTGCCTCTACTATATCGGCGGCATCATCAAGCACGCCAAGGCCATCAACGCCTTCACCAACCCGCTGACCAACTCCTACAAGCGGCTGGTGCCGGGTTATGAGGCGCCGGTGCTGCTCGCCTATTCGGCGCGCAACCGCTCGGCCTCCTGCCGCATTCCGTTCGGCTCGTCGCCGAAGGCGAAGCGCGTCGAGATCCGCTTCCCCGATCCGGGCGCCAACCCCTATCTCGGCTTCGCCGCGCTGCTGATGGCCGGCATCGACGGCATCAAGAACAAGATCCATCCCGGCCAGCCGATGGACAAGGATCTCTACGACCTGCCGCCGAAGGAGCTGAAGAAGATCCCGACAGTCTGCGGCAGCCTGCGCGAGGCGCTGCAGAACCTCGACAAGGACCGCGGCTTCCTCAAGGCCGGCGGCGTCTTCGACGACGACCAGATCGACGCCTACATCGAATTGAAGATGGCCGAGGTCATGCGCTTCGAGATGACCCCGCACCCGGTCGAGTTCGACATGTATTATTCGGTCTGAGCCCTTTCGGGGCGATGGGCTTGGACGAAAAACCCCGGCGGTGACGCCGGGGTTTTTATTGTATCAAATACTCGGCCACTATCTGGGGGGAGCGACATGAGCAGCATTTTTCTCGTAGGGCTGGACAACCAACTCACAGAACTGAACCGGACAAGCTACGATTCGGAGGACCTGTTTCAGCGCCTCTTAGGCGATCATCCCGCTATGCTACGGCTTGCCGGCGGAGTTGAAGGCAAACTGCTGCTTATTCGCCGTGAGCATCCGGTTCCCGATTCCGCCAATGGTGCGGATCGTTGGTCCCTGGATCATCTGTTTTTGGACAGACAAGGCGTACCCGTGTTGGTCGAGGTCAAACAAGCCGCAGACACTCGAGCACGACGTGAGGTTGTCGCGCAGATGCTCGACTACGCTGCCAATGCGGTCGCATACTGGCCTATCGAACGCATTGTTCAAGTCTACCGGGAAACCGCCAACAAGGCGGCCAAAGATCCAGATGCAGAGCTTTCAGCCTTCCTGGACGACGGCGATATTGAATCGTTCTGGCGGGCGGTCGAGGCCAATCTCAGATCAGGGCGCATACGAATGTTGTTTGTCGCGGATCGGATCCCGAAGGAGCTTGCTCGAATCGTTGAGTTTCTAAACGAGCAGATGCGGCCCGCGGAAGTTCTGGCCATTGAGGTCGAGCAGTTCACTAGTGCCAACGGTATGCGGACGCTTGTCCCGCGATTGGTAGGGCAAACAGAACGGGCTCAGTCAGCGAAGGCTGTGACTGAGGTTAAGGAGCAGTTGTCCGAAAGCGAGTGGCTGAGGGCTCTCGAAGAGAAACACGGCGTCGACGCCGGACGTGGTACCACGAAGGCAATCGAATGGCTTCGGTCCAATGGCTTCAGCATCGGCATAACGGAAAGTCAGGACTCCGTGTATGCAAATCTCAAACAACCGAACGGCAAGATCGCCTGGCCCTTTTTTCTGCGGCGCAGTTCTGGTCGATTGGAAACGTCTCTGGCCTATCTCGCCTCTACCTCGGCGTATCGCGATTCGACTGAAAGGCAGAACTTGCTTAACCGGCTACGAGCAATCCCGTCGGCTAGGGCCAGCGATAAGCTTAATGGGTGGCCGTCGTTAGGATTGGAAGCATTGTTGGCGGACCCAGTCTGGGAAGATTTCACCAAAATCGCAGTCGATGTTCGCGGGCGTCTTATGGAAGAGGCTAATAAAAACTAGCTTACACCGAGGAATTTCAATTGGCCGACAGATTCCTCGCCCGCCCCTCCCGCCACGAAGCCGCGACACCTGCCGCATCCAGCCGGTTGCGAAAATCCTGGATCACCTCGTTCCAGGCGAAGCGGATGGAATTCTCGACGACCTCGCGGTCGAAGCGCTTGTGCTCGTCGGCGATCGGCGCCCAGCGGATCAACGCCTTCGGGCTTTCGGTGAATGCGCTGGCACCTGCTGCGATGTTTTCCCAGGCGGTCCGCGACAGCCGCTCGGCGAAGGCCGCACGCCACGCCTCGGGCGCTTCCGGGTCGGGTGCCTGACCCTCGTTGACCGCCACCCCATGGTCATAGCACGCGATCGCCAGTTCACCGCGACTGTCGGCCGGCAGTCGCCCACCTGCCGCGACCTGCGCGACGGCGTGGACGGTCAGGTCCGCCAGCGAAGCGGCGAACACCTGCATCCGCGCGATGTCGATCGATCGCGCGAAGACTTCGTCCTCGAACATCTCGGGGTAGCGGATACCGATGCGCTCCTTGAGATAGCCGTAGAGCTTCTTCTGGGTGATCAGGGCCGAACGGGTGGCAACGAAGTCGAACAGGCGCTCGACACTGTCGACAGGTGCCGAATCACGCCGGACCGACAGCCTTGATGCCGTCTCGACCAGCCAGCCCGATGCTTCCGAGAACCGCTCGATAACGCGTTTCATCACTTCCCGCCGCCCCGCACCGCCGCCTCCGGGCATACTACGATCGGATTATTTCGCGATAGGCGCCGGTCTGCAATCATGCAAGTGGGCGATTCCGTCTTGGAGCGCTCGTTGCCGACGGACGAATCCGTCCGTCGACGAGACGAGGGGAGGAAGAAATGGCCAGCAACGACTCCGATGCCAGGCAACGGCATTGGGAGAAGACGCGCAATCTCAACACGATCGTTCTGATCCTGTGGGCGATTTTCGCGATCATCATCCCGTATTTCGCAAGTGCACTCAACGCGTTCACATTCCTGGGCTTTCCGCTGGGCTTCTACATGTGCGTCCAAGGGTCTCTCATTGCGTTTCTCGTGCTGATCTGGGGCCAGAACTGGAGGCAGGATCAGATCGACGACGAATTTGGCCTCGGCGACTAGGGGGGAGACAATGACGACGACAACTCAGGAGGGGCGCAGAGGGCGCTTCCTCGACAATCTGGGCAAGGTCTACGCGCTCTATACGCTGGGCTTTGTCGTTTTCTTCTTCCTCATGGCTCTTCTCGAGAGCATGGGCGCCAGCGCCCAGGTGATCGGCATCGGCTTTCTGCTCTTCACCATCGCCATCTACGCGGTGATCGGCTGGCTGTCGCGAACGGCGGAGGTCGACGCCTATTACGTTGCCGGCCGCGAGGTTCCGGCGCTCTACAACGGCATGGCGACGGCAGCGGACTGGATGTCCGGCGCGTCCTTCGTGGCGATGGCCGGCGGCGTCTATTTCGGCGGCTATCCCTATCTGGGCTACATCATCGGCTGGACGGGCGGCTATGTGCTCGTCAATTCGCTGCTGGCGCCCTACCTCCGCAAGTTCGGCTGCTACACCGTGCCGGACTTCGTCGGCACCCGCTACGGCGGCAACACCGCCCGGCTCTGCGCCGTGATCATTTTGGTGGTGGCGTCCTTCACCTACGTGACGGCGCAGATCAACGCCACCGGAACGATCGCCGCCCAGACGCTCGGCGTGCCCTTCGAGGTCGGCGTCTGGCTCGGACTCATCGGCATCTTCATCTGCTCGATGCTGGGGGGCATGCGGGGCGTCACCTGGACCCAGGTGGCGCAGTACATCGTGCTTATCATCGCCTATCTGGTGCCGATCATCTGGATGTCGAACCGCCAGGGCTTCGGCATCATCCCGCATTTCTCCTACGGGGAAGCCCTCAGCCGCATCGCCGAACTGGAAGTGCAGTACGGGCTCACCCCGGCGGCGCAGGCCATTCCCGGCGTATCGGTGCTGACGACGCCGATGAACGCGCCGGAAGGCAAGGGCTGGGCCATGGTCTCGCTCGCCATCTGCATGATGGCCGGCACGGCTTCGCTTCCGCATATCCTGATGCGGTACTTCACCACCCCATCTGTCCGTTCGGCGCGCCGTTCCGTCGGATGGTCGCTGTTCTTCATCTTCCTGCTCTACTTCTCGGCGCCGGCGCTTGCCACGCTGACGAAGCTGCAACTGCTCGATCCCACTCTGGCGACCTCGGTCATCGGCAAGGCGTTCGCCGACGTGTCGAACCTGGAATGGGTGAAGCATTGGAGTTCGGTCGGCATGCTGGCCGTGCAGGACCAGAACGGCGACGGCATCGTCCAGCTGAACGAGTTCTTCATGCGGCCGGACATCGTCGTGCTGGCTACGCCGGAAATCGCCGGCCTGCCCTACGTCATCTCCGGTCTCGTCGCCGCCGGCGGCCTGGCGGCCGCCATGTCGACGGCGGACGGCCTGCTGCTGGCCATCGCCAACGCGCTCAGCCATGACCTCTACTACAAGATGATAGACCCGCAGGCCGACACGCGGCGGCGCCTCACCGTCGCCCGTATCCTGCTGCTCTTCATCGGAGTGGCGGCGGCACTCATCGCCTCGCTGCAACTGACCGGAATCCTGGGGGCGGTGGCCTGGGCCTTCGACTTCGCCTGTTCCGGCCTGTTCTTCCCGCTGGTGCTGGGCGTCTGGTGGAAGCGCGCGAATGCCCCTGGAGCGATCGCCGGCATGATCGGCGGCTTCGTCGCCGGGTCGCTCTATCTCTACCTGGTCTTCAACAAGATCATCGATCCCTGGATGGGCATCGACGACATCCGCTTCGGTATCATCGGCATGCCGGTCAGCCTGATCTGCATGGTCGTCGTCAGCCTGGCGACGCGCGAGCCGAGCAAGGAGATCCAGGAGATGGTGGACGAGGTCCGCGTGCCGAGCGGAAGGACCATTCTCGCCGCGGGGCACTGATTGCAAAGGCATCACCGGGAAGCGGGCTTTCCGCTTCCCGGGATCATGTTCTAGAAGGACGGCGAAGGGGCAGGATGCTCTCCTGCCCCTTTTCCTTGGGGGGCAAAGGCGTGCAGGGTTCGGAACATCTCATCTTCATGCACCCGCTGTGGGTGATCGTCGTCGACTACGTGCTGGGCCTGGCCATGTGGACGCTGATCGGCCGCACGGCGATGGGCCTGTTCCTGCCGGAGAATTCCAGCTTCTTCTTCATGCGCTTCTTCGTCCAGGCAACCAACCCGCTGCTGGCAGCCTTCCGGCCGATCACGCCAAGCTTCCTGGTCGAGCCGCTGGTGCCGCTCTACGTGGCCTGGTTCTTCTTCATGATACGCTTCTACCTCATGCCATGGCTGCTCGGCTATTCGGTCATGGGCATGCTGTCCTTTCCACTCGAAAGCGACATCGCCATATGGCTCTACCAGACCTTCGGCGCCGGATCCTGAACGGGACGGGGCGCCCGGAGGACCGGCCGTGTCCGGCCTGCCGAATCGCGCTATGATCCGATTCTGGCGCAGCCCACGCCTCCCCCCTCCGCCGGGAAAGCACAGTTCATGCGGGGCCATTTCCGTCGCCGAACCGACTGTTCGGGCAGCCGCATAAGGAGGGATTGCGAAAATTTGCCCGCAATAGGAGGTTCTTTTTCGATGAAGCTTTCCGGTCCCGTCTACCAGCTCAAGCGAAAATCGAAGCGCCTGGCGCGCGACGAAAACATTCCGCTCCACCAGGCTCTCGACCGCACCGCCAGAACCGAAGGTTTCGACGCCTGGAGCCTGCTCGTGGCGAAAATGGCCGCGGCTTCGCCGGCGGGGAAACTTTTCGGCGGCCTGGCGCCGGGCGATCTCGTGCTGCTCGCAGCGCGGCCGCGACACGGCAAGACCCTGATGGGCCTGGAATTGGCTGTGGAAGCCATGAGATCGGGCCATCGAAGCGTGTTCTTCAGCCTCGAATACACCGAGAAGGACGTCCAGGGCTGCTTCCGCGCGATCGGGGTTGAATGGCCGCGGTTCGACGGCCTGTTCACTTTCGACGGCTCCGACGCCATCAGCGCGGACCATATGATCGGAAGGCTCGGAACGGCGCCGCGCGGCACGCTGGCGGTCGTGGACTACCTGCAGCTGCTCGATCAGAGGCGCGAAAACCCGGACCTGGCCGTTCAGGTTCGCGCGCTCAAGGCCTTTGCCCGGGACAAGGGACTGATCATCGTCTTCATCTCGCAGATCGACCGGTCGTACGACCCGGCCAGCAGGCCGTTGCCGGATCTTCGGGATGTCCGGCTGCCGAACCCGCTGGACCTGAAACTGTTCGACAAGGCCTGCTTCCTGAACGATGGCGAATTCCGCTTTCAGGCGGTGAACTGACGCTTTCCTCATCGAAATCGCCGCGACGCGCCGGGACATTGCCGACCGGACGGCAAAAAGCCCCGGCGGTTTCCCGCCGGGGCTTTTGGGTGTCCTGAAGGACGATGGTTTACGCCGCTGCCTTCTTGGCGGCGTCGGTCGGAACCTCGGCGATCGTCTTCAGCACCTGGCTGGCGATCTGGTAGGGGTCGCCCTGCGAGTTCGGGCGGCGATCCTCGAGGTAACCCTTGTAGTCGTTCTTGACGAAGGAGTGCGGGACGCGGATCGAGGCGCCGCGGTCGGCCACGCCGTAGGAGAACTTGTTCCACGGTGCGGTCTCGTGCTTGCCGGTCAGGCGCTTGTCGTTGTCCGGGCCGTAGACGGCGATGTGATCCAGCAGGTTCTTGTCGAAGGCTGCCATGAGCGCCTCGAAATAGGCCTTGCCGCCGACTTCGCGCATATAGGCGGTCGAGAAGTTGCAGTGCATGCCCGAGCCGTTCCAGTCGGTGTCGCCGAGCGGCTTGCAGTGGAACTCGATGTCGATGCCGTGCTTCTCGCACAGGCGCAGCAGCAGGTAGCGCGCCATCCAGATCTGGTCGGCGGCCCTCTTCGAGCCCTTTCCGAAAATCTGGAACTCCCACTGGCCCTTGGCGACCTCTGCGTTGATGCCCTCGTGGTTGATGCCGGCGGCGAGGCAGAGGTCGAGATGCTCCTCGACGAGCTGGCGGGCGACGTCGCCGACGTTCTTGTAGCCGACGCCGGTGTAGTACGGGCCCTGCGGGGCGGGATAGCCCTGCTCGGGGAAGCCGAGCGGACGGCCGTCCTTGTAGAAGAAGTACTCCTGCTCGAAGCCGAACCATGCGTCCTCGTCGTCGAGGATGGTGGCCCGGCTGTTGGAGGCGTGCGGGGTGACGCCATCCGGCATCATGACCTCGCACATGACCAGCACGCCGTTGGTGCGGGCCGGATCGGGATAAAGCGCGACAGGCTTCAGCACGCAGTCGGAGCTGTGGCCTTCCGCCTGCATGGTCGAGGAGCCGTCGAAGCCCCACAGCGGCAGCTGCTCGAGCGTCGGGAACTCCGCGAACTCCTTGATCTGGGTCTTGCCACGCAGATTGGGAACAGGGGTGTAGCCGTCCAGCCAGATGTACTCGAGCTTGTACTTCGTCATTCTAACCTCTCTAGTTCAGCGGAACGCAAGGCGCTCCCGATGCGTTCTCGACCACCAGCGGCCGATCTGCCGGAAGACAGAAAGCAAGGCGCGTGCCACGTCCGGCGTGATCGCTTTGCAAACCCGGGCAAGGCCGAATTGCCGCAGCACAGCAATGCCGGACGATCGAGCAAAGGCCGCAGAAAGCCTAAAAAATAGTCAATTCTGATAATGATTTAGGCATATTGCCTAAACGACTCGCAGAACCTACATTGCTGGACAGGCGACTCCTTACCGGTCCACAGGAAAGGGAACCCCGGTCATGAATGCGAGCCCTGAACGACAGACAGCCAAGATCTTGCCGTTTCCGATGCGTGGACGCGCATCTGCTGCAATTTTGAGCAACAAGGACAAATTTGCGGCAGAGCTTGCCTCCCTGCGCACGCTCGACGTCGCCGGCGAAACCGCCTGGTATCACGAGGCGGCCATAGACGAAACCGCCCGCGACCGCAGGCACTGAGCTCCGGCTCCAGAGCGGAATGCGATCGAAATTCCGCTCTATCTCCCTGCTTGAAGCAAGATCTCCATCCGAAAAGTCTGCGACTTCTCGAAATTTATGTTCCGGATGCTCAGGCTTTGATCAGCCGTCCAGCGCCGCGATCAGCGTCGCCGCCGCCAGCATGTCGCGCTTGCGGTGCGCCCGCCGGGCCATGGCCTCCGCGTCCTGGCCCCAGTGCTCCGCCTGCCAGTCCTCATCGACATGGGCGGCCGTCCAGGCCGTCTCGACATCGCGCTCGCCCGCCTCGACGGCGAGCGCCAGCAGCGCCGACCCGGTGAGCGAGGTCATCAGGTGCAAGGCCGCCAGCCGGAACGGCTCCGCCCGCTGCCTCAGATGGATCGCCAGCACGGCAATCGCCTCGCGCGGCTGCTCGACATGCATGACCCCTTCCGCCAGGTTCAGGCGCGCGCCGAGCGCATCGCGCGCCCAGTCGAGCACGCCGTCCCAGGCCTCGTTCTGCCGCGTCGCCAATGCTTCCGGAGCATCGGCGCGGTAGCACAGCAGGTCGGAGGAGGCGAAGCGCAGGATGTCCTCAAGTACGGCATCGGCTTCGTGCGCCACGCCGTCGATGGCCGTATTGGCGAGCCGCATCACCGGCATGGTCACCGGGTCGATGGTCTCGCCCTGGGCATCGAACTCGTCGGCGACCAGTCGTGCGGCCCGTTCGCTCGGCAGTTCGAGCAGGGTGCGGGCCGGCGTGCGCGCCGGCTTGCCGTCGAGCTTGACCACATGCCCCCTCTCGCCGGGTTCCACGGAAACCGCCTTGTAGAAGCGCTTCGGCAGCGGCGTCCTCATCTGGATCTGCGCCCGGCGGACGGGGTCGGGATCGGAGAGATGCCGGCCGGCATCGAGGTCGTTGAGAAGATCGCGCATGAGCCAAATCCTGTTCAGGCAAGCAGCGGCATCAGCTCGGCCGGGCTTGCCAGCACGCATTCGGCGCCGGCCGCGAAAAGCGCCGGCGCGTCATGGTAGCCCCAGGCCACGCCGATCGCGCGGGCGCCCGCCGCGCGGGCCATCTGCATGTCATAGATGGCGTCGCCGACCACGAAGGTCGAGTCCGGATCGACGCCGGCGAAGGCGCAGCACTCCAGCACCATCGCCGGATGCGGTTTTGACGGGCAGTCGTCGGCGGTGCGCACCACCAGGAAGGTTTCGGCGAAGCCGTGGGTGGCGAATACCGCCTGCACGCCGCGCCGCGACTTGCCGGTCACCATGCCGACCAGCAAGTCGTCGCGGCCGGCGAGGTCGGCAAGCAGCGCCGCGACGCCGGGATAGAGCGGCTCGTGGAATCCGGCCTCGCCGCGCATGGCGGAAAAATGATGTTTGTAGCGCTCGACGAGCACGTCGGTCGCCGGATCGGGTTCGCGGCCGATCATGCGGGCGATCGCCAGATGCAGGCTGAGGCCGATCACGCTCTTGGTCGAGGCGAGCTCGGGCAGCGCAAGGCCGGCTTCGACAAAGGTGCGCTCCATGCAGCCATGGATGATTGCCGCACTGTCGACGAGCGTGCCGTCGCAATCGAAGAGCACGAGCCTGGTCATTGCCGCCCCCGCGCCGGCCGGTTGACGATGACGAGGCCGGCGGCGATCAGCCCGAGTGCCAGGAAGATGCGGACCGACAGCGGCTCGCCCAGAAGCAGGCCGCCAAGCAGCACGGCGAATACCGGCGTCAGGAAGGCGAAGCTGGAAAGGCCGGCGGCCGGATAGCGCCGCATCACCCAGAACCAGACGACATAGGTGAAGGCGACGACGAAGATCGCCTGGAACAGCAGCGCGCCGGTGGCGAGCGCGGAAAGGTCGCGCGTGAATGGCCCGGCCAAGACCAGCAGGGGCGCGATGAGCACGGCCGAAACGGCCAGCTGGTAGAGCAGCAGCTTTTCGGCGCCGGCATGCGCGAGCCTGGTCGACTTGATGACGAGGGTCGTGGCGGCCCACAGGATCCCGGCGCCCAAGCCCATGACGTCGCCCCACAGCGCGTGCGGCCCGGTCAGGCTGAGCTTGTCGGAAAACACCAGCACGACGCCGGCAAAGGCCAGCAGCAGGCCGAGCCATTTCCGCACCGACATGTGCTCGCCGAGCAGGAAATGCGCGCCGAGCAGCACCCAGAACGGCATGGTGTTGACCATCAGCGTGTTGCGCGCGACGCTGGTGAAATCCAGGCTGTGGAAGATCAGCAGGAATTCGCCGCCGAACAGCATGCCGGCAACGATGCCCGGCAGCAGCGTGCCGTCGCGCTGGAAGAGCGCAATGCCGCGCCAGCGGCACCAGCCGAACACCAGCACGCCGGCGATCGCCGAGCGCAGCACCGTGACCAGCACGGGGTTGTAGCCGACATTGGCCAGTTTCGCGGCGACGCTGTTCAGCCCCCAGGAAAAGGTCAGGCCGATCATGATGACCACGGCCGCCGTGTCGATGGCGTCGCGACGCTCCAGCGCCGGAGCGGCCACGGTCACGCCTCCTCCCCCGCGCTCGCCTCGTCAAAGCCGAGCAGGCCCCAGCTCTGCCGCATGTGCGGCGGCAGCGGCGCGGTCACGTCGATCTTTCCGCCGCCCGGATGCGGGATGACGATGCGGCGGGCGTGCAGGTGCAGGCGGTTCTGGATGCCGCCCGGAAAGTCCCAGTTGGTGTCGGCCTCGAAATATTTGGGATCGCCGATGATCGGATGGCCGATATGGGCGGCGTGCACGCGCAGCTGGTGCGTGCGCCCGGTATGCGGCTCCATCTCCAGCCAGGCCAGGGTCTGGCCGGCCTGCTCGACGACGCGGTAGTAGGAGACGGCGTGGTCGGCGCCGTCCTCGCCGTGCCGGGCCACGCGCATGCGGTCGCCGTCCGGCGTCTGCTCCCTGACGATCCAGGTCGAGATCTTGTCCTCGCGATTCTTCGGCACGCCCTTCACCAGCGCCCAGTAGGTCTTCTGGGCGTCGCGGCCGCGAAACGCTTCCGCCAGCTTCATGGCCGCCAGCCTGGTGCGGGCGACGACCAGCGCGCCGGACGTGTCGCGGTCGAGCCTGTGCACCAGCCGCGGCTTCTCGCCCTTCTTGTTGCGCAAGGCCTCGAGCATGGAATCGACGCTGCGGGTGACGCCCGAGCCGCCCTGCACGGCAAGCCCGGACGGCTTGTCGAAGACGAACACTTTCTCGTCCTCGTAGAGGGTCATGCGGGCGAGCGCCTCGGCGTCGTCGATGCCGCGCAGGCCGCGCTGCGTCAGCGGCGCGCCGCCCTTGCGGTCGACGGCGAGCGGCGGCACGCGCACCGTCTGGCCGGGCTCGACGCGGGTGTCAGACTTGGCGCGGGCCCCGTCGACGCGCACCTGGCCCGAGCGCAGCAGTTTCTGCAGGTGGCCGAAACCGAGCCCGGGAAAATGCGCCTTGAACCAGCGGTCGAGCCGCATGCCCGCCTCGCCCGCCTCGACCTTGATCTGTTCCACGCCTGCCATGCCGGCCACCGTTCCTTGCGAACGGGCGCCATAGCATCATGCGATGCTTCTTGCGAGCCACAGGCCGAGAAACACGCTGGCCAGCGACCCGATGACGCTCGCCAGCACG
Source organism: Kumtagia sp. (assembly GCF_059502445.1). Lineage (NCBI taxonomy): Bacteria > Pseudomonadati > Pseudomonadota > Alphaproteobacteria > Hyphomicrobiales > Phyllobacteriaceae > Kumtagia > Kumtagia sp. Next base: position 263,154 of record NZ_JCACER010000083.1, read on the forward strand.
TAGCCGACCGCGGCCGCGGCCGCACCGCGCTCCCACAGCACGGCGAAATCCAGCGAGAAGGCGGAGAAGGTGGTGAAGCCGCCGAGGATGCCGGTGGCGATGAACAGGCGCAGTTCGTTAGAGGCGTTGAAGCGGCGCGCCAGCACCTCGATGAGCACGCCCATGGCGAAGCAGCCGACCACATTGACCGCAAGCGTGCCCCAAGGAAAGCCGATGCCGAACAGCTTTGCGGAAACGATGTTGACGACATGCCGCGCCGAGGCGCCGATGGAGCCGCCGATCGCGACAAGGAGAATGTCCAGGGGAACAAGGCTCGGGGTCATGGCGCTGCGATCAGGCGGGAGGCTGCGAGGAAAACCATAGGCCGTGATAGACGGCGACGGCGCTGTCGTCCGGCTCGCGCTCCCCATCCAGCACGATCGCCCGCGTCTTCCAGGCCGACCTGTAGCCGGGCCGGCGGATGGTGCGGGCATCCTCCGAGGCGCCGACGCAGGGAATGAACCAGGCGCGCGACAGCGGCTGCGCGGAAAAACCCGCCGCCAGGCGGGTAACCAGCATGGCGATGCCGATGTCGCGGGCGGGGCGCCAGGGAAAGACGAGCCGTCCACCGGGTTTCAGCGCCTGCAGCCAGGAGGCCGGCGGCGCCACCACGCCGGCATTCACATAGATGACGTCGGCTGCCGGTAGCCTGGCCGCGACCGCGTCGGCATTCACCACCGTCACATTGTCGAAAGGCTCGAGATTGCGGGCCGCGGCAGCGGCCAGCCACACATCGATCTCATAAGCCGTAACGGAGCCGCCATCGAGGACCAGCATCGACAGGATCGCGGTGTAATATCCCATGCCGGTGCCGATATGAACGACGTGCTCGCCCGGCTGCGGCGCCACCGCGCCGATCCATCCGGCGTGCAGGAACGGCTCGCCATTGTTGATGCCTTTTCGGGCGTCGAGCACGATCAGCGAATTCTGGTAGAGATAGGACGGATCGGAGCCGGGGGTCTCGACGATGTGGTCGTTGATCAGGACGTGCCAGGGCGGCGGCGGCAGGAAGGCCTCGCGCGGCACCATGGCGAACACGCGCTCCAGCCGCGGATCGGCGGAACGGCTGGCGGCCGCCATCTGCTTGGCGTAGAAGCCGCGTGCTTCCTCCAGCGATTTTCCGGTGCCTCTCACCCGTTCCACGCTCCAGGGCCGGCGACTTCGTCCGCGCCGGCATGCCGGCAACGCAACGAACGGCCGCTGCCGGCCAATCGCGGCGCGAACCGCCGTCAATCGTCTCCCGCTCTTGTAGAACAAGCCGACGATCGGTTCCATGCCGAAGACGTGGAGAGATTGGACCGGGCGGCGTGCCGCCCGTTCCTGGCGTCAGCCGTTGACGACCTTGCGCTCGGTCTCGCCGGCGCTCTTCTTGAGCAGTTCGGAGACGAGGAAGGCCAGCTCGATCGCCTGGTCGGCGTTGAGGCGCGGATCGCAATGCGTGTGGTAGCGGTCCTGCAGGTCCTCGGCCGTGATGGCGCGGGCGCCGCCGGTGCATTCGGTGACGTTCTTGCCGGTCATCTCGACATGGATGCCGCCGGGATGCGTGCCCTCGGCGCGGTGCACGTCGAAGAAGGTCTGCACCTCCTTGAGGATGCGGTCGAACGGCCGGGTCTTGTAGCCGGCGGCGGTGATGGTGTTGCCGTGCATGGGGTCGGACGACCACACCACACTGCGCCCTTCCCGCTTCACGGCGCGCAGCAGCTTCGGCAGGTGCTCGCCCACCTTGTCGGCGCCGAAGCGGGCGATCAGTGTCAGCCGGCCCGGCTCGTTCTCCGGGTTGAGCAGGTCGATGAGTTGCAGCAGCCCGTCCGGGGTCAAAGACGGCCCGCATTTCAGCCCGAGCGGGTTCTTCACGCCGCGGCAGTACTCGATATGGGCATGGTCCGGCTGGCGGGTGCGGTCGCCGATCCAGATCATGTGGCCGGAGGTGGCGTACCAGTCGCCCGAGGTCGAATCGACGCGCGTCAGCGCCTCCTCGTAGCCGAGCAGCAGCGCCTCGTGGCTGGTGTAGAAGTCGGTCTCGCGCAGCGCGAAATTCGTCTCCGAGGTGATGCCGACCGCCCGCATGAAATCCATGGTCTCGGTGATGCGGTTGGCCAGCGCCTCGTAGCGCTCGCCCTGCGGACTGTCGGAGACGAAGCCGAGCATCCAGCGGTGCACGTTCTCCAGGCTGGCATAGCCGCCCTGGGCGAAGGCGCGCAGCAGGTTCAGCGTCGCCGCCGACTGGCGGTAGGCCATCTCCTGGCGCGCCGGATCGGGCAGGCGCGACTTCTCGTCGAAGCCGGTGCCGTTGATGATGTCGCCGCGGTAGCTGGGCAGCGTGATCCCGCCGATCGTCTCGTTGTCGGAGGAGCGCGGCTTGGCGAACTGGCCGGCGATGCGGCCGATCTTCACCACCGGCTGGGCGCCGGCGAAGGTGAGCACCACCGCCATCTGCAGGAACACGCGGAAGAAGTCGCGGATGTTGTCCGCGCCATGCTCGGCGAAGCTTTCGGCGCAGTCGCCGCCCTGGAGGAGGAATGCGTCACCGGCAGCGACGGTCGCAAGCTGCTTCTTCAGCTTGCGCGCCTCGCCTGCAAAAACCAGCGGCGGAAAGGTGGCGAGACGGGCCTCGGTCTCGGCGAGCGCCGCGGCGTCCGGAAAGGCCGGCACCTGGCTGATGGGCTTGCCGCGCCAGGAGTTCGGGGACCATTTCGTCATCGTCGCACCCAATCGTCGCGCACAGGGCGGGAATGCCCGGCGCTCCCGCCTTGTCGGGAAGGCGGCTCTATACAGGAATGATGCCGGCTATTCTAGACCGCAGTTGGCCGCGGCGCGAGCCTGCCGATGCCGCTCACGCGAACTCCATGATCACCGCGTCGACGGCAAGGCTGTCGCCCGGCCTGGCGTTGATCTTCGAGACGGTAACATCGCGCTCGGCGCGCAGCACGTTCTCCATCTTCATCGCCTCGACCACGGCCAGCGTCTCGCCGGCCTTGACCTCCTGGCCCTCGCCGACGGCGAGCGACACGACCAGCCCGGGCATCGGGCAGAGCAGGAATTTCGAGGTGTCCGGCGGCAGTTTCACCGGCATCAGCCGCTCGAGCTCGGCCGTGCGCGGCAGCATCACCCTTGCGGCGACCGACATGCCCTGCCAGGCGATGCGCACGCCGTTGTCGACCGGGCGGAGCTGCGCGGCAACCGCGCGGCCGCCGACAGTGCCGCGCCAGACCGGCTCGCCGGGCCGCCAGTCCGACGCCACCGTCATCGGCTTGCCCTCCGCGACCGCCACGTCGAGCTCCATCGGCACGGACACCATGCCTTCGCCCAGATGCACCGGCAGATAGTCGGCGCCCAGCTTCACCACCCAGTCCGGCTTCAGCGCACCGGAATGCGGCGCGAGCCGGCCGCCAAGCCTGTCTAGGCGGTCGCGGCGCAGCAGTTCCACTGCGGTCGCGATCGCTGCGAGCACCGCCTTCTCCTCCGCGCTCGGCGACACCGGAGCAAAGCCGTCCGGATATTCCTCCGCGATGAAGCCGGTGGACAGCCGCCCTTCCCGCCAGCGCAGATGGCGCATCAGCGCGGCCAGGAACGGGATGTTGTGCTCGATGCCGTCGACGACGAACTCGTCCAGCGCCGCCGACATGGCATCGATCGCGGCCAAGCGATCCGGCGCCCAGGTGCACAGTTTTGCGATCATCGGATCGTAGAACATCGAGATCTCGGAGCCTTCCGTGACCCCGGTGTCGTTGCGCACGACGATGTCGCCGGTCCGGCCTTCCGCCGGCGGCCGGTAGCGCGTAAGCCGACCGATCGAGGGAAGAAAATTGCGATAGGGGTCCTCGGCATAGAGCCTGCTCTCCACCGCCCAGCCCCTCAGCTTCACGTCCTGCTGGCGGATCGAAAGCTTCTCTCCGGCGGCGACGCGGATCATCTGCTCGACCAGGTCGATGCCGGTGACGAGTTCGGTCACCGGATGCTCGACCTGCAGGCGCGTGTTCATCTCGAGGAAGAAGAAATTCTTGTCGCGGTCGACGATGAACTCGACCGTGCCGGCGCTCTGGTATTCGACGGCCTTCGCCAGCGCCACCGCCTGCTCGCCCATCGCCTTGCGCGTCTTCTCGTCGAGGAAGGGCGACGGCGCCTCCTCCACGACCTTCTGGTTGCGCCGCTGGATCGAGCATTCGCGCTCGCCGAGATAGATGGCGTTGCCGTGGCCGTCTGCCAGTACCTGGATCTCGACGTGACGGGGCTCGACGACGAATTTCTCGATGAAGACCCGGTCGTCGCCGAAGGAGCTCTTCGCCTCAGAGCGGGCGCGCTCGAAACCGTCGCGCACCTCGTCCTTCGACCAGGCAATGCGCATGCCCTTGCCGCCGCCGCCGGCCGACGCCTTGATCATCACGGGATAGCCGATCTCGCCGGCGATCTTTTCGGCGTGGTCTGCATCCTCGATGATGCCGAGGAATCCGGGGACCGTGGAGACCTTCGCCGCGTTGGCGAATTTCTTCGATTCGATCTTGTCGCCCATCGCCTCGATGGCTTTTGGCTTCGGACCTATGAAGACGATGCCCTGCGTCTCGAGCGCGGCGCAGAAGGAGGCGCGTTCCGACAAGAAGCCGTAGCCGGGATGCACGGCCTCTGCCCCCGTGGCCTTGCACGCTTCAACGATATTGCCCGCGAGCAGATAGCTCTGCGCCGCCGGCGCCGGGCCGATGTGCACGGCCTCGTCGGCCATCTCGACATGCAGCGCGTCGCGATCGGCATCCGAATAGACGGCGACCGTGGCGATGCCCATCCTTTTCGCCGTCCTGATGACCCGGCAGGCGATCTCGCCGCGGTTGGCGATCAGGATCTTCTTGAACAAAGGCGGCTTCTCCCCGGCGGCTTTCCATCCTTCTTATGGGTATGGCGCAACCGGCTCAAGCGCCTTGTTTTTGCGCCCTCTTGCCCGCGGTCCGGCACACACCAGGCGACAGTGACCCGGCGATTTCTCGCCGGGTCGTTTCGTGCAGCCGCCGCCGGGAGATCAGAAGTTGCGCTGGAAGCGCAGGTGCGCGCCCCACGCGTCGGCGTCGTCCAGGTCGAAATTGTCCCTGTAGATGATCTCGGGCGTCACGGCCAAACCGGGGACCAGTTCGTAGCGGACGTTCGCCGCCACCGAGAGGTTCTCGAAGTCGTCATAGCCGACTTCGGCGTTGAAGGTCGCCTTGTCGGTGAACTTGACCGCCGTGCCGCCCCAGATGGCCCATTTGCCGCCCCAGGGGGCGTAGAAATTGCGGCCGCCCTCGTCGGCCGAGTCCCAGGCGCCCATCACGAAGACCGAGGCGGTCTCGGTGATGGTGAGGTCGAGGCGACCCTTGACCGCCACCGCGTCCTCCCAGCTGTCGTAGCCGGCGACGACGCCGATCTTGCCCCAGCCCTGCTTCAGCGACACGCCGCCGACGACATAGGGTGCGTAGTCTTCCGTGATGCCGCCGCCGACTCCGCCTTCGTCGCCCTGCTCGAGGGCGATGCCGGCCGAGAAGCCATTGGCACCCGTGTAGGTGTAGGCGATCTGCAACGTCTGCAACGGACCATAGGGGACCAGGCCGTCGTTCAGCACGCCCGACGCGTAGTCCGTGAACGTCGAGAAGTAGGAGTCCGTCTTGCCGACGCGGAAGCCGCCGAGCTCGATATAGGCATGCTCGATGGCAAAGAAGTCGTTGTTGTCGTAGGAGGTGCTGGTGATCGCCTCGCCGGTGTCGGGATCGAAACCGACGACCGTGGTCGTATAAAGCGCCTGATAGTTGAAGTTGATCTGCGCGTAGGACCGCAGCGTGCCGAGCTCGGTTTCCGTCCGGGCATCGACGCGCAGCTGGAAGCGGGCGCGGTTGTTGTAGGTCTCCTCGCCGGCATTCGAGATGAACTCGAACGCGTCGCCGCCGCGGATGTCGACACGAATATAGCCGCTGACCTTCAGGCAGGTCTCGGTGCCGGGCATGTAGAAGAAGCCGGTGCCGTACACGTCGCAGACGCGCACATATTCCATCGGCTCCGGCTCGGCGACGACCACGGCATCGGCCGCGCGGGCACCGGAGACCGCGACAAGGGCCGCGGCCGAGCCCAAGAGTAGACTCTTAGCATTCATTCCCATCTCCATTGAAAAACAAGTAAAATCAGGGCGAGCAATATCGACGCGGCACAGCGCCGCCCCGCGCCGTTCCGCCGTTCAAGCCGGAATGATTTCCCCCTCCGCCTCCTCCCTGAGGCCACCTCTGTCGCGGCATCAAATATCGGACAGTGCTATGGCCCTCTCCTCGCCATGCCCGATTCTTAAGTAAGCTAAAAATAATAAAGCTTACCTTCATCTACATAGGTTATATGGGCAGGTCAATAATGTGCCCCGCCCCCAGCATGCGCCCGCTCCCGTTCGAGCGCCAAGCCGCGCGGAGCAGCATGATTGTCGATGAAGAAGACCAGCCGGGGTGCGGTGATAAGCCCCCGCAAGGGGGGACCCCAGCAAGGCGACGCCGGCACCGTCGCGAGATGGCGAGGCCCGTCCCGAGGCAGCCAACGCAAAAAAGGGAGCCCGGCGATCACCCGCCGGGCTCCCTCATACAACCTCAAGAAGTCGTGGATGGATCAGAACGTGCGCTGGAAGCGGACGTTCACGCCCCATTTGTCGGAATCGTCAGGAGCGTCGTCACGGAAATTGTCCACGTAGACGATTTCCGGCGTGATCTGGAAACCCGGCACCAGTTCGTAGCGGACGTTGGCCGCGACCGAGAAGTTCTCGAAGTCGTCATAGCCGACTTCGGCGTTGAAGGTCGTCTTTTCGTTGAACTTGACCTGCGTGCCGCCCCAGATGGCCCAGTCGCCACCCCAAGGAGCGTAGAAGTTGCTTCCATTGTCAACGATGACGCCAGCGCCGTTGACGGATATCTCGTCGCCAGCGGAATCCCATGCGCCCATCACGAAGACCGATGCGGTCTCGGTGATGTTGACATCCAGGCGGCCCTTGACGGCAACTTCGTCTTCCCAGCTGTCATAGCCGGCGACCACGCCGATCTTGCCCCAGCCCTGCTTCAGCGAGACGCCGCCGACCACATACGGCGCGTAGTCTTCGGTGATGCCGGCGCCGACGCCCGGCGCTGCCGGAAAGCCAGGCAGCGTGTAGTTGACGGCCTCGTCCTCGTCCCCCTGCTCGAGAGCGATACCGGCGGAGAACCCGTTCGCGCCGGTGTAGGTGTAAGCCATCTGCAACGTATCGAAGGGACCGTAGGGCACGATGCCGTCGTTCATCACGCCCGACGAATAGTCGGTGAACGTCGAGAAGTAGGAGTCCGTCTTGCCGATGCGGAAGCCGCCCAGCTCGATATAGGCGTGCTCGATGTCGAGGTAGTCTTCGTTGTCGTAATCCGAGAGCCGACGGCCGTCACCATCGAACCTGGCCGAACCGCTGGCCTGGTACTGGAAGTTGATCGCCGCATAGGAGCGCAGGGTGCCGAGCTCGGTCTCGGTGCGGGCATCGGTACGCAGCTGGAAGCGGACGCGATTGCGGTAGGTTTCCTCGCCGGCATTGCTGACGCGGGCAAAATAGTCGCCGCCGCGAATATCGACGCGGAGATAACCGCTGATCTTCAGGCAGGTCTCGGTGCCGGGCATGTAGAAGAAGCCGGAGCCGTACACGTCGCAGATGCGCACATATTCCATGGGCTCGGGCTCGGCGACGACGACCGCGTCGGCGGCGCGCGCGCCCGAGGTCACGGCAAGCGCCGCGACAGAGCCGATAAGCAGGCTCTTGATGTTCATTTCGTTTCTCCAGTGGATATCGTTAATGAAAGGGCCGGACGTGAAGCCCGCGGGATGGCGCCCCCTGCCGGTCCCGTGACTGAAAAATGATGCGGTAGACCCCACCCCTTTTCGCCGGCGACGCTAGCCGCGACCGACTGCGCCGATGTGACAGATTGCTGAAATCCGACCGCAGCCGCACAGCCGACGAGCCCGTGCGGCAGGATTGCAACACTCCGTTAGGCGGCCGTTTGCCGGGTAAAAAAAAGGCGGATATGCCAACGTCTTGGCCGGAACTCCTGCAAATCGTGCCAAGCGCCTGACCAAGCCGCTGTACGGCGTTCGCGGCCCGGACGGATCGTGTCGATCGAGCGAGGCCCATCCCGCAATGGGGCTGTCGGCGAGCGGTCGGGACCCCGGATTCGCGCTGCTGCGCGACATGGACCGCCGTCGGCGCTTGAACAGTCCGAGAAATCCTGACACCAAGGGCCGAAATCGAAATCGGAGGTTCCGCCATGAAAACCCGCGCCGCCGTCGCCGTTGCCGCCGGAAAGCCCCTGGAGATCATGGAGGTGGACCTCGAAGGGCCGCGCGAGGGCGAGGTGCTGGTCGAGGTGAAGGCGACCGGCATCTGTCACACCGACGAGTTCACGCTGTCGGGCGCCGATCCGGAAGGCATCTTCCCGGCGATTCTCGGCCATGAAGGCGCCGGCGTCGTGGTCGACGTCGGCAAGGGCGTGACCAGCCTCAGGAAGGGCGATCACGTCATCCCGCTCTACACGCCGGAATGCCGGCAGTGCCCGTCCTGCCTGTCGCGCAAGACCAATCTGTGCACGGCCATCCGCGCCACCCAGGGCCAGGGCCTGATGCCGGACGGCAGCTCGCGTTTCTCGCTGAACGGCGAGAAGGTTTTCCACTACATGGGCTGCTCGACCTTCTCCAATTTCACCGTGCTGCCGGAGATCGCGCTGGCCAAGGTCAATCCGGACGCCCCCTTCGACAAGATCTGCTACATCGGCTGCGGCGTGACCACCGGCATCGGCGCCGTCATCAACACCGCCCAGGTGGAGGCCGGCGCCACGGCGATCGTCTTCGGGCTCGGCGGCATCGGCCTCAACGTCATCCAGGGCTTGAGGCTGGTCGGCGCCGACATGATCATCGGCGTCGACCTGAACAACGACAAGAAGGCATGGGGCGAGCGCTTCGGCATGACCCATTTCGTCAACCCGAAGGAGGTCGACGGCGACATCGTTCCCTACCTGGTCAACCTGACCAAGCGCGGCGCCGACCAGATCGGCGGCGCCGACTACACCTTCGACTGCACCGGCAATGTCAAGGTGATGCGCCAGGCGCTTGAAGCGGCGCATCGCGGCTGGGGCCAGTCGATCGTCATCGGCGTGGCCGGCGCCGGCCAGGAGATTTCGACGCGGCCGTTCCAGCTCGTCACCGGGCGCGTCTGGAAGGGTGCGGCCTTCGGCGGCGCGCGCGGCCGCACCGACGTGCCGAAGATCGTCGACTGGTACATGGCCGGCAAGATCGAGATCGACCCGATGATCACCCACACGCTGGCGCTTGACGAGATCAACAAGGGTTTCGATCTCATGCATGCCGGCGAGAGCATCCGCAGCGTGGTCGTCTACTGAGGTCCAACCCATGCAGGCGCCGCAGATCTATGTCGACGCCGACGCCTGCCCGGTGAAGGAGGAAGTGGTGAAGGTGGCGGAGCGCTTCGGCCTCGTCGTCACCTTCGTCTCCAACGGCGGCCTGCGCCCGTCGCGCGATCCCATGATACGCAATGTGGTCGTGTCGAAATCGGCGGATGCGGCGGACGACTGGATCGTCGACAACGCCAAGGCCAACGACATCGTGGTGACCGCCGACATCCCGCTCGCGGCACGCGCCGTTGGCGGCGGCGCGCATGTGCTCGGGCCGACCGGAAAGCCGTTCACCCCCGACAACATCGGCATGGCGGTCGCCATGCGCGACCTGAAGCAGCATCTGCGCGAGACCGGAGAGAGCAAGGGTTTCAACGCCGGCTTCTCCCGGCAGGACCGTTCGCGCTTCCTCAGCGCCCTGGACGAGCAATGCCGCCGGGCCGTCGCCGCGGCGCAGACATGACATTCCTGCTGAAGAAACACATGGGGTTCTATCTGGCGGCGGCCGCAGCCGTCGCCGCCGGCGGGGTCGCACTCCGGTTCGCGCCGATGCTTGCCGTGACGATCGCCGCCAATGCGTTCTTCCTCACCTACCTGGCGGCAACGCTCGCCGGCCTGCCGCGCCTCACCCCGAGCTACCTGCGCCGCCACGCCGCCAGCGACGACATTCCGGTCTCGATCATCTTCCTCATCACGCTGGGCGCGGTTGCGGTCGCGGTGGCGTCGCTGTTCCTCACCATCAATGCCCGCAGCGCGCCGGACCCGCTGCTCTATGCGCTGTCGCTTTCGGCGGTGCCGCTGGGCTGGCTGGCCATCCACATGATGGCGGCCGTTCACTACGCGCATCTCTACTGGCAGCCCGATGGGGAAGACGAGGCCACCGGGCCGCGAGCCAGGCGCGGCCTCGACTTTCCCGGCACGAAGGAGCCTGGCGGCAGCGACTTCGTCTACTTCTCCTACGTGATCGGCATGACGGCGCAGACCTCCGACGTCGCCGTCACCACTTCGGCGATGCGGCGCATCAACATCCTCCATGCGATCGTCTCGTTCTTCTTCAACACCGTGCTGGTGGCGGCCGCCGTGAACCTTGCCGTGTCGCTCGCGCCCAGCCCATAGCTTGTTGCCGAACGCACCCCGCGGGGATGCGAGCGGCGTTCGTTGAAACCGAAGCAATCACCCCTTCGTATCTCTGAATGAAGGGCGCCCACGGCGCGCCCGCAGGGGCCGGTCGCATGAAATCGGATACCGCCGAAGGACGCCCGGCGAGGGGCATCAAAGGACCGCTCGTCTATCGCCAGGCCCTGTCGACACGGCTGACGCACTGGGCCTGGGCGATCAGCTTGTTCTTCCTGCTGCTATCGGGCCTGCAGATATTCAACGCCCATCCGGTACTCTATGTCGGCGATCAGTCGGGCGTCGCCTTCGACAACCGGGTTCTGGCGATCCTCGACGAGGACACCGGCGCCGGCCGGCGCGGCGTGACCGAAATTCTTGGCGCGCGATTCGACACCACCGGCCTGCTCGGGCTTTCGCAACGCGACGGACGCGACGCCGCACGCGCCTTCCCGGCCTGGGCGACCATCCCGTCCGGGCAGGATCTGGCGACCGGACGCGTGGTGCATTTCCTCTTCGCGTGGGTTCTCGTCGCCAGCTTGCTCCTGTGGCTGATCGGCAGCCTGCTCAACGGCCATCTCGTCCGCGACCTGCTGCCGCGTCGGGCCGATCTGGCGGGGCTTCCGCGCGATGTCGCGAACCATATCCGTCTGCGCTTCCACCACGGCCGCGCCTACAACCCGCTGCAAAAGCTCGCCTATGCCGGCGTTCTGCTCGTGCTGCTGCCGCTGATGATCGCCACCGGGCTCGCCATGTCGCCATCCGCCAACGCGCTGATGCCGTGGCTGCCAGACCTGCTCGGCGGCAGGCAGACGGCCCGCACCATCCATTTCCTGGCGATGGTGCTGCTGGTCGGCTTCTTCATGATCCACATGGCCATGATTCTGGCCGCCGGCCCGCTCAACGAGCTGCGCTCGATCGTCACCGGCTGGTACCGTGCCGATCCACCAGCCCGGACCGCATCGCCGACAGAGCCGAGGTGACGACGATGACGCGCTTCAGCATCGGCCGGCGAAAATTCCTGACCGGTTCCGGCCTTGCCGCGTCGAGCCTGCTGCTTCCGGGCTGCGACGTATTCGACGCGCCCGACAGCCGTCTCCGCGAAGTGATGGCGGGCGCCAACGCCCTCACCTACCGCGTCCAAAGGCTGCTCGGCGGGGGCCATACGCTGGCGCAGGAGTTTTCCGAGGCCGACATCCGCCAGCCGCAGAAGCCGAACGGCGTGAGCGCGCCCGACGATGCCGTCTACAAGGAGCTGCTGTCGCGCGACTTCGCCGACTGGCGGCTTGACATCGCCGGCACGGTCGAAAAGCCGCTGTCGCTGACGCGCGAACAGTTGCTGGCCATGCCGTCGCGCACGCAGATCACCCGGCACGACTGCGTCGAGGGCTGGAGCTGCATTGCCAAATGGACGGGCGTGCCGCTGTCGCTCGTGCTCGACGAGGCGCGGGTGCGGCCGACGGCGCGCTTCGCCGTGTTTTACTGCCTGGACACGATCGAGCGCGGCCTGTCGGGCGAGATCAGATATTACGGCTCGATCGACCTCGTCGACGCCTACCACCCGCAGACCATCCTCGCCTACGGGCTGAACGGCCGGCCGCTGCCGGTTGAGAACGGCGCGCCCCTGCGCGTACGGGTCGAGCGCCAGCTCGGCTACAAGATGCCGAAATACATCCATCGCATCGAGCTGGTCGACAGCTTCGCCGCGATCGGTTTCGGCAAGGGCGGCTATTGGGAGGACCGCGGCTACGACTGGTTCGGCGGCATCTGAGGTACTTTTTCGGGCCTGTTTACAGCAGGTTACGCGAAATTCCCGATCAAGCGGTTGTGCATGCCGGCATGGTCCGACATGTTTGAAGCACACCGTCGTCGCTTCGCACGACACTCCCCACGATCAGCAAGGAGGTGCACCGGGTGCCGGACAGCACGAGCATTTTCGACGAAACTCCCGACTTCGACACCATTGGCGGGCGGCTCTCGCGGGCCCGCGAAACGACCGGCCTCAGCGTCAAGGAACTGGCCTGGCGGCTCGGCGTGAAGATGGCCACCGTGAAAGCCTGGGAGAGCGACCGCTCGCAACCCGACGCCAGGCGGCTGACCATGCTCTCCGGCCTGCTCAACGTCAGCCTGTCATGGGTACTGCACGGCATCGGAACCTCGCCCGACGAACCCGATCCCTCCGAACTCGCCGTTGCCGTGAGCGCGCAACTCGACCGACTGAAGCTGCTGCATGTGGAAACCGGACACCTGATCACGCGGCTCGAAGGCGACCTCGCCCGGTTGCGGCAACCCGCATTCGACTGATCCATTCGGACGGCGGCGCCGGCCTTCCGGGCCTCGCCGTCATCCCGGGGGCGACATCCGCGTTCCCATCGCGACATATTGCAGTGCAATAGCGACGTGACAAAAGCGCTGGGCTGGGCTACACACGAGTCGTCCGAGGTTCCGAAAGGAGCTTCACCGGTTTGCGGGAGAGAGCAGCGACGCTGCCGCCGAAGGGGAAATCCGCCCGAAATCTCTCAGGCAAAAGAACCGCCGCCGGGTAGACACTCTGGAAAGTCGGGGCCGAAAACCCCGCGCCGAAGGTGTAAGCGTCGCCGACAGAGTTCCGGCTGCGCGAGTCTCTCAGGCTTCAGACAGAGGGGCACGATAGGACCGTTTCGACGGTCGGACGCGTGCGCTCTGGAGAAGCAATGACTGACGTCGGCCAGAAGAAACTTCCGCTCGAAGACCTCCATCAGGCAGCCGGCGCGCGCTTCGGCGCCTTTGCCGGCTGGTCGATGCCGCTGACCTATCCGCCCGGCGTGATGAAGGAGCATCTTCACACGCGCGAACATGCCGGGCTGTTCGACATCTCGCACATGAAGCTGATTGCCGTCTCCGGCCCCGGCGCGGCGACCCTGCTGTCGAAGGCCTGCCCCCTCGACGCGGAGGCGCTGAGCGAAGGGCTGTCGAAATACACCTTCCTGCTCACCGAGACCGCCGGCATCATCGACGACCTGATCGTCACCCGGCTCGGCCCCACCCGCTTCATGGTCGTCGCCAATGCCGGCAATGCGGAGAAGGACGGCGCGCATCTCGAGGCGCTCGCCGCCGGACTCGACTGCACGGTGGAACCGCTGGAGCGCGTCTTCCTGGCGATCCAGGGACCGGAGGCCGAGGCCGCTTTGACCGGGGCCGGCATCGATACCGGCTTGCTCACCTTCATGACCGGCCTCGAGCCGAAGCCGGGCTGGTTCATGAGCCGCTCCGGCTACACCGGCGAGGACGGCTTCGAGATCGGCCTGCCGGAAGCCGACGCGCGCGATCTCGTTGCCAAGCTCTTCGCCGACGGACGCGTCATGTGGATCGGGCTAGCCGCCCGCGACAGCCTGCGCCTGGAGGCCGGACTCTGCCTGCACGGCCAGGACATTTCGGAGGACACCGACCCGGTGGCGGCCGGGCTGCTGTGGGCGATCCCCAAGCCGCTGCGCACGCAGGGCACCTTCGTCGGCGCCGACGCGCTGCACAAGACGATCGCGCTGGGCGCGGCGGAAAAGCGCGTCGGGCTGAAGCCGGACGGCCGCCAGCCGGTGCGCGCCGGCGCCGAACTGACCGACGAGACCGGCCAGGCGGTCGGCCGCGTCACCTCCGGCGGCTTCGGCCCGTCGGCCGGCCATCCCGTCGCCATCGGCTACGTGGCGGCGCCGCTTGCCGCGCCGGGCACGCGCGTCTTCGCCGAGGTGCGCGGCACCAAGATCCCCGTCGACGTCCACACTCTTCCCTTCACGCCCCATCGCTACCGCAAAGGATGAGCCCATGCCCCAGATCTACTACACGGAAGACCACGAATGGATCCGCGTCGAGGGCGACACGGCGACCGTGGGCATCACTGACTACGCGCAGGAACAGCTCGGCGACCTGGTCTTCGTCGAGCTGCCGGAAGTCGGCCGCGCCTTGAAGAAGGGCGACACGGCGGTGGTGGTCGAATCGGTCAAGGCAGCGTCCGACGTGTACGCGCCGGCCGACGGCGAGATTCTGGAGGCCAATGCATCGCTCTCGTCCGAGCCGGCGCTGGTCAACTCCTCGGCCACGGGCGATGGCTGGCTGTGGAAGATGAAGCTTTCCGACAAGAGCCAGCTGGACGGCCTGATGGACCTTGCCGCCTACGAAAAACACACCGGCTGAACGCAGGATGGCCGCCATGACCATGAAGAATGCCTTCGCCCCCCGCCATATCGGCCCCGGCGTCGCCGACACCCGCGCCATGCTTGCCGCGATCGGTGTGCCGTCGCTCGAAACCCTGATCTCGCAGGCCGTCCCTAAGCGGATCCGGCTGGAGCGTCCGCTCGACCTGCCGGCACCGGCCAGCGAAGCCGAGGCGCTGGCCGAGCTTGCGCAAAAAATGTCGGCCAATGTCGTGCTGAAGAGCTTTGTCGGCCTCGGCTATCACGGCACGCATGTGCCGCCGGTGATCCTGCGCAACCTGTTCGAAAATCCCGCCTGGTACACGGCCTACACCCCCTACCAGGCCGAGATCAGCCAGGGCCGGCTGGAGATGCTGTTCAATTTCCAGACGCTGGTGGCGGAGCTGACCGGCCTGCCGGTCGCCTCCGCCTCGCTGCTCGACGAGGCGACCGCGCTGGCCGAAGCCGTAGGCATCGCCTTCCGCCATCACAAGGAGAAGCGCGGCCGCATCGCCTTCGCCGGCGAGCCGCACCCGCAGACGCGGGCGGTGGTCGAGACGCGCGCCGAGCCGCTCGGCATCGAGGTCGACGGCGACGTGGTCGACGAAAACACCGCGGCGTTGGTCGTCGCCTGGCCGGACACATATGGGGTCTTCGGCGACCATGCCGCCAAGATCGCCGAAGCCAAGGCGGCCGGCGCGATCGTCATCTTCGTCGCCGACCCGCTGGCGCTCACCGTCATGCAGACGCCGGCCAGCCTCGGGGCCGACATCGCCGTCGGCTCCATGCAGCGCTTCGGCGTGCCGATCGGCTTCGGCGGCCCGCACGCCGCCTATTGCGCCGTCTCCGACAGGCTGACCCGTCTGATGCCCGGCCGCCTGGTCGGCCAGTCCGTCGACACGAAAGGCCGGCCCGGCTACCGGCTGGCGCTGCAGACGCGCGAGCAGCACATCCGCCGCGACAAGGCGACCTCCAACATCTGCACGGCCCAGGCCCTGCTCGCCAACATGGCGACCGCCTACGCCATCTGGCACGGCCCGGACGGCTTGCAGGCGATCGCCGCGCATGCGCACGACCTCGCGGCGCGGCTCGCCGCCGGCCTGAAGGCCGAGGGCGTGACCGTGCTTGGCGACAGGCGTTTCGACGCCGTCACCGTCGAGGTGCCCGGCCGGGCCAATGCCATTGCGAAGGAAGCCGAGAAGGACGGACGCCTGCTCAGGGCCATCGACGGCGACCGGCTCGGCATCAGCTTCGACGAGACCTCGACCGAGGCCGACCTCCAGGCGATTGCCGCCCTGTTCGGCGCGGACGTTCCGGAGAAGGCCGGGCGCCTGCTGCCGGGCAAGGCCCGCGAGATCAACGGCTTCCTGTCGCAGCCGGTGTTCCACGAGAACCGCTCGGAAACCGAGATGATGCGGTTCCTGCGCAAGCTCGCCGACAAGGATCTGGCGCTCGACCGCACCATGATCCCGCTCGGCTCCTGCACCATGAAGCTCAATGCCGCCGCCGAGATGATCCCGGTGAGCTGGCCGAGCGTGGCCAATCTCCACCCGTTCGCGCCGAAGGAGCACGCCAAGGGCTACAGGTCGATGACCGACGATCTCGAGCGCTGGCTTGCCGAGATCACCGGCTTCGCCGGGGTGTCGCTGCAGCCCAATGCCGGCAGCCAGGGCGAATATGCCGGGCTGCTCGCCATCCGCCGCTACCATGCGGCGCGCGGCGAGCCGCACCGC
The DNA here is from genome assembly GCF_059502445.1 of Kumtagia sp. Taxonomy (NCBI): domain Bacteria; kingdom Pseudomonadati; phylum Pseudomonadota; class Alphaproteobacteria; order Hyphomicrobiales; family Phyllobacteriaceae; genus Kumtagia; species Kumtagia sp. The sequence goes on from NZ_JCACER010000083.1 coordinate 279,612, forward strand.
ACCGTCTGCCTGATCCCCTCCTCCGCCCACGGCACCAATCCGGCCAGCGCGGCGATGGCCGGCATGGACGTGGTGGTGGTGCGCTGCACCGACAGCGGCGACATCGACATGGACGACATGCACTCCAAGGTCGCCCAGCATGCCGACAAGCTCGCCGCGCTGATGATCACCTATCCGTCGACGCATGGCGTCTTCGAGGAGGGCGTCAAGGATCTCTGCCAGCTCATCCATGACCATGGCGGGCAGGTCTATCTCGACGGCGCCAACCTCAACGCGCTGGTCGGGCTGGCGCGGCCCGGCGACATCGGCGGCGACGTCTGCCACATGAACCTGCACAAGACCTTCTGCATCCCGCATGGCGGCGGCGGGCCCGGCGTCGGCCCGATCGGCGTGGCGGAGCACCTGGCGCCGTTCCTGCCCGGTCACGTCCACGAGGGCTCCAGCCATCCGGTCTCGGCCGCGCCCTTCGGCAGCGCCTCGATCCTGCCGATCACCTGGATGTATATCCGCATGATGGGCGCGGCCGGCCTGAAGCAGGCGACCGAACAGGCGATTCTCGCCGCCAACTACGTAGCCACCCGCCTGAAGGACCACTATCCGCTGCTCTACAAGGGTCGCGGCGACCGCGTGGCGCACGAGTGCATCCTCGACACGCGCGTGCTCAAGGAGAGCGCCGGCGTCACCGTGGAAGACGTCGCCAAGCGGCTGATCGACTACGGTTTTCACGCACCGACCATGTCCTGGCCGGTTGCGGGGACGCTGATGGTCGAGCCGACCGAGTCCGAGCCCAAGCGCGAGCTCGACCGCTTCTGCGCGGCGATGATCTCCATTGCCAGGGAAGCCGCGAAGGTGGCGTCGGGCGAATGGCCGAAGGACGACAACCCGCTCGCCAACGCGCCGCACACCGCAACCGAGACGCTGGCCGGCGACTGGCGCCATCCCTATTCGCGGATGGAGGCCGCCTACCCCGCCGGCGATCCGGACACGACGGCGAAGTATTGGCCGCCGGTGTCGCGCATCGACAACGTCGCCGGCGACCGCAACCTCGTCTGCTCCTGCCCGCCGGTGGAGGCTTATCTCGGGGCGGCGGAGTAGCAGCGGAGCAGAGCGGGTGTAAATTTAACGCCCGCCGGCAGGTCGAAAATTCGCCCCGCGTGATCGATGCTCGAGGCGGAACCGCAGGGGACAGTTTACTTTCTTTCGGCAGAAAGCCGCAGCGGTTCAGAAGTCGCGCGGGCCGAAAAAAGTAAACTGTCCCCGGCACTTGCCCTGTTTTTTCCAAGCTGTGGAATGCGGCGGACGTCGCGCGCGGGCCAAATTCTATCCCCTCCCTTTCCATCTCCTCATACTTGCGCCCGAAAGCCCTCCCTGCGGGAATCTGGTGCGCACCGGGTATCAGGAGGGAGCGTCGGCGCCGGGTCGGCCGCGCAAACGGTAGCGCGGCTGGCGTGAGCTGGAGACCCGGGCCCCAGCCGCGAAGGTCGCGCGAATGCGGGCTAGCGGACGGGCAAGAACGCCGGCGGGGCGCGGGTCACCGCGCCACGTACTTTACTTAGAGAGGCTCGGCCCCGCGCCCCGCTTCCCGCACTTTCCTTTCAATGGCCAGACTGCGAAAAGCAGGGCGTGGCGAGGATGAAGCTTGGCTGCAGGAGACAGTCTTGAAACCTGTTCGATGGCATGCGTCGGAAAATAGCTTCTGCTCCGCGGGACTTGCCGTTGCCGTCCTGTCGGTGCTTATAGAGCGCCGCACACCGGCCGCCGTGGCGTCAACCGTCGAGTAACCATGACGGCGCCACAATCGACACGCACAGCAACGCGAACGAATCGCGAACCAGTGTCGCGGCGCCGGTTTTTCGTGCAAGGATCGGACTGGGCTCGAATCACTTGACCGACAATCTGATGGACGACAGCAACGACCTTTTTGCCAATCTCGGGGCGCAACCCGCTCGCGCTCCGCGCCCGATCGACCCGATCGTGCAGGCGGCACGCAAGACCGTCGTGACCAAGGACGGCAGTGAAGGCTACGACGCCAGCCATATCGAGGTGCTGGAAGGGCTGGAGCCGGTGCGCCGGCGGCCGGGCATGTATATCGGCGGCACCGACGAGAAGGCGCTGCACCATCTGTTCGCCGAGGTCATCGACAATTCGATGGACGAGGCGGTGGCGGGACACGCCACCTTCATCGAGGTCGAGCTTTCCGCCGACGGATTTCTCACCGTCACCGACAACGGCCGCGGCATCCCGGTCGACCCGCATCCGAAATTCCCGACCAAGTCGGCGCTGGAAGTGATCATGTGCACGCTGCACGCCGGCGGCAAGTTCGATTCGAAAGTCTACGAGACCTCCGGCGGTCTGCACGGCGTCGGCGTATCGGTGGTGAACGCCCTGTCGGACCTTCTCGAGGTGGAGGTGGCGCGCGGGCGAAAACTCTATCGCCAGCGCTTTTCCCGCGGCGTGCCGCAGGGCGGGCTGGAGCCGCTGGGCGACGTGCAGAACCGGCGCGGCACCAAGATCCGCTTCCATCCCGACGCCGACATCTTCGGCAAGGGCGCGAAGTTCGAGCCGGCGCGGCTCTACCGCATGGCGCGCTCGAAGGCCTATCTGTTCGGCGGCGTGGAAATCCGCTGGTCCTGCGCGCCGGAACTCATCGCCGACAAGGACAAGACGCCGGACAAGGCGGTCTTCCACTTCCCCGGCGGCCTGAAGGATTATCTGGTCGCGACGCTCGGCGACGAGTTCCAGGTCACCCGCGAGGTGTTCGCCGGCAAGAGCGACAAGCAGGGCGGCCACGGCTCGATCGAATGGGCCGTCACCTGGTACGGCGGCGACGGTTTTCTGAACTCCTACTGCAACACCATTCCCACGTCCGACGGCGGCACGCACGAGGCCGGCTTCCGCTCGGTGCTGACGCGCGGGCTGAAGGCCTATGCCGACCTCGTCGGCAACAAACGCGCCGCCGTGGTGACGCCGGAAGACGTGATGATCTCGGCCGCCGGCATGCTGTCGGTGTTCATCCGCGAGCCGGAATTCGTCGGCCAGACCAAGGACCGGCTGGCCACCGTCGAGGCGATCCGCATCGTCGAGAATGCGGTGCGCGACGCCTTCGATCATTGGCTCGCCGACAATCCGCAGGAAGCGACAAAACTGCTCGACTGGGTGATCGCGCGCGCCGACGAGCGCGTGCGCCGCCGCCAGGAGAAGGAGGTCAGCCGCAAGAGCGCGGTGCGCAAGCTGCGCTTGCCCGGAAAGCTCGCCGACTGCACGCAGACGGCGGCCGCCGGCGCGGAAATCTTCATCGTCGAGGGCGACTCGGCCGGCGGCTCGGCAAAACAGGCGCGCGACCGCGCCATGCAGGCGGTGCTGCCGCTGCGCGGAAAAATCCTCAACGTCGCCAGCGCCGGCAGCGACAAGCTCGCTTCCAACCAGCTCATTGCCGACCTGATCCAGGCGCTCGGCTGCGGCACGCGCTCGCGCTACCGCGAGGAAGACCTGCGCTACGACCGCGTGATCATCATGACCGACGCCGACGTCGACGGTGCCCACATCGCCTCGCTGCTCATCACCTTCTTCTACCAGGAGATGCCGCAGCTCGTCCGTGGCGGCCATCTCTACCTGGCCGTGCCGCCGCTCTACCGCATCAGCCAGGGCGGCAAGGTGATGTATGCGCGCGACGACGCGCACAAGGACGAGCTGTTGAAGACCGAGTTCACCGGCCGCGGCAAGGTCGAGCTCGGCCGCTTCAAGGGTCTCGGCGAGATGATGGCCGCCCAGCTCAAGGAGACAACCATGGATTCGAAGAAGCGCACGCTGCTGCGGGTCGAGGTGCTGGACGACGAGGAGGCCACCAGGACGGCCGTCGATTCGCTGATGGGCACCAAGGCCGAGGCGCGCTTCCGCTTCATCCAGGAACGCGCCGAGTTCGCCGAGGCCGACGAACTGGACATCTGAGATGCCCCGCTTGCGGCGCACCCATCGAGGCTCGCCGCAAACGGCTTTCCTCACCTCAAGGCGAATTTGAAGGCAAACTGGAGCGGCGAGCCTCGAAGGACGCACCAAAACACCATGATCGTCCGTCCCAGGCCCAACATCTTCCAGCTGTTCTTCGTCATGCGCGGCTCGATCGTGCCGCGCATCCTGCCGCACATGCTCGGTTTCGCCGCCTATGCCGCGCTGGTGGTCGCCGCCGTGCGCCATTTCGCCCTCGACATGAGCGATTTCAGCATCGCGCCGTTCGGGTTGATCGCCATCACGCTGTCGATCTATCTCGGCTTCCGCAACAACGCCGCCTATGACCGCTGGTGGGAGGCGCGAAAACTGTGGGGCCAGCTGGTCTTCGACATCCGTAACCTGGCCCGTGCGGCCACCGCGCTGATCGAGGAGCGCGACCGGCATCGCGCGCTGCTGATGAACGCGCTCGCTTTCTGCCATCTCCTGCGCGGGCAATTGCGCCGGGTCGATGCCACGGCCGACGCCAAGACCTTCATCGGCGCCGAGGCCGACGGCCTCTCCGGCCACGCCAACCGCGCGGACGAAATGGTGCGGCGGATGGGCAGGCAGGTGGGCGCGGCGCACAAGGCCGGCGAGATCGACGCGATCGGCTACCGCATCCTCGACGAACGGCTCGCCTCGCTCGCCGCCCTGCAGGCCGGCTGCGAACGCATCGCCGGCACGCCGCTGCCCTTCGCCTATACGCTGCTCTTGCAGCGCACGGCGCATATCGTCTGCCTGCTGCTGCCCTTCGGCCTCGTCGCTTCCACCGGCTGGGCGACGCCGCTGTTCACCGCGCTGATCGCCTACACCTTCTTCGGCCTCGACGCCCTGTCGGAGGAGCTGGAAGACCCGTTCGGCACCGAAGCCAACGACCTCGCGCTGGACGGGCTCTGCCGCGTCTGCGAGATCTCGGTCCTGGAAGCGCTGGACGAGCCGGCGCCGCCGATGCTGCCGGCGAAGGACTTCTTCTTCTCGTAGCGTGGGCCAGGCCACGACTTCCCGGCTCTGCCTTTCTCTCTCAGCGGTCGACTTCGTAGCCGTCTGAACGATGTCCGGGTTGGCACCAACTTCCAGTTCACATGGATCAGCGACCCGTCGGCGATTCGTGTGCTACAACTCAAGGTAGCTATGCGCGGGTCGGCGGCCTGCGTGGCACATTGCGCAGTCGACAACGTCTCAAGGAGCACTTCGTGGCCACTTTTACCGGTTCCAACGGCGCCGAGCTGTTCCCCGACCTTATGAATGGCCCGATCCAGGCCATAGGAAACGATTTTGTCGACGCGCTCGCCGGCGACGATATCGCGATCGGCTGGTCCGGCGATGATGTCATCCGCGGCGGCGCCGGCGCGGATGTGATCATCGGAGGCCTGCTCAATTCCTCCGGCGTGATCACCGCCTCGGGTATCGACGCCGCCGACTACACCACCTCCATCGACGGCGTGACCATAGACCTCTCGGTGACCGTCAGCCTCATCCTGCCGATGTTGGGCGTCAACCTCCAGCTCACCAATGCAGCGATGGGTTTCGGCGGCGACGCCCAGAACGATTTCCTGCAGGACATCACCAGCCTGATCGGCTCCAACACGGGGAGCGACACGCTCACGGGCAGCGCGGGAGCCAATACTCTCAATGGCCAGGGCGGCAACGACATCCTGACCGGCCTCGGCGGCAGCGACATCCTCCTCGGCGGCGCCGGCGACGACGTCCTGGTCGGCGGCGCGGGCGCCGATTCGCTGCAAGGCGGCGCTGGCATCTCCGACACGGCGGACTATTCCGCCTCCGCTTCGCCCGTGATCGTCAATCTCACCAGCGGCACCGGCAGCGGCGGCGACGCCCAGGGCGACACGTTGACCGGCATCGAGCGTGTGATCGGGTCGGCCGGCAACGACAGCCTCAACGGCTCGGCCGGCGACGAAGTACTCATCGGCGGTGCCGGCGCCGACGCCCTCACCGGCGGCGGAGGCGTCGACACGGCCGACTATTCCGGCTCCGCCGCCGCGGTGATCGTCAATCTCGCCGCCGGCACCGGCACAGGCGGCGACGCCCAGGGCGACACGCTGTCGGGCATCGAGAACGCTATCGGCGCGGCGTTCGCCGACCGGTTGACCGGAACGGGGGCCGGCACGCTCGACGGCGGGGCCGGCAACGATGTCCTCGACGGCGCGGCGATCCTGAACGGCGGGGCCGGCAACGATACTTTGCTCGGCGGCGCGGCGGTCGAGACGCTGAATGGCGGGGCCGACGACGACACCGTCAGTTATACCGCTTCCTCGGCGGGCGTGACGGTCGATCTCGGCCAGGCCGGGCCGCAAGCGTCGTCCGGCGATGCCAGCGGCGACACGCTCTCCGGCATCGAGAATCTGAGGGGTTCGCTGTTCAGCGATACGCTCACCGGCAACGACGGCGCCAACATCCTGCATGACGGCGGCACCGGGCCGCTCCCCAACGACGGCGTGCCCGACACGCTGATCGGCAATGACGGCAACGACACCTACATCGTCTATGCCGCCGCCGCCCTGATCGTCGAGATCGCCGGCGAAGGCCACGACCGCCTCGCCGCCGGCGTCGATTTCGTGCTGGCCGCCGGCGTCAGCGTCGAATACCTCAACACCACCTCGCTCACAGCCACCTCCGCCGTCGACCTCACCGGCAACGAAATCCGCCAGTGGGTGCGCGGCAACAACGGCGACAACGTGCTCGACGGCGGCGGCGGCATCGACACGCTGTTCGGCATGGGCGGCGCCGACGCCTTCCGCTTCTCCACCGCGCTGGGAGCCGGCAATGTCGACCGCATCGCCGACTTCAGCGTTGCCGACGATTCCATCCATCTCGACGACGCCATCTTCACGGCGCTGACCACGCTGGGCACGCTCGACGCCTCGGCCTTCAAGGACATCGCGCTCGCAGCCAGGGACGCCGACGACCGCATCCTCTATAACTCCACCACCGGCTCGCTGTTCTACGACGCCGACGGCTCGGCCAGCGCCTTCGCCCCGGTGAAGTTCGCCGCGCTGTCGCCCGGTCTTGCGCTGTCGGCGGCCAATTTCGTGGTGGTCTGATGACGCATTGCCGTGATCGATCCGTCGCTTGATACGGATTGACCACAGCAACGCGGATTGACAATCGGCATCGACGGCGCGGCAAGGAATGTCCTGCGGAGCCGATTCATCAAGGTCTGAGATTTTTTGGCTGGGGAACCTGGATTCGAACCAGGACTAACGGAGTCAGAGTCCGCTGGTCTACCGTTAACCTATTCCCCAGCAGCGCGGCGGAGAGCGCCGCGACCGGTCCGCCGAAGCGGATGCGCTGCCTTGTATCCGCGACAGCGCAAGAGTCAAGTGCGTGAAACGCGAGATGGTTCCCCCGACCCTGTCATCGGACGGTGAAGCCGCGACCGGCGACGGACCGGCGCGCCGAACCTTCATTCCGCCTTGCGCAGGCGCCCGCCCTTGCCGTCCGCCTCCGGTACGGCGCGCGAAGCGGCGGGCCGCGGTTCGGGCGCAGGCGTCCGGTAGAAGGAATAAAGCGTCGGGCCGAACTCGATCGACAGGTTGAAGCGGGCCGGGTCGTCGAATTCCGGCTTCAGCTTGAAATTGACGTCGCGGGTGACGACCGTCGCCGGCGTCTTCTCGAGGATCGCGTCGCGCAGGTCGGCAGGCAGGTCGAAGCCGGCCGCCGCCGCGAACAGTTCCATGAAGCGCACCGCGTCGGCGAGCGTTTTGGCCTCGCCGGCCGGGTCGAGCAGGTTGATCTTCATGCGGGCGTAGTTGATGCGGCGGCTGGCGCGGCCGCGCAGCAGATAGAACAGGCTGTTTTGCGGCGTTTCCAAAACCTCTCCGGCTCCGCCGTCGGCGGGGGCCTGGAGCAGCGCCATGCATTCCCAGACACCGGCGACCTCGGCGCCGCGCCAGCCGGAATTGGCGAAACCCGCTTCGTCGAGGCGGTCGCAGACCTGTTCCGGATTGACGCCGATCGCCGACCGGAACGGATAGGGACTGCCGGCGACCGTCGACAGGAAGCCGGGACGCCGACGCGGCGGCTCGATTTTCTTCGCCTCGACAATGGCAGCCGGCGGCAGGGCCGGCTCAGGTACCGGATGCCGGTTGAGAGCCGGGACGACGAGGACGACGGCCAGCGCGGCCGGCAGCAGGACCGTCCGCCACCTCGCCTTTCCGCGCAGCCCGTTCGTCCTGCCGCTCGTCACCCTGGCTCCGTTTGCCCATCTTTCGCCGGCTTCCGTGCCGGCAGATGCCGTGACCTCAGGTGCTCAAGTCCCCTCACCGGCTCGCTCGCTCGCCACTCCCCACCTCAAACCAGGCTGGCGAGCGCCTGTACCGCCTCAACCGATTCCTCCCACCGGAAAGGGGCATGCGAAGCGAGGCGGTGAGGTGTGCGCCCTCGGCCAAAGCTTGTGACCACTGGTATACCGTTCGACAAAGGCACTGCAAGGAGCCTCCGCGGAGCCCCTCCCCCGCCGGCTCAGTCGGCGTGCAGTTTTCGGGCGATCGCCGGCCCGACCGCGATGTCGCGGAAGCGGGCACGAAATCCGCCGCGCTCCGGCGAGCAGGCCATGACGCCGGCCGAGGCGTCCGCTGCCGGGAACGGTGCCAGCCGCGCCATCTGCCAGGATGTGCCGCCGAGCCGGTACTGGATGCGCACGGCATCGCCATGGCGTGTCAGCCGCATCTCGACCGCGTCGTCGGGCCGTGCATCGGGCAGCGGTATGACCGACCAGTCCGACACTTCGCGCGTCACGACGACGGAAAAATGCATCATGCCGTCGGTGTATTCGATACCGGTCTTGATCCAGTTGCGCTCGTCCAGCCTGAGCATCAGCCCGGCCTGGTCGTAAAGCTGTTCGTAATCGCCGACGACGGTCGCCGAAATCGTGAAGTCGCCCGAAATCGGCGTCAGGAAAGCGTGGCCGCTGTCGCGCACGAAGCCGTAAAACGTCTCGCGCCAGAAATCCGTCGCCTTGTCGGTGGCGACGACGAGCGCGGGCGCGTCGCCCGACCACGAGGCCGGCTCGTTGATCCAGGCATAGGTCCCGCCCATGATCCCCTCCACTTCCGGCCCGCCTCGGCTCAGCTTCGGCCATAGACGTCGTCGAGGCGGACGATGTCGTCCTCGCCGAGATAGTCGCCGGTCTGCACCTCGATCATGACCAGGCGCAGGATGCCGGGATTTTCCAGCCGATGGTTGGTGCCGGCGGGGATGTAGGTCGACTGGTTGGTGGCCAGCAGCATCTCGGTGTCGCCGTTGACGATGCGGGCGGTGCCGGAGACGACCACCCAGTGTTCCGAGCGGTGATGATGCATCTGCAGGCTGAGGCGGCCGCCGGGTTTCACCTCGATGCGCTTGATCTTGAAGCGCTCGCCCTCCTCCAGCACGGTGTAGGTGCCCCAGGGACGGTGCACGGTGCGGTGCAGGCGGGCGGCCTCGTGGCCATCCGCCTTCAGCCGGTTGAACAGCGTCTTCACCTCCTGGGCGCTGTCCTTGCCGGCGACCAGCAGCGCGTCGGCGGTGTCGACGATGATCAGGTCCTCCACCCCGACCGCACCGATCAGCCGGCCGCCGCCGGCAATGACGGTGTTGCGCGTGTCGACCAGCGCCACCTCGCCGGCCAGCCGGTTGCCGGCCTCGTCGGCCGCAAGCAGGTCGGCGAAGGCCGTCCACGAGCCGATGTCGCTCCAGCCGATGTCGCAGGGCACGACCGACACGTTTTCCGCCTTCTCCAGCACCGCGTAATCGATCGATTCTTTTCGCACCGCGGCAAAGCGGGTCTTGTCGAGCTCGATCTGGGCGACGCCGTCGCCCTTGACGCGCCGCGCCGCCTTCAGCGCCGCCCGGCAGTCGCGCAAAATGTCGGGGGCCAAGGATTCGAGCAGGCCGAGCATGGTGCCCGCGGCAAAGCAGAACATGCCGGCGTTCCAGTAGAAGCTGCCGGCGGCGACATAGCTCTCGGCGCGCGCCAGGTCAGGCTTCTCGACGAAGCGCAGCACGTCGGTGCCGGAGGCCTCGATGTAACCGTAGCCGGTCTCCGGCCGGGTCGGGCGGATGCCGAAGGTGACGAGCCGGCCCTGGCGGGCGAGCGCGGCCGCCTCTTCGGCCGCCGCGACGAAGGCCGGCACGTCGGTCACCATGTGGTCGGCCGGCAGCACGATCATCACCGCGTCGCGCCCATGCGCCTCCTCCACGGCAAGCGTGGCGGCGGCGATGGCGGCCGCCGTGTCGCGGCCTTCCGGCTCGAGCAGATAGGTGAGCCGCGGCGCGGCGAGCCCGGTGTCGCGGTACTCGTCCTCGCTGACGAACAGCAGATCGCGGTTGGTGACGGTGAGGATGTCGGCGACGCCCGGGATCGCCAGGGCGCGGCGATAGGCGTGCCGCAGCAGCGACTGGCCGTCGCCCATCTCGATCAGCGGTTTTGGATGGCCCTCGCGCGACAATGGCCAGAGCCGCGAGCCGGCGCCGCCGCTGATGATCACTGGTACGATGCTCACTGGCCTGCTCCGCAAAGCGTTTCGTTGGTGTCGGGAAACCGTTCGATCGCCGCCAGCCCCGCCGCCAGCAGGGCTGCGGCGCGCTCGGGCGTCGGCGCGGCGGCATAGCAGCGCATCTCCGGCGCGTTGCCGGAGGGCCTGAGATGGATCATGCCGCCGCCGTCGAGATGAATCCGCAGGCCGTCGATGTCGTCGATGCGGGTGGCCGTGCCGATCGGGCCGAGGATGCTGCCCACAGCGTCGGGCGAGGCCCGCAGCGCAGCCATCAGCCGGTCGCTGTCGGCGCGCGAAAAATTCTCGACGCGGCCGCTGACGCAGGCCGGCAGGGCGAGATCGTCGAACAGCTTTGACAGCGGCAGCCCATGCGCGCCTGCCGCGGCGAAGGCGCAGAGCAGCGGCAGCATGCTGTCGCGGGTCGGCAACGCGTCGAGCCGGGCGGCGCCGAGATCGACCGCGGAGCCGAGCAGCAGGCCGCCATTCGCCTCGAAGCCGAGCACGCGGGTGAAGCCGCGCCTTGCCGCCGTGTCCATTCCCTCCAGCACGAAGGGCGAGCCGACCCTGGTGCGGATCACCGCGAAGCCGAAACGGTCGTCGATGCCGGGATTGGACGAGACCGGCGTCACCACGGCATCGGCCTCGAGCAGGCGCGCCGCCACCAGCCCGAGCGCGTCGCCGCGAACGATCCGGCCCGTCTCGTCGGCAAGCAGCGGCCGGTCGCCGTCGCCGTCGGTCGAGACGATCGCATCCAGCCGATGCTGCCGCGACCAGTGCGCCAGCCGTTCCGCCGTCGCCGCGTCGATCGCCTCGGTGTCGACGGCGACAAAACCGTCGCTGGCGCCGAGCTCGACCACCTCGGCGCCGAGGCCCGCCAGCAGCCCGGCCAGAAGGTCGGCGGCGACCGAGCTGTGCCGCCACAGTCCGACGCGCCGCGCGCGCAGGATCGGCGACGGGAAGGCAGCCCGGTAGCGGGCGGCGTAGCGATCCCGCGCCGCCGCGTCCGGCGCCGGCAAAGCCGCAAGCCTGGCCGGCACAGCTGCCGGCGCGGCCGCCGCCAGCGCCGCGATCGCCCGTTCGTCGGCCTTGTCGATCTCGCCGTCCGGCCGGTAGAATTTGAGCCCGTTGCGGTCGGCCGGAATGTGCGAGCCCGTCACCATGACCGCCGGCGCCTGCAGGCTCATCGCGTGAAAAGCCAATGCCGGCGTCGGCAGCACGCCGCAATAGACCGGCGCAAAACCCGCCGCGGCGAGCGCCGCAAGCGTCTGGCGCGTCAGCTCCGGACTGCTGTCGCGGCGGTCGCTGCCGACGAACACCGCGCATCCGCGAACCACCCGGCCCGCCTCCGCAAGATGGGTGGCAAAAGCCGAAACATGCACGTAGCCAGGCCCCGAAAGCAGATCCGTCGCCAGACCGCGAAGCCCGCTTGTTCCGAAAGCAACCATTCAACCCCGTGCCGAGCGACCGTTTTCCGGGCGTAGAACGTCCAATGATCGCGCGCAAACGGCTTGTCAATGGCCGTGCCCTTGACTCTCCAGACGTCGAAGCGCATCGATTATCGGATGGATGAAGTGACGGCGGCATCCACGATCGTCACAAAAAATCAGAATGGTTGCCAGATGATGTTCATATTCGTCATCAGGTGACTAAAGAATACCACGGCTGTATTCAGCGGGCGTCGACCAATTGTCCCTGGAAAACGACAATAGGGACGAAATTGTGGCAGGACTACAGGACGGGCGCGCATGACCGGGCTAAGCTACTGAACGGAAACGTTGTTCCGGGTATGCCGCGTCATATTCCATCATTTTTTGCCTTCTTCGATTGTCTCGCGCCGTTACATGAGCTACTACCGATTTGTTGGGGCATGTGACCAGGCAGCAAAAAGAATACGAGCTGAACAATGCAAAGTACCGGAACGGTCGGTCGTGCCAATGGCGTCGTTACCAGACTTTCGTCTCCTCATGGGAGGCGCAACGAGAACAGGATCGGGAGTTTCTTTTCCTGAATAACCGACTTCGAACGGGGCGGTCCAGGTTCATGATCTTGGTGTAACGGCGTCAGGGGACATGTCGGTAGAAATCATTGGTCGCGCCGTTTTGGCGCCGGGCGCAAACACGCCAGAGCAGCTTTTCGAACTCCTGCGGCAGCGTCGCTGCATGATCACGCAGGTGCCCGCCGACCGGTGGGATCAATCGCGCTATTGGCATCCCGAAATCGGAACGCGCGGCAAGACCTACACGTTTGCCGCGGGCATCATCGACAACTGCTTCAGCTTCGACGCGGGAGTGTTCGGGTTGTCGCAGCGCGAGGCGCAGCTGATGGATCCGCAGCAGCGGATGATTCTGCAGCTTACCTGGCGGGCGCTCGAAAGCGCGAACCTCGACTTCACCGACCTGCGCAGCCAGCGCGTCGGCGTCTATATCGGCGCATCGGCACTCGACCACGGCAACCTCATCGTCGAGGACCCCGCCGCGGCCGGCCCGCATTTCATGACCGGCAACACGCTGTCGATCGTTTCCAACCGCATTTCCCATGTCTTCGGTCTGAACGGCCCGAGCCTCACCGTCGACACCGCCTGCTCGTCGTCGCTGGTGGCGCTCGACCTGGCGATGAAGGCGCTGGAGGACGGAGAGGTCGACACGGCGATCGTCGGCGGCGTCAACGCGCTCACCCATCCGCTCGCCTTCGTCGGCTTCGCGCAGGCCAGGATGCTGTCGCCTGAGGGGCTTTGCCGTGCCTACGACAATGACGGCATCGGCTATGTCCGGGCCGAAGGCGGCGCCGTCGTGATCCTGCGCCGCAGCGATACCGCGCTTGCCGAGGGCGACCGCAGCTATGCCCGCGTCCTCGCCTCCGGCGTGAACTCCGCCGGCCGGACCAACGGCATCTCGCTTCCCTCGCAGCAGGCGCAGGCGCAGTTGCTGAGATCTCTCTACGAAGGCAACGGCATCGATCCGAACCGGCTCGCCTTCATCGAGGGCCACGGCACCGGCACCAAGGTGGGCGATCCGGCCGAGGTCTGGTCGATCGGCACCGTCATCGGGGCTTCCCGCCGGGCGCCTATCCCCATCGGCTCGATCAAGACCAACATCGGGCACACCGAGCCTGCATCCGGCCTGCTCGGCCTGATGAAGGCGATGCTGGCGCTGGAACATAATTTCTTCCCGGCGTCGCTGCATTTCGACACGCCGAACGAGTCGGTCGATTTCAAGGCGCTCAACGTCCATGTCGCTGGCGAACCGATCGAGCTGCTGCACGGCAAGCATGCGCGGCTCGCCGGCGTCAATTCCTTCGGCTTCGGCGGCACCAACGCGCATGTCATCATCAGCGATCCGCATGACGGGCCCGTCCGCGACAAGCCGGAGGCCGGCGGCAAGGTGTTTCTCGCCAGCGCCCATACCGCGTCCGCGCTGGAAGCGCTGCTTAAATCCCACCGCGCCAGGCTGAAGGATGTCGCGCCCCACGAGCGCCGTCCGCTCGTGGCGGCCACGGGAGCGAATCGGGCACGCCTGAAACATCGGTTCGTCGCGGTCGGCGACGACCCGGAAACCATTGTCAGGGCGCTCGACGCGCGCCTGCGCGATCGCAACGCCAAGGAAGGCGTGCAGGCCGAAGCCGTACAGGACGACGCCAGGATCGCCTTCGTGTTTTCCGGCAACGGCTCGCAATGGGCCGGCATGGCGATCGACGCCTACCGGCGCAACACGGCCTTCCGCGACCGCTTCAACGTCATCCACGCGCTGTTCCAGGTCCGCGCTCAGATCAGCCTCATCGACCTGCTGCTCGACCCCGAGCTCGACACGAAGCTGCGCGACACCAAGATCGGACAGCCGCTGCTGTTCGCCATCCAGGCCGCTCTCGCCGACGTGCTCGGCCTGCTCGGGGTGAAACCGGCCGCCGTCTACGGCCATTCGGTCGGGGAGGTGGCTGCCGCCTACGTCTCCGGGGCGATCTCGCTGGTCGACGCCGTCTCCGTGGTGGCGAAGCGCTCCTACCATCAGGACCGGCTGGCCGGCTCGGGCGGCATGGCCGCGGTGCAGCTCGCGCCGGACGACGCGATGGCCTTCTTCCGACGCCACGGCCTCGACCAGATCACCGTGGCCGCCGTCAACGCCAAGGGATCGGTGTCGGTCTCCGGACCGACCGAGCAGATCGCGGCGCTGCGCGACGTCATGCGGGCGGAACGCGTCGTCGGGCAGGTTCTCGACATCAACTATCCCTTCCACCATCCGCTGATCGAGATCGCCAAGGACGATTTCCTCGAGGACATGTCGCAGATCGCGCTCAGGACCTCGCAGGTGCCGTTCATATCGACGGTGACCGGCGGCGTGCTGTCCGGCAACAGCCTCGATCCGGCCTACTGGTGGAGCAACGTGCGCGAGCCCGTGCATTTCGTGCAGGCCACGCATACGGCGATCGACCTCGGCTGCACCCTGTTCGTCGAGATCGGCCCGCGCCCGATCCTGACATCCTATCTGAAGGACACGATCAAGGACCGCTCGGTCGCCGCGGCCGCCATCGGTTCGCTGCTGCGCGAGGATAACGCCGCGGACCCGGTCTCCACCACCTTCGCCCGCGTGATCGCCAATGGCGGCGCCTTCGACCGGCGGAAGGCCTTCGGCACACGCAACGCGCGCGTCGAACTGCCGTCGCTGCCGTTCGAGCCGATCGACATGCGCCACGAGTTCACCAGCGACGCCATCGACCTCTACGGGCGCCTCGATACGCCGCATACGCTGGCCGGCTGGCGCATCGACCGGTCCGGCGGAAGCTGGAAGAACCATGTCGACGCGCACCTCTTCCCCGACCTCGCCGAACATGTCGTCGACGGCCAGCCGATCCTGCCCGGCAGCGCCTTCCTCGACATTGCGATCTCGGCGGCGAGCCAGTTCCTGGAGACCGAGCAGGTCGAAATCTCCAATCTGGAAATCTTCCGTCCGCTCGAACTGTCCGACAGCCATTTGCGCGAGCTGTCGACGACCATCTCCGGCGACACCGGCGACATCGAGATCAGGTCGCGCGACAGGCTGAGCAGCGACGATTGGACGGTGCATGCCATCGCCCGCTGCCACCGTCTCCCGGCCGGCCGGCCGAAACCGGTCCCGGCGCGCAAGCGCGCGCAGAAGGAACCGATTGCCGGCGCCGTGGCCTACGAGACGGCCCGTCATTTCGGACTGGATTACGGCCCGACCTTCCAGCTTCTGCGCGAGGCCTCGCGGATCGGCGAGGACCGGATCGACGTCGCGCTCGACCTGCCGGCCGCGCCGCGCAATCCGCATGTGACCTACAACCTGCACCCGGTCTCCGTGGACGCTGCCTTCCACGGCCTCGTCGCCGTGTTCGGCGACATCTCCGGAGAGGCGCGCGGCGCGCCCTATATTCCCGTCCGCTTCGGCTGCACGCGCCTTTACGGTGCCGGCGGCACGCTCACGCGGGCGGTGATCGACATCCGGCGCGTTTCGGCAGGCTCGATCAAGGCCGATTTCACGTTCTTCGACAAATCGGGCGAAATCGCCGCGGTTATCGAAGATTGCCGCTTCAAGCGTACCTACCTGCGTCAGCAGAAGCCGCTGGACGACGTCACCTACCACCAGGCGCTTGTGCCGAGCCGGGTTCCGCCGTTCCAGCCCGCTGCGGCGATGCCGGCCAAGCCTGGCCCATTTTTCGAGGCCGGCGACGACCAGGGCGACGGCTCTTCCCAGATGATCGAGGCGGCGATCTACCGCGCCAGCTTCGAGATCGCCCGCAAGGCAAGCCGCAACACCGGCATGCTCGCCGCCGTCGCGCTGCCCGGCGATGCCGACTTCCAATGCTTCCTGGCGAACTGCCTGTACCTGCTGGAGTCGGTGGATCTGGCCCGGCGCGAAGACGGGGACTGGAGGATCGAGGCCGACTGCTCGTTGCCCGCGGTGGCCGAGATCGTCGGTGCCGTCTATCGCGACAGGCCGGACCGCATCGCCGAGATCGTCGCGGTGAACGACGTGCACCTGGAAGCGATGGACCGCCTCGACAGGCTGCACGCGGGACCGGTCGAGCGCCTCGACGAGGCATCGACGCGGCCGAACGTGCTGAGCGACACCACGATCGATACGCTCAGGGCGCATTCGCCGGCCAGCGCCGCGCGGGTGAAGATGATCACGTCTGCGCTGCGCAAGGCGCTTCGTGGCGGAGGAGAGGTCCGGCCGGTGCGCCGCATCGTCGAGCTCGGTACCGTTTCGCGGTCGGTAACCGCCAATCTGGCGCGCCTGGCTGCGGAGACCGGCGCGGCCTTTGTCGCGGTCGAATCGCGCGACACCGCCTTTGCCGAACTCTCGATCGCCTTCGAGGCCGCTCCATTGGTGACGATCGCGCGTCCGTCCGACGTGGCCCAGATCGGCGTCGCCGACATCGTGATCAGCGCGGCCGACCACGCCTTCGCACTGATGAGCGGCGATGACGCCGGAAGGACCGTCGAAGCGCTGTTCGGCCCGGCGACGCAGCTGATGATCTGCGCACCCGCGCCGAGCGCCTTTGCCGATTTCGCTTTCGGCCTGAGCGATGGCTGGTTCGATCGCGGCAAAAGCGTCGAGTTCCCCGTGGGCCAGTTGGCCTCGGCGGAGGATTGGCAGTCCTTGCTGCGCCTGTTGCCGCTGGAGGCACCGGCCGTAACGCAGCACGGACTTGCGGAGGGACCCGTCGTCACCGTGGAAGCGGCGGCACGCGGCACGATCGCGCTGCCGGCCTGGCCGGCGGAACGGCAGCCGGCGCTGGTCGTCCATCATGGCGATGCGGCCTTCGAGAGCAGGCCGCCCTTCGCATCGATCCGTTTCCTAGGTGACGCCGAAGCGGACCGGCAGGCGTTTTCGTCTGCCCTTGCCGGCCTTGATCCGGTAGCACGCAACGTCATCTACGTGCCGGCGGCGGTCGAGGGAGACGACTCGGACTGGCTGGCGAAGAGCGCGATGCAGGTGGCCATGGTCGCACAGGCGCTGCAGGTCGGCGATGCCGCGGCGAAGAAGCGGCTCGCCGTCCTGCTCGGCAGTCCCGCCGGCAAATCTCCGGACGGTGCAACACCGCTTTCGGCCCGCGACGAGGGGCTGCGCAGCTATCTGCGCGTGCTGCGCAACGAGGTCGAGGCGATCGACCTGCACAGCGTCGATCTGTCGGGCTGCGACGGCGGCCCGGCTGTCGGACTGGAAAAGACCCTGGCGCTGATGACCGGCGACAGCGACAACCGCGAGTGGGCGATCGATCCCGACACCGGCAATGCGCAGGAACTGCGGATCGTGCCCGGCCCCGCCAGCGGCGGGCAATCCGGCACGCACGACTTCACAGCGGCGACCGTCCGTCAGGCCGTCGCCTCGCAGGTCGCCAGCATCGTCTGGCAGACGGCGACGCCGTCCATGCCCGGCCCGGACGAAGTGCTCATTGCCGTTGCCGCCACCGGGCTCAATTTCCGCGACGTCATGTGGGCCATGGGCATGTTGCCCGAGGAGGCGCTCGAGGACGGCTTTGCCGGCCCGACGATCGGCATGGAGTGCGCCGGCCACGTGCTGGCCATCGGCGCCGGCGTCAAGGATCTCGCGGTGGGCGAAGCCGTCATGGCGGTCGCTCCGGCGGCCTTCTCGACACATGTCTGCGTGAAGCGCTCGGGCGTGGCGCGGCTGCCGGCCGGTATCGACCCGATCGCCGGCGCGACGCTGCCGGTCGCCTTCCTCACCGCCTACTACGCGGTCGTCGAACTCGCCCGCATCCGCGCCGGCGAGACGATCCTGATCCATGGCGGCGCTGGCGGCGTCGGCCTGGCGGCGCTGCAGGTCGCCAAGGCACGCGGCGCCACGGTGATCGCCACGGCGGGATCGGTGGAGAAGCGTCGGCTGCTGGAGACCCTGGGCGCCGACCATGTGTTCAACTCGCGCACGCTCACCTTCGTGGAGGACGTGCTCGCCGCCACCGGCCAGAAGGGCGTGGACATCGTGCTCAACTCGCTGTTCTCGGAGGCGATGGAGCGGAGCCTGTCGCTGCTCAAGCCGTTCGGCCGCTTCCTCGAGCTGGGCAAGCGCGACTTCTACGCCGACACCAAGATCGGGCTGCGGCCGTTCCGCCGCAACATCAGCTATTTCGGCATCGACGCCGACCAGTTGCTCAACGCCCAGCCGGAGCTGAGCGCCAGTCTGCTCGCCGAGTTGTCCGCGCTGTTCGAGAAGGGCGACCTGACGCCCCTGCCCTACCGCGCCTTCCGGCATGACGAGATCGTTTCCGCCTTCCGGCTGATGCAGGGCTCCGGCCATATCGGCAAGATCGTGGTCAAGGCGCCCGTTCCCGGCGAGGATGCCGTGTTGATGGCTCCGCGGGCCGGCCTGCGCGCCGATCCCGCCGGCGTCCATCTCGTGCTCGGCGGCATAGGCGGCTTCGGACTGGCGACGGCGCACTGGCTGGTGGAGAAGGGCGCGCGCAAGATCGCGCTCTGCTCGCGCCGCGGCGTGGCCGACGACGATACGACAGCCGCCATCGCCAAGTGGGCAGCGCAGGGCGTGAAGACCTCACTCCATGCCTGCGACATCACCGACGAGGCGGCGGTTACGGGTATGCTCGAGGCCGTTCGCGCCTCGGGGCCGCTGAAGACGGTCGTCCACGCCGCCATGGTGCTGGACGACGCCCTCATCGAGAACCTGACGGAAGAGCGGGTGCGCGCGGTCGTGGCGCCCAAGGCCAGGGCAGCGGCAATCTTCGACCGGCTGACCAGGCAGGACGCCCTCGATCACTTCATCCTGTTCTCGTCGGCGACGACGCTGGTCGGAAACCCCGGACAGGCCAACTATGTCGCGGCGAACGGCTATCTCGAAGGGTTGGCCCGGGCTCGCCGGCGCGCCGGCCTGCCGGCGCTCGCCGTCGGCTTCGGCGCCATCTCCGACACCGGCTTCCTTGCCCGCAACAGCGACGTCAACGATCTCCTGTCGAAGCGCATCGGCAAGACCGGCATGTCGGCCGCGCAGGCGCTCGCCTATGTCGACGCCTATGTGGGACGCGACCCCGGCACGGTCGAGGCGGCGGTGATCGCGATCGCCGAGATCGACATGGGCATGGCCCGGCACCTGAAGACGGTCGCCGCGCCGCTCTTCGAGGTGGTCGCGCGCTCGGCCAAGACCCAGTCGGCCGGTGGCGACGGCGACCGCATCGACCTCGTCTGGCTGGTACAGGGCAAGACCCAGGAGGAAGGCGAGCAGTTGATCTTCCAGCTCGTCGCCACCGAGATCGCCACCATCCTGCGCATCCCGGCGACCGAGATCTCGCCGCTGAAAATCATCAAGGATGTCGGGCTCGACAGCCTGATGGCGATGGAGCTCGGCATGAGCTTCCGGCAGAAGACCGGGTTCGAGATGCCGCTGTCCAGCGTCACCCAAAGCACCACGGTCGGCGACGTCGCGCGCAAGCTCTACCTCAAGGTCACCGAGCACGCCGGTACCGGCATGGCCGACGACAAGGGCGCCAATGTCACCGTCGTCGACCACCTCGCCACGCGCCATACGACGCTGGCAAAGGCAGGCTCGCAATGAAGGACGCTCCGAGCTCCAGGAACCGAGACGCCAGCGCCGTCCGCGACCAGGTGCTGAGTTTCATGAAGGACCATGCCCGGCCGGCGGCGAAGCGGGTCGCGCGGCCGGCCGCGCCGTTTCCAACGGAACAGGTGCCGTCCTTCGCCGACCTGCCTGAGCACAGGCAGATCATGGCGCAGGCCGCCGCCGGCGACCAGCTCGGCATCGACAACCCATTCTTCCGCAGCCATGCCGGGGCGGCGGGCGCCACCACCGTCGTGGACGGCCGGGAACTGGTTAACTTCGCCTCCTACGACTATCTCGGCATGAACCGCCATCCTGAGGTGCTCGCGGCCAGCAAGAAGGCGATCGACCGCTACGGCATCTCGGCCTCCGCCAGCCGGCTGGTCGCCGGCGAGCGCCCGATCCATGGCGAGCTCGAGGCCAAGCTCGCGTCCTTCTACGGCGTCGAGGCGGCGATCGTCTTCGTCAGCGGTTATCTGACCAACGTCACTGCGATCGGCACGCTGCTCGGGCCGGAAGACCTTATCATCCACGACGAGTTCATCCACAACAGCGCGCTGACGGGCGCAAAGCTGTCCGGCGCGCATCGGCGCTTCTTCCGCCACAACGACGCCGAGGATCTCGAGCGCGTCCTGCGCTCGGTGGCGGGCCGGCACCGACGCACCCTGGTGCTGGTCGAAGGCGTCTACTCCATGGACGGCGACGTCGCCGACCTGCGCCGGCTGATCGAACTCAGGGCGCGCTACGGTTTCTGGCTGATGGTCGACGACGCGCATGCGCTCGGCGTCATCGGCGGGACCGGCCGCGGGACGGCCGAGTATCACGGCTGCAACCCGCGCGACGTCGACATCTGGATGGGCACGCTGTCGAAGACGACCGCGAGCTGCGGCGGCTATGTCGCCGGCAACGAGGCCTTGGTCACCCTGCTCAAGGGCCATGCCGGCGGCTTCGTCTACAGCGTCGGTCTGGCGCCGGCGCTCGCCGCGGCCGCCTGGACCTCGCTCGACCTGATCGATCGCGAGCCGGAGCGCGTCACGCGCATGCGCGCCAACGGCCGCCTGTTCTTCGATCTGGCGCGCGCCCGCGGACTCGACACCGGGGTGAGCGTCGGCTGCTCGGTCATCCCGGTCATCGTCGGCGATTCGATGCGCGCCGCGCAGCTCTGCAACGACCTGCTGGAGGCCGGCATCAACGTGATGCCGATCATCCATCCGGCGGTCCCGGAAGGACAGGCGCGGCTGCGCTTCTTCATCACCGCCGAGCACACGCCCGAGCAGATCGAGTTCGCCGTGAGCAGGACTGCCGAGAAGCTGGAGGCCCTCATCGCCCGCAATTTCGGTGTGGGTTCCGTCGATATCGAGGCCGTCCTGCGCCGGATGGCGGCCGAATCATAGCGCTACAGCCCCAAGGCCAGGGCGGCGCGTTCACGGCGCGGCGTCCACCGGCCGCATGCGTGGCGGTACCGGCACGAAGCCGCCCGGCTCGTTGACCCTGCCCTCGTGCAGGCGTCGGGCGATCGCCTCGGCGCCGGCCTCCACGCCCGCCCACGAGTAGAAGTTGCCGCGAACGTGCAGCGTCGCCGCGATCAGGCGTAGGAACGCGTCGACCAGTTCGGGATCGGGCGCGGCGCCCTCCCGCCAGAAGCGATCGAGCGGCCCGGGGTCGGTCAGTCCCGGTATGTCGAAGATGGCGACGCCGAGCGCCTTGACCGGCTTGCCGCGCTGCAGGCCGACGATGCCGGCCGTCGAGTTGATGGTGACCACGCCCGCCGAAAGCATGATCATGCGCGAGAGATTGCCGCCGTCGACGAAGTGAACGCGGTCGGCGATGCCCTTGCGCCTTGCATGGGCCGCGATCTCCTTCTCCCAGGGAATCAGGCCGTTGTCGAGCGGGTGCACCTTGAACAGCAGGCGCGCATCCGGTGCCGCGTTGGCCGCGAACGACTCGATGACGAGGGCGATGGCGTCCCGCTGGCTCCCGAAGTTCGAATAGGCACGGATCTGGTAGTCCGTCTCCAGTTGCAGCGGAAAGACGAAATAGGGATCGCGGGCATCGTGGATACGCTGCAGCGTCATCATGCGCCGGCGGGCGCGGCCCCGCGCCTGTAGCAGCCGGGCGACCCAGCCGGCGTATTCGGCGAGCGGATGGAAGATCGCGTGCCAGCGGTAATGCGGATACAGGAACCGCAGAAAGACGTTGGGCAGGTTGAAGAGCAGGTCGTAAACGGCGTCCGCCAGGAAGGACTGCGTGTAGTGCTGCACCTTCAAGTCTGGCTCGGGCAGCCCCGCGGCCGCCTTCAGGATCACGGCGGGATCGGTCGGGAAATGCGAATGATAGCCGCTGCCGTCGCGTTCGATGCGGATCCAGTCCGGCCTGAGATAGCCCATCTCGACGGCATAGACAGGAATGCCGCGCGCCTTGGCCGCCTCCGCCGCGGCGAGGTGGTGCGGCCGCTCCTCGCCGAGCAGCACGATGCCGCCGACCCCTTCGGTATCCATCAGCTTCGCGATGAAGGCAGGCCAGTCGGCAAGCCTGCCCCGGTAATTGATGCCGCCCTGGCGGCGCCAGAAGACCCAATCGCCGGCGCAGAGATTGACGCGCAGGCAGCGGTGGCCGAGCTTATCCAGATGCGCGGCGATGCGCGCGAACAGCGGCGACGACGGCCCCTGCAGGAACAGGAAGGTGCGGCCGCGCAGCGGCGGGCCGAGCAAATCGCCGGGGCTCATCGGGCGCCCCCGGCATCGGCCAGCGGGCCGCGCAGGCCGGCATGCCTTACCATATCGGCGATCAGCTCCCACGGCGCCTTCTCCACCGGAGACAGCTGCGGGGCGGCGCCCTCGGCGGCACGGGCCATCGGCACGATCACGTAGTCCGTCCTCGGATCGGGAAACGGATCGGCGAAGGATTTGAGGATCGGCGCATGGTCGCCGTAGAAGGCGAGCCAGACGGGGCGGTCGAGCCGGTCGAGTTCGTCGGCAAGGAAGCCCAGCGCGGCATCGGAGCGCTGCAGGATGGCGAGATAGATGTCGAGCGGCTCGCCGCCGCCACGCGGGCTGGGGCGCCACGGCCCGTGGTTCTCGACCGAGGCGGCGAACAGGAACTGTCCCTTCGAGCCGTCGCCCCGGCAAAGATCGAGCAGCCGTTCCGACAGGGTCATGTCCGAGACGTAGGGACCCTGGTGTCGCGGGTCGTGCTCGAAGCCGTCGAGCATGGTCATCGCCTCGAAGCCGAGCAGCGGCAGGGCGCGGTCGCGCGAGAAGAAGCGGCGGTCGTAGGGGTGCAGGAAATGCGTGTTCCACCCGGCCTTGCGGAGGCGGTTGGGCCACGCGATCTCGGAATAGGCGGCGGCGCGCAGATATGGATAGGACGCGTCGGGGCCCAGCGCCTCAGGCGGCAGCCCGGAAATGACCGAGAATTCGGTGCGCAGCGTGTAGCCACCTTCGAAAACGCTCGACATGCGGCCCCATTCCACGGCGCGCCGACGCAGGCGATCGAGATTGGGCAGGGCAAGCTTCACGCCGAAATGGCGCATGTCCATGAACGATTCGGACTGCCACACGACCAGCAGCGGCATGTCGCCTTCGCCGGCGGCATCAACGGGCGCCGCAACGCCGGACAAGCTCGAAGCCGCCGGACGCAGCCGCGGAGCTTCGCGGCGGCCGAGCCACGCCAGGAACCCGTAGAGCAGCGCCGCCGATGTGCCCAGCCGAACGGTCAGCGTCTTGATGTCGTCCTTGCCGATGAGCGCTGCGGAAAGTCCGGCGAGCGGCTGGCGGATGCCGGACAGGAACAGCAGCAGCCCCGGCGCCGCCGCAGCCACGAGCATGGCCGCGATCGCCAGTTCCTGCGCGACGCCCGGCAGGATCGGCTCCTCGAAGATCATGAACAGCGCCGATGCGCCGAACACATAGCCCAGCGCCACCACCCAGAACGCGACGTTGAGCCATGTCGCATAGAACATTTCCTTGTGCCGCAGGACCAGGAAGGCGAGCGCCACGTCGGAGAAGACCAGCGGCTCGCGGATGAACTGGAACTTGGCGCGTGAAATCAGCGTGAAGATTATGAAGGTGCTGAGGCTCCCGGCGAGTGCGTAGAGCGGTCGCCAGGAGATGGCGAAGAACAGCGCGTATACCAGCAGCACGACGGCGATCCACGCGGCGAAGTCGACTGCCGTGGACGCCGGCGTGCGGACCGGGCGGCTGCCGCGCCATACCTTGGCCGGCAAGGCAAAGCGATCCGCTATCGCAGCCACGATGACAACCGCGGCAAGGGCTGCGGTCAAAAGCGCGAGAGGGTGCTCGAACAGTCCCAAACTCAAGCCGTTCCCCGTCGAGGACCCCCGCAGGACAGCGAGGTCTGATGCCTATCAGAACGGCTCAACCCCCTCTGGTATTGCCGTCGGCGCATGGGTGTTCGCAATTTTTTCACGGCAAATCAAGGTGACGTGATCCAATATCCGTGCGCAAGCGCGTTCGGTTTGTTGACCTCACGGCAGGATGGTAAGAACGAACGGTCGAGGGCAGCATGGCGCATGTGATCATCACCGGGGGATCGAGCGGCATCGGCGCGGCTCTCGCCGAGGCGAGCGCGACGCGCGGCGACAGCGTGTCGCTGATCGGCCGCTCGCAATCCCGCCTGGACGAGCGGCTGCGCGATCTCGAGACGCGATTCGGCAAGGGCCGCTTCCATGCCGAAGCCGCCGACGCCGGGGAAGCCCGCGAAATCGTACGCGCAATCGCGGAATGCGAGGCCGTGCTCGGCCCCTGCGCGACGCTCGTTAGCTCGGCCGGCATCGTTTTGCCGGGTCGCTTCGATGAACAGGCGCCTGAGGCCTTCGAAAACCAGATCCGCACCAATTTCTTCGGCACGGTCAACGCCGTGCGCGCCGTCTATCCGGGCATGAAGGCGCGGCGGCAGGGAAAAATCCTGATGCTCGGCTCCGGCGCCGGGCTGATCGGCATTTTCGGCTACACCGCCTATTGCGCGTCGAAATACGCGGTCGCCGGCTTCGCCGAGGCGCTGAGGGCGGAGGCCAGGCCGCTCGGCATCACCGTCTCGATCTGCTTTCCGCCGGATACCGAGACGCCGCAGCTTGCCGCCGAGCGGCCGCTGCGCCCTGCCGAGGCGCAGGCGGCGATCGGCGCAGGCGGCCTGTGGAGCGCCGAGGCCGTGGCCCGGGCAGCGCTCGCCGGCCTCGACCGAGGCCGCTTCGCCATCTATCCCGGTGTGCAGATGAAGATGCTCGGCATGTTCGGCTCGGTCGCCATGCCCTTCCTGCGGCCGTTCTTCGACCGCCGGATCGCGGCTGCGGGCCGCGCGGCCGGACGGCGCGCCTAGAAGCGCGCCAGCAACGCCTCGACCTCGGCAAGCGACGGCATGGACGGCGCCGTGCCGGGCCGCGTCACCGAGATGCCGGCCACTGCGCAGGCGAAGCGCACCGCCTCCAGCGGGTCGAGCCCGCGCGACAGGCCGACGGCGAAGCCGCCGTTGAAGGCATCCCCTGCCCCCGTGGTTTCCACGACCGGACCGGCAGTCACCGCCGACACCAGCTCGGAGCGCCGGCCGTCATGCAGCAGCGCGCCGCGCTCGCCCAAGGTGATCAGCGCCGCTCCGGCACCCTTTGTGAGGAAAGCCTCGGCGGCCCGGCGGGCGTCCTCGACCGACTCGACCTTGATGCCGGTCATTTCCTCCGTCTCGGTCTCGTTGGGGGTGACGTAGTCGCAGAGCGCGAAGATGCGCTCCGGCAGGCTCGCCGCCGGCGCTGGATTGAGGATCGTCGTGACGCCTGCCCCGCGGGCGATCTCCAGCGCCCGGATCGCCGCGTCGACCGGCTGCTCGAGCTGGGTGACGAAGACGCCGGCCGAGCGGATCAACCCGGCATGCCGGTCGATGTCGGCGGGCGAGATCAGCATGGCAGCACCCGGCGAGACGATGATGGCGTTGTTGCCCGTTCCCTCCTCGATGAAGATGTAGGCGGCGCCGGTATAGCTCTCCGGCGTCTCGATCACCGCGGGCTTCACCCCCGCTTCCTTCCAGGTCGCCAGCGCCATCTCGGCGAAGGGATCGCGACCGAGCCTGGTGACGAAGCTCACATCCGCGCCGAGGCGTCCGGCGGCCACCGCCTGGTTCGAGCCTTTTCCGCCCGGGCCGAGCTTGAAGCCGTTTCCTAGAAGGGTTTCGCCGATGCGCGGCTGGCGCTGCGCCCTATAGGCGGTGTCGGCGACGAACACGCCGAGGATGACGATCGGCTTCGCCATGGCGTCAGGCCGCGTCCGGCGGGATCACGCCCTTGCGGAAGGCGAAGCAGCCGTAGAAGCGCCGTTCCCCCGTCTGGATGACGCAATAGGCCTGCTTGGAACGTTCGTAGAAGGCATAACGCTCGACGGCGATCATCGGCCAGGGCTTGCCCTCGGCCGCGTCGATCGCGGCCTGCACCTCGCGCTGCACCAGCGGCACCTCGTCCGGGCTGCCGACCACCTCCATGCGCGCTGCCGCGTCGTCGACGAAGGTATCGAGCGGATAAAGCGACAGCACGGCCTCGACCACCGCGGGCGCCGGCGCGTCGATCCTCAGCAGCCTGCCAAGCCGCGTCTGTCGCGCTACCGAATCGGACGGGAAATTGCTGTCGGCGATGATCAGGTCGTCGCCATGGCCCATCGCCCGCAGCGCCTGGAGCACGTCGGCGTTGAGCAGCGGGTTTATTCCCTTGAGCATCGAATCTTCTCCCGAATAGGTCGCGGCGACGTCCGCATGAAGGGCTGTCCCGGTCAGAGACGCTTTCCGCTCTGCGGGTCGAACAGATGCACGAGTTCGGCGCGCGGGCGCAAGGCGAGCGTGTCACCCGGCTTGAAATTGTGCCGCTCGCGAAACAGCGTCACGATCTCGCGCTCGCCGAAGCGCAGGAACACCATGGTCTCCGAGCCGGTCGGCTCCACCACCTTGATCTGCGCGGGAAATCCATCCTCGGCCAGGTCGAAATGCTCCGGCCGTACGCCGTAGAGAACCTCCCGGCCCTCCTCGATCCTTGCGGCGGCCGGAACCGGCATGACCGTACCGCCGACGTCGACGCCGCCGGCCACGGCCCGGCCCTTGAGCAGGTTCATCGCCGGCGAGCCGATGAAGCCCGCCACGAATACATTGGCGGGACGGTCGAACAGGTCGAGCGGCGCGCCGATCTGCTCGATGCGGCCGGCCTGCATGACGACGATCTTGTCGGCCATGGTCATGGCCTCGACCTGGTCGTGGGTGACATAGATGGTAGTCGTCCTCAGCCGCTGGTGCAGTTCCTTGATCTCGGTGCGCATCTGCACGCGCAGCTTTGCGTCGAGATTGCTGAGCGGCTCGTCGAAGAGAAACACCTGCGGGTCGCGCACGATCGCCCGGCCCATGGCCACACGCTGGCGCTGGCCGCCGGAGAGCTGGCGGGGGTAGCGGCCGAGATAGGGAGTCAGGTCAAGGATTTCGGCGGCTTTCCTCACCCGTTCCGCGATGATTTTCGGCTCGGTCTTCCTGAGCTTCAGCGCGAACGCCATGTTCTGCGCCACCGTCTTGTGCGGATAGAGCGCGTAGTTCTGGAAGACCATGGCAATGTCGCGCTTGGCCGGCGGCAGGTTGTTGACGGTACGCTCGCCGATCGCGATGGTGCCGCCGCTGACGCTCTCCAGCCCGGCCACCATGCGCAGCAGGGTCGACTTGCCGCAGCCGGACGGCCCGACCAGCACGACGAAGGCGCCGTCGGGGATGTCGACGCTGACCCCGTGCAGCACCTTGACGGCCCCGAAGTCCTTCGACACGTCTCGGATCGCCACCTGAGCCATCTTCCCCCCATCGGCCGCTCGGCCATTTTGCGGCGAAGCTAACGGGCCGGCGGGCGGGAGTCCACAGCGGAGGTTTTGGCCATCCTGCTCGCGCAAAGCCCCCGAGGAGGAACGCGCCGCCTTTCCGCCCTGGATCAGTACCCCGCTTCCTTCTGATGCCTAAACGCCAGCACGTACACGGCATCGTCGGACGGTTCATGGCGGTACAAGGCCACATATCCGGAATCGCCGAAGCTGATCAGAATTTCGCGCAGTTCAGGGGCATCGGCGAATGGACGGCCCATGTCCGGCGTCATTTCCAGCAGCAGAAACTGCCGCTCGATCGCCTGGGCGGCGCGTTTGGCAGCATGCGGATTCTTGCCGGTCAGAAAGCGGCGGCACCGCTCCAGCCCGAGGACCGCCGCCTCGGTGACGGTCACTCGTGGCAATCGGGCACTGCCTGCTCGTCGTCACCGCCCCAGGTCCGGAGCCAACCGCGCACCTCTTCTCCGGTGAGATGGCGACCCGTCTCCTGATATTCCTTCCAAGAGGAGAGGGCTTCCTTCTTGAAACTTTCCCGGGCTTCCTCGCGCTCCACATATTGCCGGATGGCCTCGCGCATGACCCAGTGCGGCGACCTCTGCCTTTGCCCGGCCAACTGTTGAACGCGAGCCTTGAGGTCGTCGTCGATCTTGATCGATGTCGCCATTGGAATTGCCGTTAGCGCTTGGTGATACCTCTTGATATTACCGCCGAAATGGCCAGGCGTCCATCAGCAATCTGCCAATGACAATGCCCGCCAGACCAGTTGCGCGCCCCTTGCGCGCATGAAATAGTCATGCACCAATGAACGGCCGAGGGAAAAGCTCGCTCGTCAGCGCGAGATAAGGGGAACGACAGGCGCACCCGCGACAGTCCACTGGCCGTAGCAAAAATTCCAAACATGTCCGGGAGGAGAACGACATGAAGGTAAGTCTCTATAACCATCTCGTCCGCATGGGGGCGACCCGCCGCGACGTGCTGAAGGGCGCCGCGAGCATGGCGGCGGTCGCCGCCGCCTCGTCGGCGGGCATCGGCGCGCTGGCCGGGGGGGCGTCCGCGCAGGACAATGTGCGCGCCGAGATCCTGAAGATTCCGGGCGTCGGCAAGGGCTCGCCCACCGACGCCGACTGGCAGAAGGTCGGCGAGCTCTGCCTCGGCGCCACCAAGGCCAACGTCAAGGAAGGCGAGTTCGCCGGCGTCGAGCTCACCTTCATGGGGCTCAACAACCAGAACCTCCACAACTTCCTGTTCCGCGGCTTCCTGAAGCCGTGGGAGGCCTATACCGGCGCCAAGATCAACTGGATCGACCTCGCCCAGGCCGACTACAATGCCCGCCTGCAGCAGTCGATCGCCACCGGCACGGTCGACTTCGACATCATCGAGATGGGCGCGCCCTTCGAGGGCGACACGGCCGGCCGCGGCCTGCTCGACGAGATGCCCGGCTGGGTAGCGACCCAGATCGAGGCCGACGACCTCGTCAACTATCTGAAGGCGCCCGTCGGTACCTGGGACGGCAAGACCTACCGCATCACCATCGACGGCGACTGCCACACCTTCGCCTACCGCAAGGACTATTTCGGCGACGGCTCGATCAGCGGCATGGCCGATGTGCCGACGCACTGGGAGGATTTCCCGGCGCTCGCCGCCGCCCTTGCCGGCAAGAACGACCCGATCACCGGAACGCCGGCCTTCGGCTTCCTCGACCCGCTGAAATACCAGTGGGGCGGCTTCGGCTTCTATTTCCTCGGGGATCGCGCCAGCGCCTACGCCAAGCATCCGGACGACGCGGCGTGGCTGTTCGACCCCGACACCATGAAGCCGCGCATCAACAATCCGGCCTGGGTTCAGGCGATCCAGGACGTGCTCGATCTGGTCAAGGCCAATGCCTATCCGCCGGATCAGCTCAATGCCGACCCGAACGCCACCGCATTCTCGCAGTTCCTCGGCGGCACCGGTGCTGCGCTCTGCTGGTGGGGCGACGTCGGCTCCAATGCCCGCACCTCGGACACCTCCGTGGTCGGCGACGTGGTCGGCTTCTCGATCAATCCCGGCGCCAAGCGCGTCTACAACGCCAAGACCAGCGCCTGGGAGGAGAAGGAGAATTTCGCTCCGAACATGGCCTATCTCGGCTGGGGCGTCTATGTGACGAGCCGCGTCTCGTCGGACGAGAAGAAGCGCAAGGCCGCCTGGTCGGCCGCGGCGCACCTTGGCGGCAAGGACCTGTCGCTGTGGACCTCGGCCTACCCGTCGGGCTTCCAGCCCTACCGCAACTCGCACTTCCAGTATGAGGAGTGGGAAGCGGCGGGCTACGACCGCGCCTTCGTCGAGGATTATCTGGGCTCGAACCTCGACAGCTACAATCACCCGAATGCCGCTATCGAACCGCGCATCCCCGGCATCTTCCAGTACTACTCGATCGCCGAGGACGAGTTGGTGAAGGGCGTCAACGGCCAGTATGCCTCCGCTCAGGAGACGGCCGACGCCATCGCCGCCGCGTGGGAGAAGATCACCGATCAGATCGGTCGCGAGAG
This sequence comes from Kumtagia sp., assembly GCF_059502445.1. NCBI lineage: Bacteria > Pseudomonadati > Pseudomonadota > Alphaproteobacteria > Hyphomicrobiales > Phyllobacteriaceae > Kumtagia > Kumtagia sp. The sequence continues at coordinate 310,007 of NZ_JCACER010000083.1, forward strand.
CCAGATCAAGCTCTACAAGGCCTCGCTCGGCATGTAGCCCGGCGAAACGCTTGGACATCATCCCGGCGGCGTTGCCGCCGGGCTTTTTTTGACCGGCAAGCCGGGATAGGCTTCCTGTCACCCATCTTGTGGAACCCCGCGTGTCCGAACAAGCCACGGCAATCGCTGAGAACACGTCGCTCAGCGCCTCGCTCGATACCATCGCGCCGGGTCGCAAGAAACTCGGCGGCGCGCTCATGGCGCTCGCCACGGCGGGCCTTGCCATCGTCGCGCTCATCCAGATCCTCTACGCCGCCGGCGCCATCGGCTTCGGCTTTTCGACCTGGCGGCCGCTGCTCTATGCCTACATCCTGTGGGGCGTGGCGCTCGGCGTCGGCCAGGTGCTGACGCGCGGCGAGGAAGGGTATCGCGCGCTGTTCCTGCTGCCGGCGCTGCTCTTCACCATCGCCATGGTGGTGTTCCCCACCCTGTTCGGCTTCTACATCGCCACGCTCGACTGGAATCTCAGCGGCACGCCGAAATTCAACGGCCTCGCCAATTTCTGGCAGATGCTGCGCGACCCGTTCTACAGTAACGCGCTGCTCAACATGGTCTTCTACGTGCTGGCCGTGCTCGTCGAATACGTCATCGCCTTCGGCCTGGCGCTGCTGCTCAACGCCCAGATCCGCGCGCGAAAATTCTTCCGCGTGGTCTTCCTGCTGCCACTGATGCTGTCGCCGGTGGCGGTTTCGTGGATGATCGGCAAGTCGCTGATGGAATACCGCTTCGGCCCGGCCGCTACGCTGGCGCGCAAACTCGGCTGGGACAATCCCGCCTTCTTCGCCAGCCCGTGGACGGCGAAATTCTCGATCATGCTGCTCGACGCCTGGACCTTCATCCCCTTCCTGATGATCATGCTGCTCGCCGGCCTGCAGGCCACGCCGCGCGACGTGCTGGAAGCCGCCAAGGTCGACGGCGCCTCCGCCTGGCAAACTTTCTGGGGCGTCACCTTCCCGCTGATGCTGCCGGTGTCGGTGACCGCGCTCATCCTGCGCATCATCTTCAAGCTGAAGCTCGCCGACATCGTCATCACCGTCACCTCCGGCGGTCCGGGCGGGGCGACCGACACCGTCACCAGCTTCATCTTCCGCGAGTACCGCGACCGCTCCAATGTCGGCTATGGCACCATGCTCGCCATGGTCTACCTCATCATCATCATCGTGTTCGTGACGCTGCTGCTGAAGCTCGCGAACCGCTTCGTGCGGAATGTGACGTGATGGCGATGGAGATGAACCGTACCCCCACCCCTAACCCCTCCCCACAAGGGGGAGGGGAACAACGCGGCGCTATCATCATCACTGTTGGCGCAACGGTCGCAGTATCCCCCTCCCCCTTGTGGGGAGGGGTTAGGGGTGGGGGTGCTCTGCACACCAGATTCGAGGTGGCCGCATGACCGCCGAAGCCATCGAACACGCCCCTTCGGAAGTCCGCTCGCCGGCGGCCTTCCTCACCAGCCGCGTCTTCATCTACGGGGCGCTGATCTTCTGGGCCTTCATCTGCCTGTTCCCGATCTACTGGACCATCACCACCTCGTTCAAGACGGCGCCCAACGTCACCCAGGGCCATCTGATCCCATGGGTCGACTTCACGCCCGACTGGCGCGGCTGGCGCTCGCTCGGCCTGTCGCCCGACACCATCGGCGGCACCTCCACCGTGCGCGACGAGTTTCTCAAGCGCTTCTTCAATTCGGTGATCACCTCGGTCGGCGCCTCGGCGCTGGCGATCGTCATCGGCAGCCTCGCCGCCTATGGGCTCACCCGCTTCCGCTACAAGTTCGGCTGGATGAAGAACGAGGACATTTCCTTCTTCTTCCTGTCGCAGCTGATCCTGCCGCCGGTCGTGCTCGCCCTGCCCTTCCTCGTGCTCTACAAGGGGCTCGGCCTGCTCGACACGCGCATCGGCTTGATCCTGCTCTACACGCTGATGGTGCTGCCGATCGTGATCTGGATCATGCGCGACCAGTTCAACTCGATCCCGGTCGAACTGGAGGAGGCGGCCCTCGTCGACGGCCTGTCGGTCTGGGGCGCGTTCTTTCAGATCGTGCTCCCCATCGCCTTGCCCGGCATGGTGGCGGCCTTCATCCTGTCGATGGTGCTGTGCTGGAACGAATATTTCTTCGCCGCCCTGCTCACCTCGACCAACGCCAACACCATCCCGGTGATGGTCGCTAGCCAGACCGGCTCGCAAGGCATCAACTGGTGGTCGATGGCGGCGCTGTCGACCGCCGCGATCGCGCCGCTGGCGATCATCGGCGTTCTGCTGGAACGCTATCTTATCAAGGGCATGACGGCGGGTGCTGTGAAGTAGAGTCGCATCGTCATGCACTACGGACCGGGCTGATGTCCCGGTTCCCATCGGGAGGAAACGGAATGGACGTTCGGCACTTCGACCGCATCGGCAATGGCGGCCTGGATTTCACCGAGCTCGGCTTCGGCACGGCGCCGCTCGGCAATCTCTACCGCGCCGTTGCCGACGACGACGCCCATGCCATCCTGGAAAAGGCCTGGGAGACCGGCGTGCGTTATTACGACACGGCACCGCTCTACGGCCTCGGCCTGTCGGAGACCCGCCTCAACCGCTTCCTGCGCGGCAAGCACCGCGACGACTACGTGCTGTCGACCAAGATCGGCCGCCTGCTCGAGGTCTGCCCGCCGGACCGGCGCACCGGCATAGGAAAATTCTTCGACACGCCGTCGCGGCGCGAGGTCTACGACTACAGCCATGACGGCGTCATGCGCTCGGTCGAGTTCTCGCTGGAGCGCCTCGGTGTCGACCGCATCGACATCCTCTTCGCCCACGACGTGGACGTCTTCACCCACGGCAGCCGCGCCGCCGCCGACGCCCGCATCGACGAGCTGATGCGCTCCGGCTACGGCGCGCTGGTGTCGCTGCGCGACCAGGGCGTGATCAAGGCGATCGGCGCCGGCATCAACGAATGGCAGGCGGCGCAGGCGCTGGCCGAACGCGGCGACTTCGACCTCTTCCTGCTCGCCGGCCGCTACACGCTGCTGGAGCAGGAGGCACTGGAGAGCTTCCTGCCGCTCTGCCAGGAGCGCGGCATCGGCATCGTGCTCGGCGGCCCCTATAATTCCGGCATCCTCGCCACGGGCGCGAAGCCGGGCGCCTATTACAACTACTCGGAAGCGTCGCAGGAAGTTCTCGGCCGCGTGGCGAGAATCGAAGCCGTCTGCAAGCGCCACGGCGTCCGCCTGATCGAGGCGGCGCTGAAGTTCCCGCTGGCGCACCCTTCCGTCGTCTCGGTCATCCCCGGCGGCCAGCGGGTGGCTGAGGTCGAGAGCAACCGTGCCCTGCTCGACGCGAGGATTCCGCCGGCGTTGTGGGAGGACCTGAAGGCCGAAGGCCTGCTGCGCCCGGATGCGCCGACCGGCTGACAGGACGTCCGGTGCGTCGGCGGCCGGACATCACGGCGGCACTGGCCGGCCCAAGGCGGGCGATGTAAGAAGGGGCCGCTCAGACAACCGGAGGTCCCATGCGAGCCGTTTTCGTCCAGTTGCAATGTGCCCCGGGCAAGACCTACGAGGTAGCCGACGCGCTCTATGAACGCGAAGTGGCGTCGGAGCTCTATTCGACCAGCGGCGAGTACGATCTTTTGATGAAGGTCTATATCGACGACGGCGTCGACATCGGAAAGTTCATCAACGAGAACGTCGCCAACGTGCCGGGCATCGTGCGCTCGCTGACGACGCTGACCTTCAAGGCGTTCTAAGCGCCGTCCGCTCGGCTCGCCGTGCCGCGACCTGCCGCATGGCAGCGACGCGGCGGCGCTGTATCTCGTTGCGCATCGCCATCAGATGCAGCGTGACGAACAGGATGGTGAAGCCCGCCGCCATCACCAGCAGCGGCCACAAAAGGCTCGGATGAATGGTCGGTCCGTCCAAGCGAATGACCGAGGCCGGCTGATGCAGCGTGTTCCACCAGTCGACCGAGAATTTTATGATCGGGATGTTGACGAAGCCGACCAGCGTGATGATGGCCGCGGCGCGGGCAGAGCGCGACGGTTCGTCGAGCGCCCGCGTCAGCGAGATGATGCCGAGATACATCAGGAACAGCACGAAGACCGAGGTCAGGCGGGCATCCCACACCCACCAGGTGCCCCACATCGGCTTGCCCCAGATCGAGCCGGTGACCAGCGCCAGGGCCGTGAACAGGGCGCCGATGGGTGCCGCCGCCTTCAGCGCGACGTCGGCGAGCGGATGGCGCCACACCAGCGTGCCCAGCGCCGACAGCGCCATCAGAGAATAGCAGAGCATCGACAGCCAGGCGAACGGCACGTGGATGTACATGATTCGCACCGTGATGCCCTGCTGGTAATCCTCGGGCGCCGTGAAGGATAGATAGAGCCCGGCGGCCAGGACGACCGTGGCCGCGGCCGCCAGCCAGGGAATCAACCGGTCGGCCAGCGCCAGGAAGCGCGTCGGATTGGCAAGCTCCGCCCATCGCCCGGGGCGGGCCGTCTGGTCGCGGGTGCTGGTCTCGCTCATGGGCCTTACATAGCGCCGCGCCGTGCCTGCTGCAACGCGGCCGAACGAAGCGGAAGCACGCGTCTCTCCTCCGCCCGCGGCCTGCCGGCCGTGTCTCATGCCAGCGGCCGTTCCAGCAGGTAGAAGGAGCGGCAAGTCCTTCTGCCTGCACCCCGGGAGAAGCCCGGAACCGCCCCTTCGGAAAAGGAGGACTTGTGTCAGGCCGCCCGTTCGCGCACCGGGACGTGGCTCAGGCGTCGCACATCGTCGTCCGCCAGCAGGCCGCCGGCGCGCAGCAGCGCGGCGAAGCGTCCATTGGTGGCCGACAACTCGGCGAAGCCGCCCATCTCGATGATGCGGCCCTTATCCATGAAGATGACGAGGTCGGCATCGCGCACCGTGGTCAGGCGGTGGGCGATGATGAAGGTGGTGCGGCCTCGGCGCAGTCCGTCGATCGCGTCCTTGACGCGCGCCTCGGTCTCGACGTCGAGCGCGCTGGTCGCCTCGTCGAGCACCAGGATCGGCGCGTTCTTCAGGATGGCGCGGGCGATCGCCACGCGCTGCCGCTCGCCGCCCGAGAGCTGGCCGCCGCGCTCGCCGACACGCGTGTCGTAACCTTCGCTCTTGGCCAGGATGAACTCCTGCGCGGCAGCGGCTTCGGCGGCGGCATGCACCTCGGTGTTGGCAGCGCCCTCGCGTCCGATGCGGATGTTCTCCTCGATCGAGCGGTCGAACAGGCCGGCATCCTGGAACACCGCGGCGATCGACTGGCGCAGCGACTGCTTGGTCACGGTGCGGGTGTCGACGCCGTCGATCAGGATGCGGCCGTGCCTTGGGGTGTGCACCCGCTGCAGCAGGTTGATCAGCGTCGTCTTGCCGGCGCCGGTCGGCCCGACGATCGCTACCGTCTGACCGGCCTTCACCTCGAAGGACACATCCTCCAGCCCCTCGCCGGTGTCGGCGAAGGAGAAGCTGACGTCCTCGAAGCGGATCGTTCCGCCGACGTTCTTGAGCTCGTCGAGACCCTCGGGCTCGACCGCCTCGGCGGAGGCGTCCTCGAGCTGGTAAAAGGCCTCCAGCTTGGCGCGCGCCTCGAAGATCTGGTTGACGAAGGCCGAAAGCTGGTCGAGCCGGCTGATCAGCAGGGTGGCGAAGCCGGTGAAGGCGACGATGTCGCCGATACGCAGCTGGCCGCTGGATACCAGCATGGCGCCGATGATCAGCACGATCATCATCGAGATGGTCGAGGCCAGCCGGTGCAGGGCACTGGCCAGGGCCCACCAGTCGAGCACCGGGAACTGCGCATCCAGCAGGCGGCGCGTGTAGCCGCGCAGCGCCTCTGTCTCCTGGGCGACGCGGTTGTAGCTCTGCAGCACCGTCACGTTGCTGACGGTGTCGGTGACATGCGAGAAAACCTCGTGATAATGGCCTTCGACCTGGGCCTGGCCGGCCTTGGTCTTGCGCATGACCATGCGCCCGATCAGCACGTAGAGCACGCCGAGCGCGAACAGCACCATCGACATGCGCAGGTCGAGCGACAGCGCCGTCGGGATGAGCAGCAGCAGGGCGACGGCCGTCGCCAGATGCGTGCGCATGAATTCCAGCCACAGCGTGAACAGCGTCTCGACGGCGCGCAGCAGCGTGTGCAGGGCATTGGAGGTGCCCCGCTTCTGGTGCCACGACAGCGGCATCGAGATCACGCGCTCGAAGGATTCGCACAGCACGCTGACGCGCCGCGCATGCGCCAGGCGGTCGGCGCCGCGCGCCACCAGCACGAAGGCGACGATGTTGAAGGCCCCCAGCCCTGCCCACAACGCCAGCGGATCGACCAGATCCTCCTTCTCGGCGATGGCGTCGATGATCTGTCCGAACAGGACGGGTTCGGCGATGGTGACCATGCCGAGCGCGACGTTCGCCGCGCAGATCAGCACCACCTTGTGCTTTTCGGCGCCGAGGTATCTCAGCGCTCGCCAGTAGACCTCAAGTAAAGTCACGCCAATCCCTCACGCCAATTATTGTGCAGCGCAGCAATCCGACCACAAGTATCGGCTGCGGCATCGCACTTCAATGCCCCCCTACCCGCCCGGTTCCAACTTTTCGAACAAAAGATCGTAACAAACCGAAATCTCCCGTGATCCGATAACGGTTTGAGTTTTCAACAAAAAAGGCGGCGTTGCGGCGAAATCATGGCGACCCGGCTCCAATTCGTGAACTCAGCTTCCGGTCCCCCGCAGCCGTACGACCTTGCCGCCACGACCGGAGCTTTCGCCCTGGGCAAGGCGGAATGTATTTCCGTCGAGAGTATTTCCATCGACTTCCACAGCGAGCGATCCGTCGCCACCCTTCCTCGAAACGCGGATGCGGTACGATCTGCCGGCCAGATTCAGCGAGGCGGAAAACCCGTCCCAAGTACTTGGAATCGCTGGGTCGACGACTATCTCGTCGCCGTGGCGGCGAATGCCGAGAACGGCCTCGACGGCGGCGCGATAGAGCCAGCCCGCCGAACCGGTGTACCAAGTCCAGCCGCCGCGCCCGCCCTTGTCGGCGCTGGAATAGACGTCCGCGGCGACCACATAGGGCTCCACGCGATAACGCCGGGCAGCCTCCTCGTCGGCCGCGTGGGTGACCGGGTTGATCATGTCGAAGCAGCGCCAGGCATCGTCGGCGCGCCCCATTTTCGCCAGGGCGATGACAAACCAGGTCGCCGCGTGGGTATACTGGCCGCCATTCTCGCGCACGCCCGGCGGATAGCTTTTTATGTAGCCGGGCTCCTTGTCGGTCGCCGAGAAGGGCGGCGTGAACAGCTTGATGATGCCGAGTTCCGAATCGACCAGCCGCTCGTGGGCCGAATCCATCGCCGTCCGCGACCGCTCGGCATCGCCGCCCGCCAGCACGCTCCAGGACTGCGCGATCGAATCGATCTGGCACTCGTCGGATTGGCGCGAGCCGAGCGGCGAGCCGTCGTCATAGCTGCCGCGGCGGTACCAGGCGCCGTCCCAGGCCTTCTCCTCCAGCGCCGCCTTGAGCGCCTTGGCGTGAGCCTTCCATTTGTCGGCGCGCGCCGTGTCGCCGCGCCTGCGGGCGGTCGGCGTGAAGTCGTCCAGCGTCTTCAGCAGGAACCAGCCCAGCCAGACGCTCTCGCCCTTGCCGTGCTCGCCGACCCGGTTCATGCCGTCGTTCCAGTCGCCGCCGAGGATAAGGGGCAGGCCGCTCTCGGCCGTGCGGGCGACCGCCAGGTCGAGGGCGCGGGCGCAGTGCTCGTAGATGGTCGCGGTCTCGCGTGTCGGCTCCGGCGTGAAGAAGGCATCGTGCTCGCCCGGCTTCAGCACCGGCCCGGAGACGAACGGCACCTTCTTCTCAAGGATCGAAACGTCGCCGGTGACCTCGACGAAGTGCGCGGTCGCGTAGCCCAGCCACACCACGTCGTCGGAGATCATGCTGCGCACGCCCGCGCCGGTGCGCGGCAGCCACCAGTGCTGGACGTCGCCTTCCATGAACTGGCGGCTGGCGGCGTTGAGTATCTGCGCCTCGGCCAGCTTCGGATCGTGCAGCAGGAAGGCCAGCGTGTCCTGCAATTGATCGCGGAAACCGTAGGCGCCGCTTGCCTGGTAGAAAGCCGAGCGCGCGCGGATACGGCAGGCGATGCTCTGGTAGGGCAGCCAGTGGTTGACCATGGCGTCGAGCGCCTTGTCGGGCGTCTCCACCTGCAAGGTGTCGAGGAAGCCGCGCCAGGTCCGCTCGTTGTCGGCCAGCCGCTCGTCGAAGTCCCTTGCACGGTGGCGCGCGACCAGGGCTCCAGCCTCCTCGGCGGATCCCGCATCGCCCATCAGCCACAGCAGCGAGACCTCCCCGCCGGCCGGAATCTCGACCTCGCGTGCCATCGCCGCGCAGGGATCGAGGCCGGCCTCGACCTTGCCGGAAAGTGCGGCGCCCGCCGTGACAGCCCGGGGCCATTCGACGGTACCGTCCTGGCCGAGGAATTCGCCGCGGTCGGTGGTCACCGACTGCGCCGCGGTATCGCTCGCCAGGAAGGCGACGCGATCGGCGAAGTCGAGGCTGTAGGGGTTGGACGCCAGCAATGCGCCGGTCTCGGCGTCGAGCGCCGGCACGACGTTGGGCGCCGAGCGCGGACGATTGTTGCCGAGCACCCACTCCGCATAGGCATAGACGGTGAATTTCGCGGCCAGCGACCCGCTGTTGCGGATACTGAGCCGCGCCACCTTCACCGGGTCGGCCGGATCGACGATCTGCTGCAGCTCGAGCGACACGGTGCCCCGCTTCGCAGTGAAGGTGCTGACGCCCTGGCCGTGGCGGGCCTCGTAGGTCACCGCCGGGTCGCGCGCCACGGCGGCGAAGGGCGCGAACGCCTTTCGGCTGGCGTGGTCGAAGACATAGATCGCCTCGCCCGGCCGGTTGGAGACCGGGTCATTCGACCACGGCGTGAGCTGGAAGTCGCGGCTGTTGCGGCTCCAGGTGAAGGCAGCACCCTCGGCCGAGACATGGAAGCCGAAGGCGGAATTGGCGATCACGTTGATCCAGGGCTGCGGCGTCGTGCGGGTGCCGGTCAGCCGCACCACATAGTCGCGGCCGCCATTGGCGAAGCCGCCGAAGCCGTTCCAATGGTCAAGACCGGTCCCGTCGGCTGCGACGTCGCGATGCTCGGCAGGCGCGGGCACCGGCGGATGCGGCACTCCTGCCGCCTCCGTCGCCTCGCGGGCAGCCTCGCGCGCCTGGATCGCCGCCGCCTCGGCGCGCTCGACCTGGTCGAACACGGTGCCGTTGCGGGTGTGCAGGACGATGCGCGCCACCGCCAGCAGCGTGCGGTAGGATTCCTCGTCCATCAGGTCGCGGCGCACCGCGAAGATATGCTGGCGCGGGCCGAGCTCGGAGCCGCGCAGCCGGCTGTTCTCGCACAGCGATTCGATCGCCTGCTGCAGGTCCTGCACGTAGGAGGCCGCCTGCTCGTTGAGAATCACCAGATCGGCGACCAGCCCCCTTCCCCGCATGTATTCCTGGTAGCGCAGCGCCTGGGCGACGATCTCGAGATCGGCGACGTCGCCGATCCGGATCGCGAAGATCGGGAAGTCGCCGGAAATCGCCATCGGCCACAGCGCCGACTGCTTGCCGAGGCCCCCGGCGATCGCCTCGGGCGCGGCGCGCAGATGCGCGTCGGGATAGATCAGATAGCGCGCCAGCCGCTGCACGTTGGCGGCATCGGCGAGGCTGAGCCCCATGTGGCGGGTCTGCACCTGCGAGCGGGTCCAGGACAGCATGGCCTGGCGGGCGAAACTGTCGTGATGGTCGAGCAGCGCCACCACCGCCTCGATCTCGGAGCGGCTCGCGCCGACCACCGTCCAGAAGGTGAGCTGCACCTTCTTGTTGGCGGGCACGCGCACGCGCCGGCGGAGCGCCATGATCGGATCGAGCACGAAGCCGGCATTGCCGCCGAGCGTCGCGCCGGGATCGAGCGCGGCCGGATCGGCGATGCTGCGGCCGCGACCGATGAAGGCGCGCCGGTCGGTCTCGGCCTCGGTGTCGCGCTCGATGCCGGAGGCGTCGGTGACGAAATGCGCCGCCTCGATGTCGGGATCGCCGCCGGAGCGCTTGCGGCGCCGGGCGAAGATCACCTTGCGGGCGCCGCCGATCTCGGTCTCCACGAACATCTTCGAGAAGGCGGGATGGGCGGCATCGTCGAGTTCCGGCGCCAGCGCGCATTCGACGAAGGACGTCACCTCGATATGGCGGTCGACGTCGCCGTCATTGTGCAGCGTGACGCGCCGGCCCTCGCCATTGCCCTCGGAAACCACGATGCATTCGACTTCCGAGCGCAGCGTGCCGACGATCTTGGTGAAGGTCGCCTTGTCGTCGGTGAAGTGGGCGTAGGCGCGTTCGCCCTCCGCCCGCCGCGGCTCGACAGTGGCCGACCACCAGTCGTCGGACGCCACGTCGCGCAGGAAGATGAAGGAGCCGTCGCGGTCCTCCGACGGATCGGCGCGCCAGCGGCTCACGGCAAAGTCGTTCCAGCGGCTGTAGCCGGTACCGGTCGCCGTCACCATCACCGAATAGCGGCCGTTCGACATCAGGTTGGTGGCGCGCAGCGCGTGCGAGGGGTTGAGAATGGTGCGGCTGTCGACGCTCGCCTCGTCCTGCTCGACGCTCACCTCGTCGTCGGCCTCGGTGCGCACCGTGGCGACCGGGATGTGGCGCGGCGCCTTCTCCTGCAGCAGCAACTCGGCCGCCTCGATCACCGGATCGCTGTGGAAGCGGTCGCGCATGCGGCCTTCGAAGATGGCGTTCTCCACCGCGACGATCGTCATGCCCTGGTGGTGGGCATAATAATTGTAGACCACCGCATGGTCGGTGCCCTCGGGCACGCGCTGCGGAGTATAGTCGACCGCGTCGTGATAGCCGTAGCGGCCGAGCGCGCCGACACCCTTCAGCCGCCTGAGGTTGCGCACCGCCTCGGCCGGCATGAACTGTGCGGCGAGCACCGTCGCATAGGGCGCGATCACCGTGTTCTGGGCAAGGCCGCGCTTCAGCCCGAGCCCCGGCACACCGAAATTGGTGTACTGGTAGGTCATCTCGCGGTCGCGGGCGTTGTAGGCCGCCTCCGAGATGCCCCACGGCACGCGCTTCTGCCGGCCGTACTGGATCTGCCGGCTGATGATCAGGTTGTTGGTCTGGTTGAGGATGCCGCCCTGCGGTTCCTTCATGACCAGCGGCGGCATCAGGTACTCGAACATCGAGCCCGACCAGGACAGCAGCGCGCCCTTGAAGCCGATCTCGACGATCGGCCGTCCGAGGCGGAACCAGTGTTCGGTCGGCAGGTCTCCCTTGGCGATGCCGAACAGGCTGGTGAGCCGCGCCTCCGAGGCGATCAGGTCGTAGCAGCTCTCGTCGAGCTGGTGCTGCTCGACGCGGTAGCCGATTGACAGCAGCTTGCGGTCCTGCCGGAGCAGGAAGGAGAAGTTCATCTCGAAGGCGAACTTGCGCGTGCGCTCGCGCAGCTCCAGCAGCTTCACCCGCAGCGCCTCGACGCTGCGGTCGTCGCTGTGCGCGTCATGCACATGCGCCTCGCAGGTCGCCTGCAGCTTCTCCGCCCAGTCCGAAAGAATCTCGCTCTTCACCGAGCCGACCTCGGTGTGCATGGCCGCCGCCAGCTTGCGGATCTCGCCGGCCAGCACGGTCAGGTTGATGGTGCGGATCGAGGCCATTTCCGGCTGGCCCTTGATCGTCTCGACGGCGCGCTGCACGCCTTCGATGCGGTCGCGCAGGCGCTGGCGCAGCGGCCTGAGCTGGCGCCGGTCGTCGGGCAGCTCGTTGAGGCTCTCCTCGAGGATGGTGACCGTGTCGAGCAGGCCGTCGAACTCGCCCTGCAGGTGCACGGACGGAGCCTCCGCCCATTCGGCGCAGGCGGCCGCGACGGCGATGAGATGGCCGGCCAGGTTGCCGCTGTCGACGCTCGAGATGTAGGGCGGGTTGAGCGGCCGCAGCGTGTCGGTCTCGTACCAGTTGTAAAGATGACCCCTGAACCGCTCCATGCGCTCCAGCGTGGCCATCGTCCGGTCGATGCGGGTGACGGCTTCCGACAGGCTGATCCAGCCGAAGTCGCGGGCAGACACGATCGACAGCAGATAGACGCCGATATTGGTCGGAGACGTGCGCGCCGCGACGACCGGAACCGGCGTCTCCTGGAAATTGTCGGGCGGCAGATGGTTCTGCCCGGCCGTCACATAGGTCTCGAAATAGGCCCAGGTGCGGCGCGCCACCACGCGCAGCGCCTTGCGGTCGGACGGCGAGACCCGCAGGCGGTCCTCGGTCTCGGCCGAGCGGCTGATCAGCCAGGCGAAGGCCGGCGATCCCGCCCAGAAGATGGTGAAGAAGAAGGCGACGAAGGCGCCGGTCGAGTCGGCGGCGACCGGGATGACCAGGCCGATCACCGCGATCACCACGGCACCGTACATCATGCCGTAATAGGCCGTCAGCGTGTTGCCGCCGGCCTTGTGCGCCTGCGAGGCGGTGCGCCATTCGAGCAGGTGCTGGCGGCTCACGAACAACCTGTAGAGGGTGCGGACGATGGCGTCGCCCATCATCCAGGCGGTATGCGCCATCAGCACTACCTTGAGCGCCACCATGGCCGTCGCGAAGACGGCGTCGCGGAACAGTGCATTGAAGTGGCCGCGCGCGGTGACGTCCTTGCTCTTCGGCAGGAGCCCGTCGACCACGTCGAAGGTCGGCGCCATGAACAGGCTGAGGATGAGCAGCGCCTGCCACTGCGCCGCCTGCGTGAAGGGAAGCAGCGTCCAGCCGGCGATCGCCGCGATCACCCAGAAGATCGGGGTGATCGAGCGGCGGAGATTGTCGACCATCTTCCAGCGCGACAGCGCCGGCACGCCCGAGGCGGGGTCGAGGATGTAGCGCAGGAGCTGCCAGTCGCCGCGTGCCCAGCGGTGCTGTCGCGAGGCGTCGACGGAGTAGCGGGTCGGATAATCCTCGACCACCTCGACGTCGGTGACGAGCGCGCAGCGGCTGTAGGCGCCCTCGAGCAGGTCGTGGCTGAGGACCGTGTTCTCGGGGATGCGCCCCTTGAGGGCCGCCTCGAAGGCGTCGATGTGGTAGAGGCCCTTGCCGGTGAAGGTGCCTTCGCCGAACACGTCCTGGTAAAGGTCCGAGACGGCGAAGACATAGGGATCTAGGCCACGATTGGCGGAGAACACGCGCTGGAAGAACGACGCCTCGTCGCCGGTGGTCAGCGAGGCGGTGACGCGCGGCTGCAGGATCGAATAGCCGTGCGTGATCTTGCCCGTCTTCGGGTCGACTTCCGGTCGGTTCAGCGGATGGCACAGCTTGCCGACGAGTTCCGTGACCACGTCGCGCGTCATCTTGGTGTCGGCGTCGAGCGTCATGACGTAGACGACGCCGGCCGGCAGCGGTTGCTCCGGCGGCATGAAGGTCGTGTCGGCATCGCCGCGCAGCAGCAGGTTCAGCTCGTGCAGCTTGCCGCGCTTGCGCTCCCAGCCCATCCAGCGGCCTTCCTGCTCGTTGTAGAGCCGGCGGCGGTGCAGGATGTAGAATTTCGGCGCGCCTTCCGAGGGATAGCGTTCGTTGAGCCGGGCGATCTCGGTGCGCGCATGGGCGAGGATCTCCAGGTCGGACGCGCTCTGCTCGGTGTCGCTGTCGGGCCAGTCCGAGAGCAGCGCGTAATGCAGCGCACCCTTCATGTTGGCCAAATGGTGCACCTCGAGCGTGCGCACGCTTTCCTCGACGTCGTCGCGCGAGCTGATCAGCGACGGCACCACGACCAGCGTGCGCGCCTCGGGCGGGATGCCGTCCTTGAACTCGTAACCGGGCAGCCTGGTCGGCTCGAGGAACAGCAGCACCACGGTGTTGAAGAAGGAAAGCGCGCCTTCGCTCGCCGGCACAGCGAACAGGATCAGCAGCAGGGCGATGGACACCGGCGAGAGACCGAGGCTGGCAAGCGCCGACCCGGTCGCGACGAGCAGGATCACCGTCAGCGCGAACACCGGCAGCACGATGCCCAGCCAGCCGGCGGCATGGAAGGAGCGTACCAGGCGGCGGCCGAACCCCGGTCTGTAGCCGATCGCCCTCTCCAGTTGCCGGCGGCCTTCGCCGACGAGAAAGAAGCCGACATCCGTAGCTTCCGGCATGCCGAGGGCGTCGATCGCGGCGCCCGGACGCACCGACTTGCCGGCCATCTCGGTCGCCCGCACGGCCACCTCGTATTCCGAGAGATTGGAGCGGCGGGCAAGCTCCTCGATCTCGCCGCGATACTGGTTGCGCGATTCGAAATCGAGTGCCGCATAGTCGCCGCGCTCACGCAGCAGCCCGTCGATGCGGCTGACGCCCTCGAACCACTCCGGCCAGTCGACGTCGTTGATCAGGCGCAGGCCGCGGATGATGTTGCCGGCAGTCACGTTGCCGCTGGACAGCACGTGATGCTCGCCCAGCGTGATCTGCTCGGCATCCGAGCCGAACTTCTCCAGCTCGTCCTCGAGCCATACCAGCGCCTCGCCGGCATTCTGCGAGCCGTCGCGCAGCCGGTAGAGCAGCTGGGTGGCGAAGGTGGTGTCGCGCGCATGCGTCGCATAGGCAGCCATGATGGCGCGGCGATCCTCGCCCTCACCGGTCGCCAGCACCCTGTCGGCGACCTCGTTGGCGATCTGGCGCATCTCGCGCGCCCGCTTCACCCGGACCGCGATGCGGCGCAAGTTCTCCACCAGCACGAAGCGCAGCAGGGACGGCAGCGCCCACAATTCCCCGATCTTGAACGGCTGGATGCTCTGATAGCCGTCGACCAGCGCCTTCAGCATCTGCGCGGATACGGCGCTGTCGGAATGGGCGACATAGACCCAGGCAAGCGCCAGGGCGCGCGGAACTTCTCCGCCGCCCGGCAGTTTCATGCTCGGCAACTGGCGATAGAAGCGCGGCGGCAGGTCGCGCTTGATCTGGAAAATGGTCTCCTCGACCACGTAATTATTGTCGAGCAGCCACTGGGCCGCCGGCGTTATCGGTTCGCCGCGTGCCTGGGCGGAGTTGGTGGAGCGGTAGGTTTCGAGAATCCTGGCGGCGTTGTCGCGATGCCGTGCCTGGAAATCGAACGCTTCAAGGCCGCTCAGCGGAACCGGCTCGTTACGCGCCAGGCTCTGTCCCAAGGCGTGCAGACGGTCTTCCTGCAAGAAAGTCGAACGAATCGGCTGTTCCGCCGCGGCGGGAAAGAGCGGGCTCGCGGTCTTGGCCGTATCGGGCCTGGCCTGAATATTCATTAAATGTCGGGTTCCACTCACACAAGGAAAGGCCGCGGCGGACGCCGTGGCCTTAAGAGCGCTTAACCGTTTCAATCTGGAAAGGTTGCATCCTGTACCGGTCGATCTTCGATTTCAGTTCGCGACGCACGCCACCATCGCCCCGCTCACGCATTGACCGCCGACACCGTCCGGTCGATGATGGAAAGCGCAGCGATTTTTGGCTTTTTCGTGGTGATACGAGAATGCGATGAAATCTCTGTGAACGGCGTCAGCCGCGTACGATCTTTGTCACATAAATCAATGCTGTAGGCTGGGGCCGCAGGACCGCGGCGGCGATCACGCCGGAACACATCAGCGTGTCCCGCCTGCCGAGCACCGCCGTGGCGTCGACCGCTTGGATTGCGACTTCGCCTTCCGCGCAGAAGACGAGGGTCCCGGCGTCGGAAAGCTCGATCGCGGCGGCACCGTCCAGGACAAGGCGTGTCATCGTATGCGCGACGCGGCCGCGTCGCGACATCATGTTGAGGTCGACGATCGGTCCGCCGACGAGGTCGGCGGCGGCCGGCCGGTCGGCGGCAAAGGCGAAGGGCGGCGAATCCTGTGTCAGCGTGACTGCGGAATCGTCGCCGACCACCAGCCGGATACCCTCTCCCTCGAGCACCGCCAGCGTGCGGTCGATGCCGGGAAAGGCGGAGAACGGCCCGTCGGCCTCGACCCGCGCCATCGACAGCCGCCAGTCGAAATCGTCCAGCGTCGCGCCTGCCGGCCAGATCAGGACCTCGGCCGTCTCGCCGCCTCCGTTCTTCCAGCGCATGACGCGATGGTCGGCGGCTCGGATGACGGCAAAACCGCTCACCCGAGAATGCCGGGCAGGTTGAGCTGCTTCTCGCGGGCGCAGTCGAGGGCGATCTCGTAGCCGGCGTCGGCGTGGCGCATGACGCCGCTGGCCGGGTCGTTCCACAACACCCGCTCCAGACGGCGCGCCGCTTCCGGCGTGCCATCGGCGACGATGACCATGCCGGCGTGCTGGGAAAAGCCCATGCCGACGCCGCCGCCGTGATGCAACGACACCCAGGTGGCGCCGGAGGCCGTGTTGAGCAGGGCATTGAGCAGCGGCCAGTCGGAGACGGCGTCGGAGCCGTCCTTCATCGCCTCGGTCTCGCGGTTGGGCGAGGCGACCGAGCCGGAATCGAGATGGTCGCGGCCGATGACGATCGGCGCCTTCAGCTCGCCCTTGGCCACCATCTCGTTGAAGGCCAGCCCGAGCCGGTGGCGATCGCCGAGCCCGACCCAGCAGATGCGGGCCGGCAGGCCCTGGAAGGAAATGCGCTGGCGCGCCATTTCGAGCCAATTGTGCAGGTGACTGTTGCCGGGCGTCAGCTCCTTCACCTTGGCGTCGGTCTTGTAGATGTCTTCCGGATCGCCTGAAAGTGCCGCCCAGCGGAACGGACCGATGCCGCGGCAGAACAGCGGGCGGATATAGGCCGGCACGAAGCCGGGGAAGGCGAAGGCGTTCTCGAAACCTTCGTCCTTGGCCACCTGGCGGATGTTGTTGCCATAGTCGAGCGTCGGCACGCCGGCGTTCCAGAAACCGACCATCGCCTCGACATGCTCGCGCATGGAGGCGCGTGCCGCCTTCTCCACGGCCTTCGGATCGCTGATGCGCTTCTCGCGCCATTCGGCCAGCGACCAGCCTTTCGGCAGATAGCCGTTCAGCGGGTCATGGGCGGAAGTCTGGTCGGTCAGCATGTCCGGCCGCACGCCGCGCCGCAGCAGTTCCGGCACGATGTCGGCGGCATTGCCGAGCAGCCCGACCGACTTCGCCTCACCCGCCTTGGTCCAGCGCTCGATCTTTTCCAGCGCCTCGTCGATCGTCCCGGCCTTCTCGTCGAGATAGCGGGTGCGCAGGCGAAAATCGATCGAGTCGGGATTGCATTCGATGGCGAGGCAGCAGGCGCCGGCCATGACGGCGGCAAGCGGCTGGGCGCCGCCCATGCCGCCGAGACCGGCCGTCAGGATCCACTTGCCCGTGAGCTTGCCGCCATAATGCTGGCGGCCGGCCTCGACGAACGTCTCGTAGGTGCCCTGCACGATGCCCTGTGTACCGATATAGATCCACGATCCGGCCGTCATCTGGCCGTACATCATCAGGCCCTTTCTATCGAGCTCGTTGAAATGCGCCCAGTCGGCCCAGTGCGGCACCAGGTTGGAGTTGGCGATCAGCACGCGCGGCGCGTCGGCATGGGTGCGGAACACGCCGACCGGCTTTCCCGACTGCACCAGCAGCGTCTCATCGTTCTCCAGCGTCTTCAGCGCCGCGACGATTGCGTCGAAATCGTTCCACGTCCTGGCCGCACGGCCGATACCGCCATAGACGACCAGTTCGTTGGGGTTTTCGGCCACGTCCGGGTCGAGATTGTTCATCAACATCCTGAGCGGCGCCTCGGTCGTCCAGGATTTCGCGTTGAGTTTGTCGCCGCGTGGAGCGCGGACCTCGCGGATGTTGTGGCGGGGATTGGTCATGTCCGGCCTCGGGCTAGTTCATAGGCAATTGTTTCGATGGTGTTCAGAATCTCGGCGAGCACGATCCGCAGCCGGCGCGCCTTGTCGTAGTCGAAGGCAAAGGGCAGCTCCTCACTTTGCAGATGAGTGGCCTGCGTCAGTTCCATTTGAATGGCGTGGAGGCCGTCCTGAGGCCGGCCGTAGTGCCGTGTTGTCCACCCGCCCCGGAAACGGCCATTGAGGACTGACGTGTAACCATCCGCCTTCGAGCAGATGTCCGCCACGGCTTTCTCGATTTTCGGTGCGCAGGTGCGGCCGTTGTCCGTACCGATGTTGAAATCCGGAAGCACGCCGTCGAACAGGAATGGGCAGCGCGAGCGGATCGAATGGCAGTCATAGAGGACAACAACCCCGTGGAGGGCCTTCACGCGTTCGATTTCGTCTTCCAGGGCGGCATGATAGGGTCTGTGGAAGTCATTGAGCCGCGCGGCAATATCGGTTTCGGTCGGCTCCTCGCCGTCCCTCCAGATCGGCTGGTCATCGAAGTCGGTGAGCGGCACCAGCCCGGTTGTGTTCTGGCCGGGATAAAGGCTTTTCCCGGACGGATCGCGGTTGGCGTCGATGACGTAGCGATGGAAGGTCGCAGCAATCGTCGTCACGTTGGGAAGAATCCCGCGATAGAGTTCATCCACGTGCCAATCGGTGTCCCGGAACTTGCAACCTTCATGATTCAAGCGCCCTTCGATCAATGGCGCGACAGCAGTTCCGACATGCGGGAATGCCAATATAAGCGGCGATTTGCCGGGGTTCACATGAACCGATGGATATGTATGGCCATCCTCGCCCGTTACGATCTCCCTTTCGTTGCTCATGCCTCCAGCTCCGGCAGGACGCCCTTGCCCACGCTGGCGTTCAGCGTTCCCGACAGCACCAATTCCGCACCCGCCGCCAGATCGTCGGCCATATATCGGTCGACTTCCAGCTCGGGCACAATCGCCCGGATCGCCGCATGCGCCTTGAGCAATTCGGTCCCGGTCCTGAGCGGAGCCCGAAAATCCACGCCTTGCGCCGCGGTGATCGCCTCGATGCCGATGATGCCGGCGAGATTCCGCGTCATCTGCAGAAGCCGCCTGGCGCCATGGCAGGCCATGGAGACGTGGTCCTCCTGGTTAGCGGAGGTAGGCGTCGAATCGACGGAGGCGGGATGCGCCATCTGCTTGTTCTCGCTCATCAGCGCCGCCGATGTCACCTCTGCGATCATCAGACCGGAGTTGAGCCCCGGCTTCTTCGCCAAAAAGGCCGGCAGACCGAAGGACAGCCCCGGATCGACCAGCAGCGCGATGCGGCGCTGAGCGATGGCGCCGACCTCGCAGACTGCGATAGCGATCTGGTCGGCAGCGAAGGCAACCGGCTCGGCGTGGAAATTGCCGCCCGAAACCACCGACCCGTCACCCAGCACCAGCGGGTTGTCGGTGACGGCGTTGGCCTCGGTCTCCAGCGTGCGCGCCGCCATGCGCAGCAGGTCGAGGCAGGCGCCGTCGACCTGCGGCTGGCAGCGGATGCAATACGGGTCCTGCACGCGCTCGTCGCCTTCGAGATGGCTGTCGCGGACCTCCGAGCCCTTCAGCAGCGCGCGCAGCGCCGCGGCCGTGTCGATCTGGCCGCGATGACCGCGCAGTTCATGGATTTCGGCATGGAACGGCGCGGAAGAGCCCATCGCCGCGTCGGTCGACAGCGCGCCGGTGATCAGCGCTGCCCGCGCCGCCCGATGCGCGCGGAACAGGCCGGTCAGCGCTAGCGCGGTCGACACCTGGGTGCCGTTGATCAGCGCCAGCCCTTCCTTGGCGGCCAGCACGATCGGCTTCAGTCCGGCCTTTTGCAGCGCGGCCTCGGCCGGCATGCGCGCGCCTTCGAAAAAAACGTCGCCGACGCCGATCATCGCCGCCGTCATATGCGCCAGCGGGGCAAGGTCGCCCGAAGCGCCGACCGATCCCTTTTCAGGAACGACCGGCACGATATTTTTCGCCAGCATCGCCTCGATCAGCGCGATGGTTTGCGGCCGCACGCCCGACGCGCCGCGCCCCAGCGAATTCAGCTTCAGCGCCATCACCAGCCGCACGATCTCCGGCGCCAGCGGCTCGCCAACGCCGCAGCAATGCGACAGGATCAGGTTGCGCTGCAACGTTTCGACGTCGCCGGCCGGAATGCGCACGCTGGCGAGCTTTCCGAAGCCGGTGTTGATGCCGTAGACCGGATCGCCCCTGGCGACGATGCCGGCGACCACCGCCGCGCTCGCCGCGATGCGGTCGCGGCCGGCCGGGTCGAGCGACGGCACGGCGCCGTCCAGAACCGCCCGCCAGTGATCGAGCGGAACGGTTCCGGGCAGCAGGACAATCTCGTTCATTGGCCCCTCCAGACGCGCTGATGCAGCGGATTGAATCCCATGCGGTAGACCAGTTCGGCCGGCCGCTCGATGCCCCAGATGGCGAGGTCGGCCCATTTGCCAGCCTCGAGCGTGCCGGTTTCGGCCACCAGGCCGAGCGCGGTCGCCGCATTGCGGGTGACGCCGAGCAGGCACTCCTCCACCGTCATGGAAAACAGCGTCGCCGCCATGTTCATGGTCAGCAGCAGCGAGGTCAGCGGCGAGGTGCCGGGGTTGCAGTCGCTCGCAACCGCCATCTTCACGCCGGCATCGCGAAAAAGCTGGATCGGCGGCTTCCTGGTCTCGCGGATGAAATAATAGGCGCCGGGCAGGATCACCGCGACGGTTTCGGCCTCAGCCATCGCCGCCGCGCCCTCGGCATCCGTATATTCGAGATGATCGGCCGACAGCGCACCGTAACGGGCCGCAAGAGCGGCTCCATGCAGGTTGGAAAGCTGATCGGCATGCAGTTTTACCGGCAAGCCCAACACCCTTGCCCTGTCGAACACCCGGGAAATCTGTTCGGGCGAGAAAGCGATGCCCTCGCAAAACCCGTCGACGGCGTCGGCCAGCCCTTCCGCGGCGACCGCAGGCAGCATTTCGTCCGCCACCTTCGCGACGAACATATCCTTGTCACCCGCCGCCTCGGGCGGCAATGCGTGCGCCCCGAGGAAGCTTGTCTTGACCGAGATCGGCCGTTCTTCCGCCAGCCTGCGGCCGGCGCGCAGCGACTTCGCCTCGTTGTCGAGATCGAGACCGTAGCCGGATTTCACCTCGACTGTGGTCACGCCTTCGGCAATCAGCGCATCGAGGCGCGGCAGGGTCTGGCGGATAAGCTCGTCCTCGCTCGCCGCGCGCAGGGCGCGCACCGACGACACGATACCGCCGCCGGCCTTTGCCACCTCCTCATAAGTCGCGCCGGCAAGCCGCATCTCAAACTCGTTGGCGCGGTTTCCCGCATGGACCAGATGCGTGTGGCAGTCGATCAGGCCCGGCGTGATCCAGCGGCCATCGCAGTCGACGATATCGGCATTGACGGCCAAACTCGCCGGCAGGTCGGCTTCCGGACCGGCGAAGGCGATCTTGCCGTCGACCGACGCGACCGCGCCGCGCTCCACGACGCCCAGTCCCGGAAGCGTCGGCGACATGGTCGCCAGCCTGGCATTGCGCCAGATGCGTTTGCCCGCTGCTGCTCTCCGTCCCGCCATCGACTTTTCCGTTTCCCAATCGGCACTAATATGTATATACATAATGCACGAAGATGCAAGCGGGCGATCGGAACATGAAGGCTATTTTCGCCAGGGAAGCGCTGCTACCCAGCGGCTGGGCAACCGCTGTCCGCATCACCTTCGACAGCGGAGCAATAAATTCCGTTGAGGCTGGATCCACGCCGCAGCCGGGCGACGAGCGCGTAGCCATCCTGCTGCCGGCCATGCCCAATCTGCACAGCCACGCCTTTCAGCGCGGCATGGCCGGGCTGGCGGAGACGCGCGGTCCCGGCGACGACAGCTTTTGGTCGTGGCGCGAGGTCATGTACCGCTTCGCGCTGTCGATCACGCCGGAGCAGGTCGAGGCGGTCGCCGCGCAACTCTATGTCGAAATGCTGGAGGCGGGTTTCGGCCGCGTCGGCGAGTTCCACTATCTCCACCACGATCACGACGGCCGGCCTTATACCGATATCGCCGAGATGGCAGGACGCATCGCCGCCGCCGCAACGGAAACCGGCATCGGGCTGACGCTGCTGCCGGTCTTCTACGCTCATTCCGGCTTTGGTGGACTTGCGCCGAATGACGGGCAGCGGCGATTCATTAACGATATCGACTCCTTCGCCCGCCTTCTTGAAGGCAGCCGCGAAGCCGTGGCGGATACCGACGACGCAGTCGTCGGCGTCGCGCCGCACAGCCTTCGTGCCGTCACCCCGCAAGAACTCGCCACCGTTGCCGATCTCGGCATGGGCGGGCCGATCCATATCCATGTCGCCGAGCAGACCCGCGAGGTCGAGGACTGCGTCGCCTGGTCGGGTGCCCGGCCGGTCGAATGGCTGCTCGGCAACGCACCGGTCGGCGAAAACTGGTGCCTGATCCACGCCACCCACATGACGGAGGCCGAGACGGCGGCCATGGCCAGGAGCGGCGCTGTCGCCGGGCTGTGCCCGATCACCGAAGCCAATCTCGGCGACGGCATCTTTCCCGGCCGCGCCTTCCTGGACCATGGCGGACGCTTCGGCGTCGGCTCCGATTCCAACGTGCTGATCGGCGTGCCGGACGAATTGCGGCAGCTCGAATATTCGCAGCGCCTGCTCACGCGCCAGCGCAACGTGCTGGCACCGGCAGGCGCCTCGAACGGTCGGGCGCTGTTCGACGTAGCGCTTGCCGGCGGCAACCAGGCGCTCGGCGGCCAGCCGTCGGGCATCGCCGTCGGAGGCGCCGCCAGCCTGGTGTCGCTCGACGCATCGCACCCGACGCTCGCCGGCAAATCCGGCGACGCCATCCTCGACGCCTGGATCTTCGCCAACGGCGCGCGGGTCGACGCCGTCTGGATCGGCGGCAGGAAACTGGTCTCGCAGGGCCGCCACATCCGCCGCGAGGCGATCGCCGAGCGGTTCAGGACGGCGATGATCGCGCTGTCGGCGGGTTGAAAAGGCGGGCGATGACGGCGCTGCACGACATTCCGCGGGTCCAGGAAGCACCCTCGCTGCACCGGCGCATCCTCGCCGACATCACCGACAAGATCGTCTCGGGCGAATGGCCGCCCGGCCACCGCATTCCGTTCGAATACGAGCTGTCGGCGCAGTATGGCTGCTCGCGCATGACGGTGAACAAGGCGCTGTCGCAGCTCGCCAAGGCCGGGCTGATCGAGCGGCGGCGACGCTCCGGCAGTTTCGTCAGCCAGCCGAAATCGCAGGCGGCGATCCTCGAGATCCACGACATCAAGACCGAGGTGCAGGCGCTCGGCCTGCCCTACCGCTACGAGCTGCTGGGGCGGACAATGCGCCGCGCCACGGCTGGTGATCGGGAGCGCCTCGGCCTCGCTGGCCCTTCGCCGGTCATTGCGCTCGCCTGCCGGCATTTCGCCGGGGCGCGGCCGTTCTGCCACGAGGACCGGGTGATCAGCCTCGCCGCCGTGCCCGAGGCGGAGGGCGAGGCATTCCAGGCAAGCGCGCCCGGCCGCTGGCTGGTCGACCGCGTGCCGTGGAGCGTCGCCGAGCACCGCATCCGCGCCAGCGGGGCCGATGCCTCGATCGTGGCGCTCCTCGACATCGAGGCCGGCGCGCCCTGCCTGGTGGTCGAGCGCCGGACCTGGAGCGCGGAGGCGCCGGTGACGCATGTGCGCTTCACCTATGCCGGTGACAGCCACATGCTGGTGGCGCGGTTCACGCCGTAGAAGAGTGCAAGCTCCGGGGACAGTTTTATTACTTTTTCGGCCCGAGCGAGGTCTGAACCGCGGCGGCTATTCTGCCGAAAGAAGGTAAACTGTCCCCTGTGGTTTCTCGTCTTCCGCCGGTGAAGCAGCCCCTCTCCGTCTCGGGCTTCGCCCTCGACACCTCTCCCCCACTTCGTCTACGGCATGCACACATCTTGGTCGTTTGTGGTGCGGCGGATTGACTCGGTGGCG
>NZ_JCACER010000084.1:0-2436 GCF_059502445.1 Kumtagia sp.
CGGCCGATCTCCCCCCTTGCGGGGGAGATGTCCGGCAGGACAGAGGGGGGTGCGACGGGGCGCCATCCTGCGCGACCAGCCCCGCTCACCGATCGCGGTCGTCATCGTCGTCCTTCGCCGCCTTCGGCTTGCCGTTGCCCTTCTTCTCCCGCGACAGGCTGGCGATGTCCTTGGCATCCCTCAGCACGTCGGTCATGCGCCCCAGCGAGCCGCCCTCGATGCCGATCTCCTTCATCAGATTGTCGATCATCGGCGCCTGCACGCGGTAGCGCAGCGCCGAATCGATCACCTCGTCGGTGACGTTGCGCCCCGAACCGCCGGCAGCGCCGCCGGTCATGCCGTCGACGTGAAGGATCTTGATGCCCTCGATCTTCTCCATCGGCCTGACGCTCTCGCGGATGATGCCTTCGAGCTTGTCGATGATTTTTCCGCGCGTGCGGCTGGCGCGCGCCGGCTCCGAGAGCATGTTCTCCGCCTCGTTGAGCTGCCGGTGGCCGGCGGCGTCGATCTCATAGCGCTGCGCGGCGGCAAGCGCTGCGATCTTCTCCGCTTCGGCGGTGGCTTCCGCGGCGATCTTCTGCGCCTCGGCAAGGCTCTTCGCCGCCCGCATCCCCGCCTCCGCCGCGGCGGTGACGCGCAGGGCCTCGCGCTCGGCCTCGCGGCTGGCACCGATCAGATCGGTCAGCTTGCGCCGCTCGGCGATCTCGCGCTCGCGCGCCGTCAGCGCCTGTTCCTCGGCCTGGATGGCCTTGGCGCGCACCGCCTCGGAAGCGGCGATCGCCGACGACCGCTCCTGCGTCTTCTTGGCGATGTCGATCGCCTTCTGGATCTCGGCGATCTCGACATTCTGGTCGCGGGCGATCGCCAGTTGCCTGAGCTCGCGCTGGCTGATCAGCTTAGCTTCCTCGATGCCGCGCTCGGTCTGGATGCGGGCGCGCTCCACCTCCTCCGCCGAGGCGATCTCGGCCTCCTCGAAGGCCTGCCGCTTGGCGATCTGCAAGGCTTCCAGATGCCGCTCGCGGGCGATCCGCACCTCGTCCAGCGCCCGGTCCTGAGCGATCCGCTCCGCCTCGGTCGACTGGTTGGCGACGATCTCGGCGCGCCGCTTCTCGGCTTCCGCCTTCGTCACCTCCAACGCCTTGGCGGCAAGCGCGATCTGCCGCTCCAGCTCGACGATCTCCAGCGCCTTCCTGCGCTCGATCTCTAGCCGGCTCTGCGCCTGCTCGCGCTCGATGCGCGCCGTCTCCAGCGCCAGCTCCAGCGCGATCTGCTCGCGCTCGGTCAGCTCGCGCGTCTTCAGCTCGGCCTCATCCAAAGCCCTACGCCGCGCGATCTCGCGCCGCTGCGTGTCCTCCTCGCTGCGGATGCGTTCTTCGGTGATGGCGCGCTCCTGCGCCAGCCGCGATTTCTCCACCGCCTCGCGGGCGGAGAGTTGGGCCTGCTCGGCCTCCTGGTCGCGCACCGCCCGCTCGCGCGCCAGCTCGGAGCGCTGCGCGGCGCGGCGGATCTCCACCTCGCGCTCCTGTTCGAGCCGCGCATATTCGCTCTCGCGATCGATCTCCAGCACCTTGCGCTGGGTGTCGAGGTTCTGGTTGCGGATGTCGACCAGCGTGCGCTGCTCGATCTCGTTGCGCATTTTTCGCCGCGTCTCGATCGATTCGGTGAGCTGCGTCAGGCCCTCGGCGTCGAAGGCGTTGGACGGGTCGAAGAATTCCAGGCTGGTCTGGTCGAGGTCGACGATGGCGACGCTCTCCAGCTCCAGCCCGTTGGCGGCGAGCGATTCGGCGGCGAGAGCCCGCACCTTCTGCGCATAGTCGCCGCGCTGTTCGTGCATCTCCTCCAGCGTCATCCGCGCCGCCACGGTGCGCATGGCAGCGGCGAATTTTCCTTCCAGCAGCTCGCGCAGCCCGTCCTCCTGGAGCGTCCGGCGCCCCAGCGTCTGCGCCGCAGCCGCGACCAGCTCGCGGCTGGCGCCGACGCGCACGAAGAACTCGGCGATCAGGTCGACGCGCATGCGGTTCTTGGTGATCAGCGCCGTGCCGTCCTCGCGCCGCACCTCGATGCGCAGCACGTTCATGTTGACCGGCGTGATCTCGTGCAGCACCGGGATGACGAAGGCGCCGCCGTTCACCACCACCTTTTCGCCCAGAAAGCCGGTGCGCACGAAGGCGGTTTCCTTGGTCGAACGCCGGTAGAGCCACCGCAGGATATAGACGGCGATCGCCACGACGATCGCGACGATGATCAGCCACAAGAGAAAAGTGCCGAACGTCTGCGCGGCCATCAAATTGTCCTCCGAAACGAGAAGCGGTCGGCTGGCGACCGGAGATAGTCAGTGGCTTGCGGCGGCGAGTTCTTCAGGGTTCGCGTTTCTTCGCACGCCCCTCTGTCCTGCCGGACATCTCCCCCGCAAGGGGGGAGATTGGCCGGCCGCTT
>NZ_JCACER010000085.1:0-21722 GCF_059502445.1 Kumtagia sp.
CAAGGGGGAGGGAAGGCCCTCGCTACTCCGCCGCCGCCCCCGCTGCCGCCGCCTGCTGCCAGCGGGCAAAAATCTCCTTGAGCTCGCCGCCGGCCGCCTGTTCCGGCGTCGGCGAGAAGCCGGCTGCCAGCATTTTCCGGCCCAGCATATGGTCGGCCGGCCGGTTGACCGATTCGATCGCCGTCAGCACCGGCCCCTGATAGTGGAAGACGGAAAAGCGGTTCTCCGCCGCGTCGCCGGCGACCACCGTGCGGTCGCCTGCGCCCGGCAGGCCGACCATCTGCAGCTTCATGTCGCCGATGTCGGACCAGAACCACGGCACCGCCATGTACGGCTCCTCGTGGCCGGTGATAGTGCGGGCGGCGAGCCGCGCCTGATCCGTGGCATTCTGCACCGATTCCAGCCTCACGTCGGTGCCGGACTGCCAGTGGCGATAGTTGACGGCGTCGCCGATCGCCAGAATCTCCGGGACCGAGCTGCGCATCTGCGCATCGACGCGGATGCCGTTGCCGGTCGCAAGGCCGGCGCTCTCGGCGAGTTCCGTGACCGGCACGGCGCCGACGCCGACCAGCACCATGTCGGCGGCGACGCGCTCGCCGGCCGAGGTCACCACCGCGGCGACGCGACCGGCCGATCCCTCCAGCCGCTCGACCGTGGTCTGCATCAGCAGCCGCACACCGCTGGCGGCGAGCCGGCCGACGACATGAGCGGAAATGAACGGCGCCACCGCGCGGCCGAGCAGGCGGGCCTGCGCCTCGACCACCGTCACCCGCCGCCCGCCGGCGGCGAGCGTCGCGGCGATCTCCAGGCCGATGAAGCCGCCGCCCAGCACGACGACGTCGGCGGCGCCGGCCGCGTGCTCGCGGATGGCGCGGGCGTCGGCGACGGTGCGCAGCGAAAAGATGCCGGCGAGATCGCCGCCGGCGAGCGGCAGGCTGCGCGGCCGCGATCCCGTGGCCAGGATCAGCCGGTCGAAGCCGAGACGGCCGCCACCGGCAAGCTCCAGCCTGCGCGCCGCCCGGTCGATCCCCATGACCCGCTCGCCGAAGCGCAGCGCGATGCCGGCGCCCGTATAAAAAGCCTCGGCGCGCAGCACCTGTGGCTTCGCTTCGGCCTCCTTGAGGAAGGCCTTCGACAGCGGCGGCTTGTGATAGGGCAGCTCGTTCTCGTCGCCGACCAGCGTCACCGGTCCGGAAAACCCTTCCTCGCGCAGGCTGGCGGCCGCCTGCACGCCCGCATGCCCCGCGCCAACGATGACGACCCCGTCGCTCATGTTCTCACCATTCCCCGCGAATTCTAAGGATCGCGCCGGAGCGGCAAATGTCCGGCGCCGACATCGGGCTGCGGCGGGGCGTCGCACTTTGGCCAGCCGGCTGTCAATCCCGCCGGGCCGCCTCGAATCAGCACACCTGTGCAAGTACCTGTCCCCTCTACGAAAAAGGTGATCAGTTTAGAATAGTTCTAACATATTGATTTATTGTCGCTTTTCTAAGGACGGGATTGACTCGGACAGATGTCGGGCAGTAAGGGGACAGCATGCGCGACAAGTGCATGCCTTTGATGTTTGGGCCTTGACCCCATGCGATTGGAGGGTTTCGTGTTTGTTTCCCGAGCCTTGCGCCACTGCGAGGTGACCGGCGCCACGGCTCCGGTGCAGGCCTGCGCCTGCCTTTCCGGGCCCGCCGAACCCTCCGCGCTCGCGGGTCCGCGGCCCGCTTCCGCCTTCATTACCTGCTTCCGCTGAGGAGATCGGCACGATGCGCGCATTCCCCACGACCCGGCATTCCACCCGGCTTGCCGCGCTGGCGGCGACGGTGGCGCTGACGGCGGCGATCTTCGTCCTGCCGGCCAAGGCCGACACCGATCCGAAGGCGGTGCTCTCGACCTATGCCGACATCGCGCTTGCCGGCTACGAGGATGCGCTGACCACCGCCAAGGCACTGGATGCCGCGGTCGACGCGCTGATCGCCAAGCCGTCCGCCGAGACGCTGGCCGCCGCCAAGGACGCATGGAAGGCGGCGCGCATACCCTATCAGCAGACCGAGGCCTACCGCTTCGGCAACGCCATCGTCGACGACTGGGAAGGCCGGGTGAACGCCTGGCCGCTCGACGAGGGGCTGATCGACTACGTCGACAAGAGCTACGGCACCGAGTCCGACGAGAACACGCTCTATACGGCGAATGTCATCGCCAGCAAGGAAATCGAGATCAACGGCGAGAAGGTCGACGCCACCGCCATCACGCCGGAGTTCCTGTCCGGCACGCTGCAGGAGGCCGGCGACATCGAGGCCAACGTCGCCATCGGTTATCATGCGATCGAGTTCCTGCTGTGGGGCCAGGACCTGAACGGCACAGGGCCGGGTGCCGGCAACCGTCCCTTCACCGATTACGACACCGCCAACTGCACCGGCGGCAATTGCGACCGGCGCGGCCAGTATCTGGCCGCCGCCAGCGATCTCCTGGTCAGCGATCTGCAGGAGATGGTCGACAACTGGAAGGCCGACGGCGCGGCGCGCAAGGCGCTGACCGACGGCGATCCCAAGGCCGGCATCGCCACCATCCTCACCGGCATGGGTTCGCTGTCCTATGGCGAGCTTGCCGGCGAGCGCATGAAGCTCGGCCTTTTGCTGCACGATCCGGAGGAGGAGCACGACTGCTTCTCCGACAACACCCATATCTCGCATCTCTACGACGCGGTCGGCGTCCGCAACGTCTATACCGGCAGCTACACCCGCGTCGACGGAAGCAAGGTGGAAGGCCCGTCGATCTCGGCGCTGGTGAAGGAGGCCGATCCGGCCGTCGACGCCGAGCTGGTCGGCAAGCTGAACACCACGGTCGGGAAGATGGAGGCGATCGAGGCGCGCGCCGAGGGCGGCGAGGCCTATGACCAGCAGATCGGCGAAGGCAACGCGGATGGCAACGCCACCGTGCAGGCGGCGATCGACGCGCTGGTGGACCAGACCAAATCGATCGAGCGCGCGGTCGCGGCGCTCAAGCTCGACTCCATCGCCTTCGAGGGTTCCGACAGTCTCGACGCGCCGGACAAGGTGTTCCAGTAACGCCCGCGGCCGACGCCACACAGCCAAACGGCGCGGGCTGCCGCGCCGCCAGCCAGACCAGAGTTCGACATGCTGATTTGCCACTGCAACCTCATCACCGAAAGGGAGATCGAAGAAGCAATCCTTGAACTGCTCGAGCAGGATCCGTGGACGCTCATCGTGCCTGCGAAGGTTTATCACAGCCTCCGCAAGCGAGGGCGCTGTTGCGGCTGCTTCCCAAATGTGGTGGAAACGATCATTCGGGTAACCGAGGCCTACCATCTCCGCTCGGAGGCGAACGGGGTGGACGTCGTTTCACACCTAGACCGCGTCAGAGGACTGCGGTCTGAATACGGGAGCAGGCGCCATGAAGGGCGAACAACAGGTCATCGAGCGGCTTAACGAGGCTCTCTTTCTGGAGCTCGGCGCCGTCAATCAGTACTGGCTCCACTACCGGCTCCTCGAGGACTGGGGATACCAGAAGCTCGCCAAGAAGGAGCGGGCGGAATCGATCGAGGAAATGCATCACGCAGACAAGATCATCGCCCGCATCATCTTCCTCGAAGGGCATCCGAACCTGCAGACGGTAGCGCCGCTCAGGATCGGCCAGAACGTCAAGGAAGTGCTGGAGGCGGATCTTGCCGGCGAGTACGACGCCCGCACCTCCTACAAGAAGTCCCGCGAAATCAGCCACGACCTCGGCGACTACGTAACCATGGAGCTGTTCGAGGAGCTGCTGAAGGACGAGGAAGGCCATATCGACTTCCTCGAGACGCAGCTCGACCTGCTCGCCTCGATCGGCGAGGAGAAATACGGCCTTCTCAACGCCGAACCGGCGAACGACGCCCACTGAGCATGCGAATATGCGGCGCCTAGGGTTTTCTAAGCGCCGCAGCGCATTCGAGCGGTTTCGGTACGTCCTTCGCGGCTCGCCCGCGACGGACGCACCCGGGGGACAGTTTACTTTTTTCCGCCCGCGCCAGCTTTGCAGCGCCGCGGCCTTTCCGCGGAAAGAAAGTAAGCTGTCCCCGGCATTTCTTCTTGCCGCCGTCCTGTTCTCCATAGTTTCCTCTCCCTCAGCCGTTGCCGGCGATCTCCCCGCCACCCGCGACGACATCCCGGCAAAAGACCTTGCGCGCGTGAAGGCGGTCACTGCCCCGGCAACGGACTTCTCCAAGCCGGAATCCTTCGAACTGCTGCCCGGCGGGGCGGCCACGACGAAGAAGCGCCCCAATCAGGACGCTTTTTCCCAGTCCTCGGCCAACATCACCTTCGCGCAGGAGGGCGACTTCAAGCTCGGCAACGGGCTGTTCCGCAAGGTCTGGGTGTCCTCGCCGTCCTCCACCCAGGCCTCCGACGGGCTGGGGCCGCTGTTCAATGCCCGCGCCTGCCAGAGCTGCCACCTGAAGGACGGGCGCGGCCATCCGCCGGAGGGCGCCGCCGACGCCACCTCGATGTTCTTCCGCCTGGCGCGCGCCGCGGAGACCGAGGAGGAGAGGCAGGCGCTCGCCGGACGCAAGCTGCTCAATTTCCCCGACCCCGTCTATGGCGGCCAGTTGCAGGACCTTGCCGTGCCGGGGCTCAGGGGCGAAGGCAGGATGGCGATCTCCTACGCGGAGATGCCGGCGACGCTGTCCGACGGCACGATCGTGTCGCTGCGCAAGCCGACCTACGGCGTGACCGACCTTGCCCAAGGCCCGCTGCACGCCGGCACCACGCTGTCGCCGCGCGTCACCCCGCCGATGATCGGCCTCGGTCTGGTCGAGCAGATCCACCCGGCCGACATCCTCGCCAATGCCGATCCCGACGACCGCGACGGCGACGGGATTTCGGGAAGGCCCAACATCGTGCGCGACGAACTCAGCGGCGAGCTGGTGCTCGGCCGCTTCGGCTGGAAGGCGCAGACGCCGTCGATCCGCCAGCAGTCGGCCGACGCCTTTGCCGGCGACATCGGCATCTCGACGCCGGAGGTGCCGAAGCACTGGGGCGACTGCACCGAGGCGCAAGCCGCCTGCCGGGCCATGCCGATCGGCGTGCAGGAGCGGCTCGGCCCGGTCGAGGCGCCGCCGCCGGTGATGGACCTCGTCACGTTCTATTCGCAGAACCTTGCCGTGCCGGCGCGCCGCGACATCGGCAAGCCGGACGTGCTGGCGGGCAAGAAGATGTTCTACGACCTCGGCTGCGCCTCCTGCCACACGCCGAAATTCGTGACGCGCCGCGACGCCCCGGACAAGGCCTTCTCCTTCCAATTGATCTGGCCCTACTCCGACTTCCTGCTGCACGACATGGGTGAGGGCCTCGCCGACGGGCAGCAGGTGGGCGACGCCGGCGGCAGCGAGTGGCGCACGCCGCCGCTCTGGGGCATCGGGCTGACCGAGCGGGTCTCCGGCCACACCTTCTTCCTGCATGACGGGCGTGCGCGCAACCTGACGGAGGCGATCCTCTGGCACGGCGGCGAGGGCGGAAAGGCGCGCGACGCCTTCGCCGCGCTTGCCGCGCAGGACCGCGAGGCGCTGCTGGAATTCTTGGAGTCGCTGTGATGTCTCAAGCGAACAAAGGAGCGGTTGACGGACTACAGTCCTCTTCTACACCGCCGGAGCATTTTGCCACTGTTACGGCATGGATCCTAGGGTCTGCGCAGTTCGCTTCGCTCCTGCTCCGCCCTAGGATGACGAAGCCATCAGGGTTTGCGGCCAATCGCCTGTGTCGAAGACTGTCGAAGGCGGCTTCACAATTCGTCATCCTAGGACGGAGCGCGAGCGGAGCGAAGCGCGCAGACCCTAGGATCCATGCCGTACCGCTGGCGAAGCGCTCCGGCGGCGCAGAAAAGAGAAACGGCAGCGTTCTTCGAGGATCCTTTTCAGCTTTCGTCCTTGTTCTGGGTGGCGCCTCCCCCGCCTTCGCCGCCAATGCCACGATCGAAAAGGCGATCGACGGTTTCGTGCGCCCCGCCTACGCCGCCCTCGACGCGGCCGCGGCGAAGCAGGCCGGCGACATGCAGGCGTTGTGCGCCGATCCGGCGCCGGGCAGGCTGGCAACTGCGCGAAACGGCTTCAAAACCCTGGTGGGCGCGTGGGGCGAGGTCGAGACGATCCGCTTTGGCCCGGTGACGGAAGAAAACCGGCTCGACAAGATCCTGTTCTGGCCCGACCGCAAGAGCATCGGCCTGAAGCAGGTTCAGGCCGCGCTCGCCGACAAAGACCCCACCGCAGCCGATCCGGCGACGCTGAAGGGAAAGAGCGTCGCCATGCAGGGGCTGGGGGCGCTGGAATTCGTGCTGTTCGGCAGCGGCTCGGAGGCACTGGAGCAGCCGGGCGATCCCTATCGCTGCGCCTACGGGCTGGCGGTGGCGCGCAACATCGAGGGCATGGCGGCGTCGATTGACGATGCCTGGCGGGCGCCGGACGGCATCGCCCGGCTCTGGGCCAACCCCGGCGCCGGCAATACGCTCTACCGCACGGACGACGAGGCGATGACGGAGCTGTTCGACGTCTTCGTCCACGGGCTGGAAATGACGCGCGACGTCCGCCTCAATGGCTTTCTCGGCCAGACAGCCGAGGACGACAAGCCGCGGCAGGCCATCTTCTGGCGCTCCGGCGCGACGGCCCTGTCGCTCCAGGCCAACATGCGCGGCCTGCAGAAGCTGTTCGATGCTTCCGAACTCGCGGAACTGCTGCCGCCCGACTCCGCCTGGATCGCCCAGTCGATCGGCTTCGAATTCCGGACGGCCGCGCGGATGCTCGAGGCGGCCAAGGGCCCGGTCGCCGATGTCCTGGCCGCTCCCGAGCGCGGCAGCCTGCCGGCGTTCCGGCTGATCACCTCGCACCTCTCGGAGCTGTTCGGTGTCAACATGGCCGGCGCGCTCGGCCTGTCCGCCGGCTTCTCGTCGCTGGACGGGGATTGAGCAATGGCTTCGTCGAAGGAGAAGCATCCCCTCTCCGGCCGTCGGGGCCACCTCTCCCCGGAGAGGGACCCAAGCTGGACAAGGAGCGGTACGCGCACGCCGCTTCTCGATCGCCGCCACTTCCTGAAAGCAGCCGGCGCTTCATTCCTTGCCGGGCTGGCACCGGCGCCGGGCGCGGCCGCGATGTCCACCGACGCCGTGTTCGCCACCGCTTACCAAAGCCGCGACGGCCGCTACGGCGTCGGCGTGCTGACCGAGGACGGCCGGCTGCTGCATGCGCTCGACCTGCCGGAACGTGGCCACGACGTCACCTTCGACCCGGTATCGGGGCGTTCGGTGGTGTTCGCCCGCCAGCCGGGCACCTTCGCGGTGGTCTTCGATCCCAAGGGTCGCGACAGGCCCGCCACCATCGCCAGCGCCGAGGGCCGGCATTTCTATGGCCACGGCGTGTTCTCGCCGGACGGAAAATTGCTCTACGCCACCGAGAACAACTTCGACAACGCCGCCGGCATGGTCGGCGTCTACGACGCCACCGACGCCTTCCGCCGCATCGGCGAGTTCCCGACCCATGGCGTCGGCCCGCACGAGCTGCTGCTTTGCCCGGACGGCAGGATGCTGGCGATCGCCAATGGCGGCATCGAGACGCATCCGGATTTCGGCCGCGCAAAGCTCAACATCGCCACCATGCAGCCGTCGCTCGCCTTCGTCGACGGCGGCACAGGCGCGCTGGTCGAGAAACATGCGCTCGACCCGAAGCTGCATCAATTGTCGATCCGCCACATGGCCTTCGACGGCGGCGGCACGCTGTGGTTCGGCTGCCAGCACGAAGGGCCGATGAGCGAACGGCCGGCGCTGGTCGGCAGGGCACGCATGGGGGAGCGCTTCGATCTGGTCGAACTGCCCGAAAAGGTGCTGCTCGGCCTGCAGAACTATGTCGGGTCAGTCGCCGCCAATCCGGCCGCCGGCATGGTCGCCGTGTCGTCGCCGCAGGGCAACGCGCTGGTCGTCCTCGATGCGAAGGCCGGGACCGTGGTAGCCACGCGCGATCTGATCGAGGTGTGCGGCATCGCGCCGGACGGCGCCGGCTTCCTGGCCAGCACCGGCAAGGGCGACATCGTACCGCCGCGAGGCGATGCCAGTTCCGATACGCAACATGTGTGGGACAACCACATGCTGCGGATCGATCTGTAAGCTACAGCTTACGATATGCCCTGCCATCGGCCGGCAAGCCTCGAAGAAAAGTCATGACTGTTTATCAGGCGATGAGCTAGAGGCGGGGCCATGCACTGCGCGTCGCACCCTCGCTCCGTCCTGCCGGACATCTCCCCCTCCAGGGGGAAGATCGGCGGCAGGACAGAGGGGCGCGCGAAGAGCCTCACGCTCGTTTGGACCACGCCATTTCCGGCGATCCGGCTCAGCCTTTCCCTTCTTGCACTTCTTCTCACCCCCGTCCCCGCCTTCGCCCACGCCTCGGAGCGCGGCTACGTGCTGCTGCTGCCGACGGGCTATTATCTGGTCAGCGGCGCCATAGCCGTGGCGGCGAGTTTTGTGGCGCTGCTGGCCGTGCAGCGGCGGCCGCTGGAGAAGCTGGCGGCGTGGCGGCTGCCGCTGGTTTCGATCCCAGAGGGGCTGCGTTCCTGGACCGGCCTCGCGAGCTTTCTCGTCCTCGCGGCGCTGATCGCCGCCGGCACCTTCGGCAGCCGCGATCCGCTGTCCAATCCGCTGCCGCTGGTCGTGTGGACGCTGCTGTGGGTCGGCCTCACGCTCGTCCAGGGTTTTTTCGGCAATCTATGGCACTGGCTTGATCCGTGGTACGCGCCGGTGCGGCTGGCGCGGGCCGTGCTGCCGGCGCCGCGCGCCTATCCCGAAAGGCTCGGCTACTGGCCGGCGGTCATGCTGTTCGGCGGCTTCGCCTGGTTCGAGCTGATCGACGTGGCGCCGGACGATCCCTTTCGGCTGGCGATCGCGGCCGGCGGCTACTGGCTGTTCACCTTCTCCGCCATGCTCGTCTTCGGCCACGACGCGTGGAGCCGGCAGGGCGAGTTCCTCTCCGTGTTCTTCCGCCTGGTGTCGCGGCTCGGCATCCTCGATGCGCGGGAGACCGAGAAGGGTCGCAGGCTGAGCATCTGCCTGCCCGCCGCGAAGCTGTGGAGGGAAAGCCCGTTGCCGCTCTCCGGCACGCTGCTGCTGCTGGCGGTGCTGGCCTCCGTCTCCTTCGACGGCCTGTCGAAAACCTTCCTGTGGCTCGGCACCAATGGCATCAACCCGCTGGAATTCCCCGGCCGCTCGGCCATGCAAGGCATCAACGGCGCCGGGCTGCTGATGACGTTCGCGGCCCTGTCGGCGCTGTTCCTGATCTGCGTGGCCATCGGCCGGCGGCTCGTCGGAAAAGGCCGAAGCGTCGAGGCGGCCGGGCTGCTCGTCTGGTCGATCGTGCCGATCGCGCTCGCCTATCATTTCTCGCACTACCTGACGGCGCTGCTGGTCAACGGCCAGTATGCGCTGGTGGCGCTGTCCGACCCGTTCGGGCTGGGCTGGAACCTGTTCGGCACGGCCTACTGGCCGGTCTCGGCCGGCGTGGTCATGGGCTACGAGCAGGCGCGGCTCGTTTGGAACCTGCAGGCCTTCGCCATCATCGGCGGCCATGTGCTGGCGGTGGCGCTGGCGCACGGGCTGGCCTGGCGGCTGTCCGGCGGCTCGGGCAGGGCGGGGCTGTCGCAAGTGCCGCTGACGCTGCTGATGATCGGCTACACCGTCTTCGGCCTGTGGCTGCTGTCGACGCCGACGGCGGGATGAGCGCCTGCCCTTGCGGCACCTCGGGATTGGTGTTTAGTTTGTATGCGAATGAGTTGGGGCGCCGGGCGTCGCGGGTGACGGTCGGAGCGGACCCCACGACCAGGGGAACCACCATGACTAGCAAAAAGGCCTCCGGCATCGCCGGAACGCGTCTCAGCCGCCGCACGGCCCTCAAGGGCATCGCCGCTTCCGCCGGCCTCGCCGCCGCGCCCGGCTTCGTCCGCTATGCGCAGGCGCAGAGTTCCGCCCCGATCAAGATCGGCTTCCAGTCGCATCGCACCGGCATCGGCGCCGCCTACGGCCGCTGGTACGAGAAGACGACCGCCGCGGCGGTCAAGCTGATCAACGACGCCGGCGGCATCAACGGCCGGCCGGTCGAGGTGATCATCGAGGACGACGGCACCGATCCCGGCCGCGGCGCCGAGGTGGTGGGCAAGTTCGCCACCCAGCACAAGGTCGACGTCGCCTACGGCACGCTGTTCAGCCACGTCGTCATCGGCTCGGCTCCGGCCGCGGGCGAGGCGAAGCTGCCCTATTTCGTCGTCAGCGAAGGCCACCACGTCGCCTCGACGAAGCTCAACCGGTACGTCTTCCAGCCCGGCATCACCGACGTGAAAAGCCAAATCCAGGCAATGGCCCCGTGGATCGCCGGCAATGTCGGCAAGAAGGTCACGCAGATTTTTCCGGACTTCGCCTTCGGCTACGACCATCGCGACTATCTGCCGCCCGCGCTGAAGGCGCAGGGCGCGGAGGTGCTGGCGCAGATCGCCATCCCGCCGACGGAAAGCTCCTTCACCAAATATTTCCCGCAGATCCCGGCCGACACCGAGGTGCTCTACCACGTCATGGTCGGCCCGGCGGTGCTGACCTTCGTCAAAGAGCTCGGCGAGTTCTACGGCTCCAGCGGCCCACAGCTCTTCGGCTTCATCGACAGCCTCGAGGCGGTCGACATCAACAGCCCCGGCCTGGAGTTCCTGGACGGCAGCCATTTCTGGGAAGGGTCGCCGCGCTATGCGCAGGAGAATGATTCGGAGGCGCAGAAAGCCTACCGCGCCGCCGTCGGCATCGACGAGAACGGCGCGGCGGTGGGCGACGCCAAGGACGTGTCGACGGCCGCCCACATGTTCGGCTGCTGGGAGACGCTCTACGTCATCAAGAAGGCGATGGAGGATTCCGGCTACAAGGGGCCGGAGGACCGCGCCAAGCTGGTCGAGGCGACCGAGGCGCTGACCGCTTTCGCCGAGGGCCCCGAGCACCCGCAGGGCGACAAGACCTTCAACGGCAAGATCCACCAGTGCTTCGGGCACCAGAACATCTCCAGGGTGGAAGGCGGCAAGCTCAAGGTCGTGCACCGCACCTCGATCGAGGACGGCCTCTACGAGCCGGAAGGGGATTACACGACGCAGCCGCTGTGAGGGCGGGTCCCTGTCGATGCATTTGGACGAGAGATACTGACGTGGTATATACGGCGTCAGTATCTCGATAGGAGTCGATCATGGCCAAGGAAGCCGTCTTCACGATGAAACTCGAGTCCGAGCTGCGCGATGCGTTCATGGCCGCCGCCAAGCGGGACGACCGTTCCGCATCGCAGCTCGTGCGCGAGTTCATGCGCGACTATGTGCAGCAGGATCGGGAGTATGTGGAGTTCCTACGGCGCAAGGTGGAGCGCTCGCGCGCCTCTATCGCCGCTGGAAAATGGCGTTCGGGAGAAGAGGTGGAAGCGGATTTCCGGCGGCGTCGCCAAGAAATCCTGCGAAACGCAAATGAGGGTGATGCGTGAAGGTTCGCTGGTCCGAAGATGCTGAACAGGACCGCAACGAAATCTTCGATTTCATCGAAGCCGACAATCCGATTGCCGCTGCGAAAATGGACCTTCTTTTCGAGAATGCGGCCGAAAGAGCGGCCAAATTCCCTCATATGGGCCGGCCGGGTGAGTTGCCGGGAACACGCGAACTGATTCCCCATCCGAGTTACCGTCTTGTCTACGAAATCCAGGATGACGCGATCTATGTTCACGCCATCCTCCACACCGCCCGCCAATGGCCGCCCGTCCTCGGCGAGGACAACTGAATGGGCTTCGGACCCCACCTGCTGCTGGCCACGCTCGAAGGCCTGGTCACGTCGGCCGTGCTGGCGCTCACCGCGCTGGGCCTGTCGCTGGTCTTCGGCGTCATGCGCGTGGTCAATGTCGCACATGGCGAGTTCTACATGCTGGGAGCCGTGCTCGCCTGGTGGGTGGCGTCGCTGGTCACGGGCCACCCCGCGCTCGGCTTCCTGGCGGCGCTGGTCGTCAGCCCGCTGATCGTCGGCGCGGTGGCGCTGGTGTGCGAGCGGCTGGTGCTGCGAAAACTTGCCTACAATCCCGAATCCACCATCGTCGCCACCATCGGCATCCTCTACATCATCCAACAGGCGGCGCTCACCTTCTACGGCGCCGACGCCCGGCCGGTGCCGCCCCCCTTCAATGTGCGCGTCCAGCTGCCCTGGTTCGGCTATTCCGGCTACAAGCTGTCGGTGATCGCCGCCTCCGCCGCGCTGCTGCTGGCCACCTGGTTCGTGCTGACCAGGACCCGCATCGGCCTGGTCATGCGCGCCACCCAGTACGACGGCGAGACGGCGCGCGCCTTCGGCATACCGGTGGAGACGGTCTATGCCGGCGTGTTCGCGCTGGGCGCCATGCTCGCGGCGATCGCCGCCGTGCTGATCGTGCCGATCAGCCAGGCGCATTACCTGATGGGCCGCGACCCGCTGCTGCTCTCCTTCATCGTCGTCATCATCGGCGGGCTGGGCTCGCTGCGCGGCACGGTGCTTGCGGCGGTGCTGATCGGGCTCGCCGACGGCATCATCTCCGTCTTCTTCTCGCCGACGCTCGCCAAGATCATCGCCACGCTGCTTGTCGCCATGGTGCTGGTCTTCCGCCCGCAGGGCCTGTTCGGAACGGCGGCGCGATGACGCGGGAGGAGACGTCGATCCGAACCTGGCTGCTGCACGCGCTGGTCGTGGCGGCGCTGTTCGCGCTCAATTTCGTGCTGCCCGACTACCATCACGGCGTGCTTGCCCGTGTCATGGTGCTCGCCGTCTTCGCCATGGGCTACAACCTCCTGTTCGGTTATGTCGGCCTGCTCAGTCTCGGCCATGCCATGTTCTTCGCCGCCGGCCTCTACGGTGCCGGGCTCCCCATGGTGCATCTCGGCTGGGGCGCTGGGGCGGGCTTTGCCACGGGCCTCGCCGCCGGCCTCGCGCTGTCGCTGGCGATCGGATTTTTGGCGCTGCGGACCACCGGCGTCGCGTTCATGATCGTCACCATGATGTTCTCGCAGGTGGTCTACCTGCTCACCTTCTATTTCGGATCCTGGACGCGCGGCGACGAGGGCCTGGTGATTCAGCAGGCGGAGCGGCGGCTTTCTTTTGCCGGCTTCGATCTCGATCTCACCAGCCCGGCGACCCGCTACATGGCGGCACTCATCCTGTTCGCCGTCGTGCTCGCCTTGACGCTGGCGATCGTGCGTTCCTCCTTCGGCCGGGTGCTGGTGGCGATCCGCGAGAACGAGGAGCGCACCCGCATGCTGGGCTTCGACGTCTTTGTCGGCAAGCTGGCGGCGACCATGGTCTCCGGCACGATCTGCGCGGCGGCGGGCGCGGCCTATGCGATCCTGTTCGGCTATGTCGGCGCCAGCTTCGCCTCGGTGCAGTATTCCATCCTGCCGCTGCTGTGGGTGCTGCTCGGCGGCGCGGCGACGACGCTGGGCCCCCTGCTCGGCACGCTGCTGATGTATTACCTGATCGACGGCTCGGGCGACCTGCTGAAGGCCTGGCTGCCCGGCTGGAACGTCAGCCATCTCGGCATCGTCGGGCTGGCCCTGGTGGTGCTCGTCCTGTTCTTCCCCAAGGGCATCCTTGGTACAATACGCGAACGGTGGGTGAGATGGCTGCCGTGACGCCGCTGCTCACCACGACGGACCTCTGCAAGGCCTTCGGCGGGCTGCGCGCCGTCGACCATGTCGATTTCTCGGTTGCGCCCGGCGAGGTCCGCGCCGTCATCGGCCCGAACGGCGCCGGCAAGACCACCTTCGTCAGCCTGGTCTGCGGCCGCATCGCCCCGACCTCCGGGACGATCGTCTTCGACGGCCGCGATATCACGGCGAGGCCGGCGCATGAGCGGGTGCGGGCCGGCATCGCCTACACCTTCCAGATCACCAGCGTCTTCCCCAACCTGACGGCGTTCGACAATGTCGCGCTGCCGGTGCAGCGCACGCTGGCCGACGGCCGCGGATCGGGCCGGCTGCGCGACGGCGTCATGGCGGCCCTGTCGCGCACCGGGCTCGCCGCCCGCGCCGGCACGCCGGCCGGCGCCCTGTCCTACGGCCACCAGCGATTGCTCGAAGTGGCGATGGGCCTGGCGCTGAAGCCGCGGCTGCTCATTCTCGACGAGCCGACGCAGGGGCTTTCCGACGGCGAGATCGACAGCTTCGTCGGGCTGGTGCGCGAGATCGCGCGCGACGCGACGGTGCTTTTGATCGAGCACAACATGCCGGTGGTGATGGCGCTCGCCGACCGCATCACCGTGCTCGATGCAGGAAAGGTGCTGGCGGAAGGCACGCCGGACGAGATCAGGGCGAATGCGCAGGTGCAGGCCGCCTATCTCGGCACGGAGGCGGCATGATGCCGGCCGCGCTGGAGATCAAAAACCTCGACTGCTTCCACGGCGACGTGCAGGTGCTGCACGGCCTGTCGCTGGAGCTGAAAGCCGGCGAGGTGCACTGCCTGCTCGGCCGCAACGGCGCCGGCAAGACGACCACGCTGAAGGCGATCATGGGGCTGCTGCCGGCACGGACCGGCAGCATCGCGCTGAACGGCACGGAACTGACGCGCCTGCCGGCGCACGAGGTTCCGAAGGCGGGCATCGCCTATGTGCCACAGGGACGCCGGCTGTTCGCCGAGATGACCGTGGCTGAGAACCTCGAGATCGGCCTGATGGCGCGTGGCAGGGGCGGCGCCACCCGCGAGGTGGTGCTCGACCTATTCCCGCTGCTGCGCGAGCGGCTGAAGCAGCGCTCCGGCACGCTGTCGGGCGGCGAGCAGCAGATGCTGGCGATGGCGCGAGCGCTCTGCCTGGAGCCGGACGTGCTGCTGCTCGACGAGCCGACCGAAGGCCTGATGCCGTCGATGATCGCAAGAATCCGCGAGACGGTGTCGCGGCTGCGCGAGCGCGGCGTCTCGACGCTGCTGGTCGAGCAGCGCATCGACGCCGTGCTGCCGGTCGCCGACCGCGTCACCTTTGTCGAGAACGGCCGCGTCCGCGCCACGGTGGACGTGCAAGCCGTGCGGGCCGATCCGGCGATGGTGAACCGCTATGTGGGGGTGGGGTAGGAATTCCGCCGGCTGCGAAGAGAAGATGGCGGCAGGCAGATAAGATACCAACGAGTTGGCTTGCGCCGGTTGCCCTCACCGGCCCGGGCCACCTTGCAAGTTGATGGACGGAGGGCTGCTCCGCGAGGCGACGAGGGCGAAGCGGGTTGGCAGGCGTTCAATGCGCCTCGTCCCAGTTGTCGGCCGCCCGCGCATCGACCCTCAGCGGCACGGCGAGCGAGACGGCCGGCATGGCCGAATTCTCCATCACCTGTTGCACGACCGGCAAGGTCGCCTCGACCTCCTCGATCGCCGTCTCGAAGATCAGCTCGTCATGCACCTGCAGCAGCATGCGCGCCGACAGGCCGGCCTGGCGCAGCGCATCCTCCATGCGGATCATGGCGCGGCGGATGATGTCGGCGGCCGAGCCCTGGATCGGCGCGTTGATCGAGGCGCGCTCGTTGAAGGAGCGCACCGAGGGGTTGGATGAGCGTATCTCGGGATAGTGGATGCGCCGGCCGAAGATCGTCTCGACATAACCCTTGTCGCGCGCCATCTGCTTGCGGCTGTCCATGTAGTCGCGGATGCCGGGAAAGCGCTCGAAATACTTCTTGATGTAGTCGCCCGCCTCCGAGCGTTCGATCGACAGCTGGTTGGCCAGGCCGAAGGCCGAGATGCCGTAGATGATGCCGAAATTGATCGCCTTGGCGCGCCGGCGTACTTCCGACGGCATGCCCTGGACCGGCACGCCGAACATTTCCGAAGCAGTCATGGCATGGATGTCGACGCCGTCTGCAAAAGCTTGGCGGAGCTGCGGGATGTCGGCGATGTGGGCGAGCACCCTGAGCTCGATCTGCGAATAGTCGGCCGAAACCAGCTTGTTGCCCTTGTCGGCGATGAAGGCAGTGCGGATGCGCCGGCCTTCGGCCGTGCGGATCGGGATGTTCTGGAGATTGGGTTCCGACGACGAGATGCGGCCCGTCGGCGTGGAGGCAAGCGCGTAGGAGGTGTGCAGCCGCCGCGTCTCGGGGTGAATGTATT
This sequence comes from Kumtagia sp., assembly GCF_059502445.1. NCBI lineage: Bacteria > Pseudomonadati > Pseudomonadota > Alphaproteobacteria > Hyphomicrobiales > Phyllobacteriaceae > Kumtagia > Kumtagia sp. Next base: position 16,129 of record NZ_JCACER010000085.1, read on the forward strand.
CCGGCAGGGCGTCGGTATAGGTCGACTTCAGCTTGGTGAGCTGGCGCCAGTCGACGATGCGCCGCGGCAACTCGTAGCCTTCCGCCGCCAGCTCCTCCAGCAGCTGCGCCGTGGTCGACCACTGGCCGGACTTTGTCTTGGAGCCGCCGGGAATGCCCATCTTGCCGAACAGGATGTCGCCGAGCTGTTTCGGCGAGCCGATGGTGAAGCGCTCGCCGGCGGCCTGGTAGACAGCCTCCTCCAGCGCGGCGGCGCGTTGCGCGAACTCGCCCGACAGCCGCGACAGCATCTGCCGGTCGACCAGGATGCCGCGCTCCTCCATGCGCGCCAGCACCGGCACCAGCGGCCGCTCCAGCCGCTCGTAGACGGAGACCATGCCCTTGGCGACGAGGCGCGGCTTCAGCAGGGTCCAGAGCCTCAGCGCGATGTCGACGCCCTCGGTCGAATAGACGGTGGCGCGCTCGATCGCGACGAAGTCGAAGCTGACCAGCTTCTTGCCCGAGCCGACCAGGTCCTTGAAGGGAATGACGTCGAGGCCGAGCCATTTGTCGGCCAGCGACGCCAGGTCGTGGCCGCCGCCGCTGCCGCCGTCCGTCACATAGGACAGCAGCATGGTGTCGTCGTAGGGCGCCATGTCGATGCCGTGGCGGTGCAGCACGAACCAGTCATATTTGAGGTTGTGCCCGACCTTCATCACCGAGGGGTCGGAGAGCAGCGGCGCGAGCGCGGCGAGCGCCTCGCGGACGGGGATCTGGTCCGAGATCGGGCCGCTGGCCAGCAGGTCGTCGCCGGACTTGTGCGCCAGCGGGACATAGGCTGCACGGTTAGGACCGAGCGCCAGCGAGACGCCCACCAGTTCGGCGCGCATCGGGTCGAGCGACGTTGCCTCGACGCGGAAGGCAAGCACGCTGGCGGCGCGCGCCTCGGCGATCCATTGCTGCAGCGTGGCGAGGTCGCGGATGCAGGCATAGGCCTTCTGGTCGACCTTCGACGAGGCGGCCTGCTGGGCGCGCAGGGCGCTCAGCGCAGCGGGAGTCGCCTCCCCCCTCGAGGGGGAGGTGGCGGCGGAGCCGCCGGAGGGGGTTGTTGCGGCAGTGCTCGACGTTCCGGCGGTGCCTTCCGAGGCTACCACCTCCGGCCGCTGCGCCGTCCCCTCGAGGGGAGCGCCCGCGCCCACATCCGGCCCGTGCAGATCGGCCATGTCGACCTTGACGCTGGCGGCCTCGACCTCGGCGGCGTCTGTACCCGTCGCCTCGGCGACGCGCCGTGTCAGCGTGGTGAACTCCATCGCCTTGAGGAAGGCGATCAGCTTCGGCCCGTGCGGCGGCTGCAGGCCGAACGCCTCCAGTCCCTCCGTCACCGGCACGTCGTCCTTCAGCCGCACCAGCTCGCGCGAGATGCGCGCCTTGTCGGCGTTGGCGATGATGTTTTCCCGCCGCTTCTCCTGCTTGATCTCGCTGGCGCGGGCGAGCAGCGTGTCGAGATCGCCGTAGATGTCCAGCAATTGTGCCGCGGTTTTCGGTCCGATACCCGGAATTCCCGGCACATTGTCGACGGAATCACCGGTCATCGCCTGCAAATCGATCATCTTTTCGGGCGGAACGCCCCATTTTTCGATGACTTCCGGAATGCCGATGCGGCGATCCTTCATCGGATCGTACATCTTCACCGTCGGCCCGACGAGCTGCATCAGGTCCTTGTCGGAGGAGACGATGGTGGTGTCGCCGCCCACTTCGCAGGCGAGCCGCGCATAGGTGGCGATCAGGTCGTCCGCCTCGAAACCTTCCATCTCGATGCACGGCAGGTCGAAGGCGCGCGTCGCCTCGCGGATCAGCCCGAACTGCGGGATGAGGTCGTCCGGCGGGGCGGAGCGGTTGGCCTTGTATTCGGCGTAGAGCTCGTTGCGGAAGGTTTTTGCCGAATAGTCGAAAATGACGGCGAAATGCGTCGGCGCCGTGCCGACGTCCGTGTTGCGCGCATCCTGGACCAGCTTCCACACCATGTTGCAGAAGCCGAGCACGGCGCTGGTCGGCAGGCCATCCGACTTGCGGTTGAGCGGCGGCAGCGCGTGATAGGCGCGGAAGATGTAGCCGGAGCCGTCGACGAGGAAGAGATGATCGCCTTTTTTCATGGCGATAGGGGTAGCCCGCCGGCCGATACCTGTCCATGGGCCAACGGCCGTTGCGAACGCCTCCTGACATGCCCGATCAGACGGCGTCGGCCACCGCCCGCCGGCCGTCCCTGCCCCGCCAATGCGAGGCGTGGCCGTCCCTCAGCCTGCAACTGATCTCTACGATGGCCGAGATCGCCGGCATCATCTCGTTGCCGAGCTCAGTGAGCCCATATTCGACCGAGGGCGGCGACGTCGGCATCACCTTGCGCCACAGGACGCCCTTGCGCTCGAGGTCGCGCAGCCGGGCGGTCAGCACCTTGGCCGAGACCGTCGGCATGTCGGTTCGCAATTCGCCGAAGCGCCGCGGACCGGCCGAGAGATACCAGATGATGTGCGGCGTCCAGGCGCCGCCGAGCAGCGCCATGCATTCGGCCAGCGGGCAGTCGGACGGCGGCGTCGGCGCCTTGTTCTTGCGGACCTTAAGGGGCATGGCGCGCTCCGGTTACCGCGGGGATACCTGAAAAGCATGCTTACCACAAGTTATGTGGTTCCGTTTTGTTACTGCCTCTGCTACCAGCCATGCTGCCAACTCCTGGCAAGGGAACCAGTTCATGAAGCTCTACTACGCCCCCGGCGCCTGCTCGCTCACCAGCCACATCGTGCTGCGCGAGCTCGGCCACGATTTCGAACTCGAGCGCGTCGACATCCTTACGAAGACCACCGAGACCGGCGCCGACTTCCGCGCCATCAATCCGAAGGGCTACGTGCCGGCGCTGCGGCTGGCTGACGGCGAGGTGCTGACGGAAGGCGCGGCGATCGTCCAGCATCTCGCCGATGCCAGCAAGGCGCGCGACCTCGCCCCCGAGCCGGGCACGCTTGCCCGGACGCGGCTGCAGGAGCATCTGAACTTCGTTTCGGCGGAGCTGCACAAGGCGTACAGCCCGCTGTTCAATCCGGCCGCCTCGGACGAGGCCAAGGCGACGGCGCGCGCCAATGTCGGCAACCGCCTCGACTATCTTGAAAAGCTCTTCGCCGACGGTCGCGACCATCTGCTCGGCAGGACCTTCTCGGTGGCGGACGCCTATCTCTTCGTGGTGGCGAACTGGTCCGCCCGCACCGGTGTCGATCTCGGCAAATGGCCGAAACTCGCCGCCTTCGTCGAGCGGGTCCGTGCCCGCCCGACCGTGCAGGCCGCTCTCGCCGCCGAGGGGCTTGTGGCAGCATGAGCGAACCCCATTCGCGCGCCTATGCCGAGATCGCCGAGGCGCTGGCCGATTATTTCGACGGGCTCTACCATAGCGACACGACGCGGCTGGCGAAGATCTTCCACCCCAAGGCGATCTACGCCTGCGCCAGCGAAGGCGAGCTGCTGCATCTGACGATGGACGAGTATTTTCCCGTCGTCGACAAGCGGCCGTCGCCGGCAAGCCGGAACGAGCCGCGCGCCGACCGCATCCTGTCGATCGAGCTGGCCGGGCCGGTTACCGCCTTGGTGCGGCTCAACTGCGCGATCGGGCCAAAATTCTTCACCGACCTGCTCACGCTGGTCAAGCTGGATGGCCGCTGGCAGATCATGGCGAAGGTGTTTCACTACGACCTGCGCCAGGGCTGACGACGGAAAAGGCAAGGGCAGAGCCGGCGGAGGACACCGCCAGCGATCGTTCAAGGGCAGGGCGGCCGATCACGATTATATTACGAACTTGTAACATTGCCGGCCCTTGAAACACCACTTTTGCCTCCCCAAATACGATCCATCGGCAGTTAATGCCGGGTCCGGTCAAGGCCCGTCCCCCGCCTACCCGGACTGTGCGGCAGCCCCTTCCCCCTCTCCGGGCTGCCGCATGTTTCAGTAAGGCCGCCGTGGTTCCCCTCCACCACGGCGGCATTTTTCTGTCCGGGGCTCCCCTTTGCGCGGCAATCTGCCATTGGCTGCACGCTGTCCCTGGCCCACCATCCCGCTCTTTCCGTTGTCCCTTCCTGTCGTTAGGGTGCGCCGCCAATCGAAAGAGGTACGCCCATGTCCGCGCTGGTCCCCGTCCTTGACCGTCTCGATGCCGATCTCGACAAAAGCCTCGAGCGGCTGTTCGCGCTGCTGCGCATCAGGTCGATCTCGACCGACCCGGACTTCAAGGCCGACTGCCGCAAGGCGGCGGAGTGGCTGATGGCGGACCTGAAGACCATCGGCTTCGACGCCAGCGTGCGCGACACGCCCGGCCATCCGATGGTCGTCGCCGATCACGACGGACCGGCCGGCGCGCCGCACATACTGTTCTACGGACACTACGACGTGCAGCCGGTCGATCCGCTTGAACTATGGCACGACGATCCCTTCGATCCGAAAGTCAAGGAGCTGGAGCCCGGCCGCAAGGTCATCACCGGCCGCGGCTCCTCCGACGACAAGGGCCAGCTCATGCTGTTCGTCGAGGCCTGCCGCGCCTGGAAGGCGGTGCACGGCACGCTGCCCTGCCGCGTCACGCTCCTGTTCGAGGGCGAGGAGGAGTCGGGCTCGCCGTCGCTGAAGCCGTTCCTGGAGGCCAGCGCCGCCGAGCTACGGGCCGACTTCGCCCTGGTCTGCGACACCGACATGTGGGACCGGCAGACGCCCTCGATCTGCACCTCGTTGCGCGGGCTGGTGGGCGAGGAGGTGGTCGTCAAGGCTGCCGACCGCGACCTGCATTCCGGCATGTATGGCGGGCCGGCCGCCAATCCGGTTCGCATCCTCGCCCGCATCCTCGCCGACATCCACGACGAGACTGGCCGCGTCACCATCCCGGGCTTCTACGCCGGCGTGGAGGAGACGCCGCGGCAGGTGCTGCAGTCGTGGGAAGCACTCGGTGAGACGGCCGAGAACTTCCTCGGCCCCATCGGCCTGTCCGAGCCGGCCGGCGAGACGGGCCGCTCGGTGCTGGAGCTGGTGTGGGCGCGGCCGACCGCCGAGTTCAACGGCGTCTCCGGCGGCTACACCGGAAAAGGCTTCAAGACCGTGATCGCCGCCGAGGCGTTCGCAAAAGTCTCCTTCCGCCTTGTCCACAAGCAGGACCCGGTGAAGATCCGCGAGGCTTTTCGTGCCTTCGTGCGCGAACGGCTTCCGGCCGACTGCTCAGTCGAGTTCCATCCGCATGGCGGTTCGCCGGCGATCCAGCTGTCCTACGAGTCGCCCTTCCTCACCAAGGCGCAGCAGGCGCTGACCGACGAATGGAGCAAGGCCGCGGTGCTGGTCGGCAGCGGCGGCTCCATTCCCGTCGTCGGCGACTTCCAGACGATTCTCGGCATGGAGTCGCTGCTGGTCGGCTTCGCCCAATCCGACGACCGCATCCATTCGCCCAACGAGAAATACGACCTCGCCTCCTTCCACAAGGGCCAGCGCTCCTGGGCACGCATCCTCGACGCGCTGACGCGGTAAGCTGGGCACCTTTCCTCGCCCCCACGAAGTGGCTACGGCATGCACACATCTCTGAGAACCCAACCTTTGGCGATGGCT
>NZ_JCACER010000086.1:0-20718 GCF_059502445.1 Kumtagia sp.
CAACGTCAACGCCGTTCTTCGGGTCTCCAGGGAGTCGGGGTAAAACTGTCCCCTGCACTTACTTCAATACGTCGTCCGCCTTTCCTCGCTCGGCGGGCGGCCGAATTGCAGGCGATAGCTCTGGGCGAAATAGGAATGCGAGGTGAAGCCGGTGGCGATGGCCACGTCGAGGATGGGCATGTTGGTCTGGCGCAGCAGCTCTCGCGCCCGCTCCAGCCGCAGGCGCATGTAGTAGCGGCCGGGCGTGACGCCGAGATGGCGCAGGAACAGCCGCTCCACCTGGCGCACCGACAGGCCGGCGGATCTGGCGAGCTCGACCGCCGAGAACGGCTCGTCGAGATTGTCGGCCATCAGCTCGGCGATCTTCTTCAATTTCTCCGACTTGCCGGCGAGGTCGCGCTCCGGCCCGACCCTCTGGCGGTCGCCGGCCGAGCGGATGCGCTCGTGCTGGAACTGGTTGGCCACCCCGTTGGCGATGTTGACGCCATGATCGCGGCGGATGATCTCCAGCATCAGGTCGATCGAGGTGGTGCCGCCGGCGCAGGTGTAGCGCTTGCGGTCGATCTCGTAGACGTTTCCGGTGCACTGGATGTGCGGGAACTTTTCCATGAAGCCGGCGCGGTTCTCCCAGTGGATGGTGCAGCGATGCCCCTCCAGCTGCCCGGCCTCCGCCAGAAGGTAGGAGCCGACCGACAGCGCGCCGAGCGCGCCGCCGCGCCGGCCCAGGCTGCGCAGGGCGGCCAGCACCTTGCTCTTGCCCGGGAATTCGGTGGTCAGGCCGACGCAGACGAACAGGATGTCGACCGGCGGCAGGTCGGCGACGCTGTAGTCGATCTTGAGCGGCAGGCCGTTTGAGGCCATGACCGCGTCGCCGTCGGCCGAGACCGTGGTCCAGCCATAGACGTCGCGGCCGAGCAGGCGGTTGGCCGAGCGGAAGGCGTCGATGGCCGCGGCAAGCGAGAACATCGAGAACTTGTCGACCAGCAGGAAGCCCAACTGCCGGCCGGCTTGTGGATCGTCGGTCATGGCCGGCCTTCTACAGAAACGCCCTCTCGGCGCAAGGCATGGTAGAGAGCGAGTAGGGAATAGCGAATAGCGAATAGCGAATAGCGAATAGGATTTATGCGTCTTACTATTCACTATCACTATTCGCTATTCGCCACTCGCTATTCGCCGTCAGAACGTCGGCCTCGGCCGTCCGGCGGCGAGGCTGGCCGAGACCAGCGTGTTGGCCATCAGCAGCGCGATCGTCATCGGCCCGACGCCGCCCGGCACCGGGGTGATGGCGCCGGCGCGCTCGGCCGCCTCGCCATAGGCGACGTCGCCCACCAGCCGCGTCTTGCCCTCGCCCTTTTCGGGCGCTGCGACGCGGTTGATGCCGACGTCGATCACGGTGGCACCCGCCTTCACCCAGTTGCCGCGGACCATCTCCGGCTTTCCGACCGCGGCCACAAGAATGTCGGCGCTCCGGCAGAGCTCGGCCAGGTTTTTGGTGCGGCTGTGGGCGATCGTCACGGTGGCGTTGGCGGCCAGCAGAAGATTGGCCATCGGCTTGCCGACGATGTTGGAGCGGCCGACCACCACCGCGTTCAGCCCGGACAGATCCCTGCCGCGCACCCGCTCGATCAAAAGCATGGAGCCGGCCGGCGTGCACGGCACGAAGGCCGTCGCCAGTTCCCCGGTGCCGAGCTTTCCGACATTGACGAAATGAAAGCCGTCGACGTCCTTGTCGGGCGAGATCGTCTGGATGATGCGGCCGCTGTCGACATGCTCCGGCAGCGGCAGTTGCACAAGAATGCCGTGGATGGCCGGATCGGCGTTCAGCGTCTCGACCAGCGCGACCAGCTCGGCCTCAGCTGTGTCGGCCGGCAGCGTGTGCTGCACCGAGTGGAAGCCGCACTCCTTGGCCTTCTTGCCCTTGGAGGCGACATAGACCTGGCTGGCCGGATCCGCGCCGACGATGACCACCGCCAGGCCCGGCACGATGCCGGTCCCGGCCCGCAGCTCCGCCGCAAGCACCTTCACCCGATCGACCACATCCTCCGCGACCGCCTTGCCGTCGATGATATCCGCCATGATTCCGCTCCCGACACGCGACTGCGGCAGGCATAGTCAACAACGGCACCGGCGCGATTTCGCCAAAGCGGCGCGGGGTGCCGCAATCCTGCTACGGCCGGACTTCGCGCGTTCAGAAATAGCGGCGGCGCGAACGGGAATCGGCAAGCTCGCGGATGGCCTCGCGGAACTCGCGCAGGCTGGAGCGTATCTCGTCGATGGACGACTGCGCATCCACCGGTGCTTGCGGGTGAGCCGCCTGCGGTTGCTGCGGCGCCTGCGGCTGCTGCGGCGGCATGGGCTGTGCGTAATAAGGCTGGGCATAGCCCGGCTGCGGCGCGTAGTGCTGCGGCGGATAGGGCGGCGCGTAGCCGGCCGGCGGCTGCGGCCAGGCCGGCTGGGGGGCATAGGGCATGGCGGCGGGCTGCTGCGCCGGCATGGGCTGCGCGTAGTAAGGCTGGGCATAGCCCGGCTGCGGCGCATAGTGCTGCGGCGGATAGGGCGGCGGCGCATAGCCGGCCGGCGGCTGCGGCCAGGCCGGCTGGGCGGCATAGGGCACAGCGGCCGGCGCCGGCTGCTGCGCGGGGTCGTAGGGAGCATGCGGCATCGGATAGGGGTGCATGGCGGTGTCTTTCGGTGAGACGGGGGACGGTTCGGTCTGGTCGGCTTCGGCAAAGGGTCCCGACGGTGGCCGGTCGGCGGAGACAGGCTCCGGCGCGGAAGCCAAGGCGTTCCGGCCGTCATCGGCCAGCCCGCCGTCGTCCTGGTCGAACATGGTCGCGGTGCTGCCGCGGCGCCACGATCGGGCGGGCCGGCGGCCGCGCACGCGGTCGCGCAGCGCCTCCGCCGTGCCGCGCAGGCCGCCCATGCCGACACCGGCCATCAGGCCGAGCAGAGCGCCGGCCATGGCGATGGTGCTGCGCGACGGCGGCTCGGATTCGAGCGGCGGAAAGGCCTTCGAGATGACGCTGATGTTGGCGCTGTTGATGCCCTGCTGCTCGCCGGTCTCGCGCGCCCTGAGCAGGAACGCCTCGTAGACCGCGCGCTTGGCGGTGGAGTCGCGCTCGAGCTCGCGCAGCGTCACCAGCTCGTTGCTTAGACTGCCCTGGCGGACCTTGAGCTGGGCCAGCCGCGCGGACAGCTCCTGCTCGAGCTGCACGGCGCGCCTGAGCTCGGTCTGGGTCGAGGTGGAGATCCGCCTGATCTCCGCATCGATGAGGCCACGCGCGCCGCTGAGCTGCGATTCGACGGCCTGAAGCTGCGGATGCCTGGGGCCGAGCCGCACGGCCATTCTGTCGGCCTCGCCCTTCAGCGCGGAATACTGCGCCCGCAGCTCCTGCAAGGTCGGCGAGGCCAGCTCTTCCGGCAGCGCCCCTCCGAGGACCGCGTCGGCGTTGACGTCGCGCGTCGAGGCCGCCCTGGCGTTGAGCTCCAGCGTGCGGGCGCGCGCCGTCGACAGCTGGTCGTTGAGTTTCAGGATCTCGTCGTCGGTGATCAGCCGGCCCTGGGCGTCGATGAGGTCGTTCTCGGCCTTGAAGGCCTCGACCTTGCGCTCCGCCGCCTCGACGCCGGCGCGCAGCTCGTCGAGCTTGGAGGTGAGCTCGCCCGCCGCCCGCCCTGCGGCATTCGACTGGAGCTGGCCGTAGCTCTCCAGGAACACCTCCGTCATGGTGTTGGCGATCAGCGCCGATTTCTCGGGGCTCTGCGTGGTCGCCGCCACGACGATGACGAAAGTCTTGCCGCGGCGCTCGATCGACAACGACTTCGCCAGATTGATCGACGCCAGCGCATGGCGGCGGCCCGGATCGTCCTCGCCGTCGCGGGGGAAGATCAGCGAGCGCGCCGACGAGATCAGGCTACCCAGGCTGACGCCGCCGCCCTGGCCGTTGAACTCGGGATCCTCCGCGAGGTTCAGCCGCTCCACCACCTTGGCGATCACGGTGCCGGAGGTCAGGATGCGCACCTGGTTCTCGACGATCGCCAGCGTCGCTTCGTTGGAGATACCCGACTGCGTCAGCTCGCGCTCGACCAGATTGAGGTCGCGGGGATCGGCCAGCAGTTCGGCCGACGAATAATACATCTTCGGCGTGTTGAGCGCGATCAGCACGCCGAGCAGGGCGCCGATGATGGTCGTCGCCACGATCAGCCATTTCGACCGCATGATGCCCGCAAGCACGATGGCCGGGTCGATCAGCGGCTGCCACAGGCCGGCGGCCTCGGCGGCTTCGGCCGGAGCGAGCGGCTCGACAGCCTGCCACGCCGGCTCCGATGGTTCGCGGCGCTGCGCTACGGCCTCGGCGCGGGCCGGATCGGCAGCCGCGGGCATCTGCTGGACGGTGGGGCGTGCGACCGGCTCGCCACCACCGGCGGGCTTTTCCGCCGCGGTGGCGCGTTTCGGTTCCGCATCGTGTTTCGGCTGGGCATCGCGCCAGGACGACACCGCTGGTGCCGGGGCCGGCACGGCAGGCGCGGGTTCCGGCGCCGGGCGCGGCGGAGCGGGCTTCAGAAGAGACGGCTCGGCCTTCACGGGAAAAGGGCCGGACGGCGACGGCTCCGCCGGGACCGCCTCCAGCGCATGCAGCAGCGGCGTGTCGCGCGCGTTCCGGCGCGCACGTGCCAGGCGGTGCCGGGTGACGGCGTCCTTCTCGGCGCGGACCTCGGCGATGGCACGCGCCAGTCGCGACGGTTCGGCCGCCGGCTCCTCGCGCAGCGCATCGCCGAGCGACAGCAGCGACCGCTCGCGCCCGGGAGAATCACTGTCGTCGCTGTACAGCATGAATTGTGCGCTTTTTCATTCGGCCGGCGGAACGGATGGTCGATCCGTTAAGGGACGTTAAAGCGACATGGGAAACAAATCGTTAACCGCCCGCAATCTGCGGTAGCAAAAATAGGCAAATAGTCCTACAGAGCCCCCATCAAGAACCCCAAGCTCCATACCGCAGGTGCTTGATCTTGCGTATGTCTTTGTCCCGAAACCACCGCCTGGCGTCGGCTGCATGCGTCGGAGCGGCCGCCGCGGCCGAGTTTGCAAGAACGGCAAGTTAATCATTCGAGGCTAGCCTCGCAGGCAATGGCCGGTTCCGTGGAGAGCTCGCGAAGGCGCACCCTGTCGCGCGTGGCGGCGCTCCTGTCGGAGCGCAGGGGCCTGCTGCGCGACTATATGGCGGCGATCAGCGGCGCCGGCGGGCGGCTGGTGTTCTCGCTGGCCTATTTCGTCTTCCTGGCCAACACGCTGTCGCTCGCCGACTTCGGCGTGTTCGCCACGGCATCCGCCGCCGGCGTCATGCTGTCGCGCATCCTCGGCTTCGGCTTCATCTCCACGCTCTACCGGGTGGCGACCGTCAAGCCGCGGCTGATCGGCACCTTCACCGCCGGCTTCCTGCTGATGGCGGTCTTGTCGCTGCCGCTGCTGGCTGCCGGGAGCTGGCTGGTGCATGCGCTGTTCTTCGGCGCCACGCTGGCGCTGCCGATCTTCGCCGCCGTCATCGTCGCCGAGGCGCTGCTGTGGCGGCCGGTCGAACTGGCGATCATCGTCAACAACGGCCTCGGCGCCTTCGGCCGCGCCTCGCTGCTCACCATCCTCGGCACGGCCATGCGCGCGCTGGCCGCCACGCTGTTCATGCTGCAGGCCGACGCCTCGCTGGCGTACTGGTCGCTCTGGTATCTCGGCGCCAATGCGCTGGTGGCGGCGATCGCCTTCGGCTTCTTCTACCCGCGCCAGCGGCTGCGTTTCGAGCCGCGCCTCTACTGGCGCCGGCTGTCCGACTCGCTGGCGATCGCCGGCGCCGAGATCCTGTTCTACCTACAGATGGAATTCGACAAGTTCATCGTGCTCGCGATGGGCGGCGCGCAGCTTGCCGGCATCTATGCCGTCATCATGCGTCTGGTCGACCTGACGGCGATCCCGATCCGCACCTTCACCATGATGCTGGTGCAGAAGATGATGCGCACGCCCGCCATGCTGACGAGCCTGAAGCTGCGCGGCGGCATCGAGATCGGGGTGTTCGGCGTCTCCACCGCCGCGCTCTGCGCGCTGGCGCTGGTGCTGCACTTCTTCCCCAACGCGCTCGGCCGCAACATCGCGCAGACGGCCGGGCTGGTCATCCTCGCCTTCGCCATTCCCGGCGCCCGCAACCTCGTCGAATACCAGGCCGAGCTTCTGTTCGCGCGCGGGCAGACGGTGCTGCGGGCCGTCAACCTGGCACTGCTTGGGGCCGCCAAGGCGCTGCTGCTGGCCTTCGCCCTGTCGAGAACCACCGATGCGGCGGAGCTGATCTGGTCGCTCAACGGCGTGTTCGCGATGCTCTATCTTGTATCGGCCGCCCTCACCTATTCGGCGCTGCGGCTGCCCGCCAAGCGCGCCTGAGGCTTCAGCTCTCGAGAACCAGCTTGCGGAGCCGTGCGACGTCGGTGCCGATGAAGGACTGCATGCCGACGGCGACCTGGCCCGGCGCCATGCCGGCGACGAAGGCGCGGAATTCGTCGTCGGACATCGGCTTGCCGTACCACAGCACGTTGCAGAATTCTTCCGCATCGTGGAAATGGCCCTCGCCGCCGATCACCTCGTCGACGTAGCGGCCGTAGATCATGCATTCGGAGAATTTGCGGGCCGCACCGACCGCCGCCACCCAATGGCGCCGGTTGACCCGCTCGATGTGATCGCACATCGCCAGCACCGTTTCGCGGTCCCAGGCGATCAGCGTGGTGATGTAGTCGTGGCCGACGCCCTCGAGCGAGGCCAGCCCGAGCAGCTTCGCCGCGTTCACCGACCAGATGCGCTGCTGGACATGGCCGTCCAGCCCTTCGTTGAAGAGGTCGTGGTCGCGGCGGAACAGTCGCGTCCTGCCGTCGCGGCGAAAGCTCGAAAGATCGAAGGGCCGCAGGAAGGCGACGTCGGAATCGCAGAAGACCAGCACCTCCTCCGCGACGTGCCGGGCAATCGCGATACGGCGCAGCTGCTGCACATGCCAGCCGCGCAGCGGCTGGGTGCGCAGGCTCAGCCAGATGCGGCGCCGGAAGCCGCTCAGCGGATCGTCGAACGGGCGCAGCCAGCGGGGCAGGAGATCGCGCTCGTCGACGACCGTGCGGCGCGGCGTCTCCAGCCGCCGGAACAGCGCGACGTCGCGGCCTTCCACCAGGATGTAGTGATGCGCCATTCCGGTGACGTGGCGATCCGCCGTCTCGCAGAGCAGCCGGCAGCGCTCGAAGTCGGGCGCATAGCTCGCCGTCACCATCACCGCCCGCGAAGCCTGCGCGGGCCTTGCGGCGAGCGGAGTGCCGGTGTCCTGCGGATCGACGCGCGTGTTCACAGCGCCGCCTGCCGGCCCAGAAGCTTGTCGCGCAGCACCCGGGCGATGAACAGCGGATTGCCGACGACATAACGCCGCCAGAGCCGCACCGGCTCGAGCGTCAGGCGAAACAGCCATTCCAGGCGGAGCTTGCGCACCAGCAGCGGCGCCCGCGGCACGGAGCCGCTCATGAAATCGAACAGCGCGCCGACGGCGATCGGCAGCGTGCAGTGCTCCCCGGTGAGATTGCGCCGGATCCACAGTTCCTGGCGCGGCACGCCCATGGCGACCAGCAGGATGTCCGGCCGCAAGGTGCGGATGCGCTCTAGGATCTGCTGCTCCTCGGCCTCGGTGAAATAGCCGTCATTGACCAGGACGAATTCGTGCCGCGGCATCAGCCGCGCCATGTTGCGCACCGCGCCCTCGACATTGTCGGCCTTGGCGCCGATCAGCCCGACGGTCAGCGGCCGCGCCGTCTCGCGCAGGAAGCCGGGCACGAAATCGGTGCCGTTGAGATTGGCGGGGAACGACGTGCCGTAGAGCAGCCTGGCGGCGATATCGACGCCGATGCCGTCGGGAAGGATGAGGAAATCCTCGAGCGCTGCAGCGAACTCGCCGTCGGTGGTGGCGAGATTGGCGTTGTGGGCATTGAGGAAGCTGATGCGGGTGAAGCGGTCTTCCTCGATCAGCCGTTGCAGCAGTCGCACCGCGTCATCCCAGCCGATGCTGGCGACCGACACCCCCAGGATCGTCTTCCAGCTCCTGACGCCGAACTGGGCGAATGCGGCATGGACGTTCACGCGCAGGCCTCCTGTCCGACCGAGCCCAGCGCCGCGAGGCCGCGCGCGATGGCGCGGTCGAGCGCCGCGCGCTGCGCCTCGTAGAAGCCGCGGCCGTCGACATGGCGCGGCCCGGCCGCGACGGCCTTCCGGAGCGCGGCTGCGAACGCCTGGGGGTCGTCGGCAACGACGCAGTTGGCGGGCTTCTCAGCGATGCCGCGCAGCGCGCTCGACGTGGCGACCGAGGGCAGGCCGAGCTCGAAGGTCTCGATGGTCTTCAGCTGAACCCCGGTGCCGCCGCGGCTGATCAGCGGCACGCAGGCCGCCCGGCGGATGAAGTCGTGCGCATCGGGCACGCGTCCGACGAAGCGCACGCCGGGGTGGCTCGAGGCGAGGCCGGCGGGGATGGCTCCGGCGATGCGAATCCTGAAATCGTCCGGCAGATGAGGAACGACCTCGTCCAGGAACCATGACAGGCCGACGCGATTGGGCTGCCACGTCCAGGTGCCGATCAGCGCTGCATCGCAATCGATCTCCTGGCGGACCGGCGCCAAAGGCGGCGTGCCGCGGGTCACCAGCGGCAGCGCCGCCGAGCGGCCGTCCGAAGCCACGCCGAGGGCGGCGCGGTCCTCCTCCGACAGGGTGAAGACGAAGCGGGCGCGCCGGCACAGCCGGGCCTCCAGGGCTTCCAGCAGTTGCGCCTCGCGGCGGAACAGCAGGCGCTGGAAGGCGTCGGGGGCGCTGTGCGCGTTCTCGCGGGCCGACTGCGCCTCGACATTGTGGGCGACGAACAGGGAAGGCCGGTCCTCGAAGCAGCGCTCATAGGCGCCGGCCATCTGAACGGAATTGAGGACGTAGCCGTCGACATGGCCGGCCTCGCGGATCGCGGTGCGCACGGCATCCGCCCCAGGTCCGCGCAGCTTCGCCGAGGCGAAAGTCGAGCCGCTGCGCACCGCCTCTGCGAGCCACCGTACCTTCTGCATCGAACTCGCCGTCTCGTTGCGCACGTCGACGGAGCCGAGCACGATGGTCTGATCGGGGTCTGCCGGCAGACGGCCCGGCCAGGTGAAGCCGAGCACGGTCACCCGCGCGCCGGCGCGCCGCAGCGCGTCGACGATCGCCGCATTGGCAATCTCGTAGCCCGAACCGAGCGACCCGTCGGGCACGATCGAGGTGGCGAACAACAGATGCATCGGGGCCTTATCAGATCGATATTACCAGATGGCGCCCAATCGTTGACAAAACACGCATATAGTCGCGCAGCCGCGGGCGATTGCAGCCCACACCGTCCAAGGTGTTTAACGAATCCTTATGGCGAAGAATGCGATGACTGCGCGCACCAGCAGCATGCGGACGCGCCAGCCTTGCAGGACGGTCTCATTACCCTCGTGGCGACATCGCCTCACCTCGATCATGCCGCGATCGACATCGCCGTGACTGTGCCGACGTTCCGTCGGCCGCAGCAGGTGCTGGAGACGCTCGATTCGCTCGCCGCGCAGCGGACGACGCGCCGTTTCGCCGTCATCGTCATGGAAAACGATGCGGAGGGCCGGCAGGGCGCCGAGGCGGTTGCGCCGCGCCTCCTGTCCGGCGCCTTGCCGGGCCTGGCGATCATCGCGCATGAGCGCGGCAATTGCTGCGCCTACAATGCCGGCTGGCAGACGGCGCTGGAGCAGTTCCCAAACCTGAAGGCGGTCGCCGTCATCGACGACGACGAGATCGCCGATCCGGACTGGCTGGAGCGTCTTTGCGAGGCGGCGCAGGCATTCGGCGCCGACATCGTCGGCGGGCCGCAGGTGCCGGTTTTCGCCGAGCCCGCGCATGCGCATTGGGCCGAGCATCCGGTGTTCGCCCCGCCCTACCGCGCCAGCGGCCGCGTTCCGGCCCTCTATTCGTCCGGCAACCTGTTCGTCACCCGGCCCGTGCTCGACGCCATGGAGCGGCCATTCCTCGACCTCAAATTCAATTTCATGGGCGGCGGCGATTCCGACTTCCTCAGCCGCGCGGCGCAGCGCGGCTTCCGGCTCGCCTGGTGCGCCGAGGCGACCGTGCACGAGACGGTGCCGGCGCGTCGGGTCGAGCAAGACTGGATCCGGGCGCGCAGCCTGCGCAACGGCGTGATCTCGACGCTGGTGGAAAAGAAGCGCCGCGCCGGCACGCCGTTCGCAAGCGTCAAGGTCTTGCTGAAGAGCCTGGCGCTCCTGGCCGCCTCGCCGCTGCGCGGCGCGATACGCCTCGTGCGCACCGGCTCGCCGTCGATCGGGCTCTACCCGGTCTATGTGGCGGCGGGGCGGGTGATGGCCGAATTCGGATACGCCAATGAGCAGTACCGTCAGCCCGAAAAGAACTGACGGACCGGCCCTGCCGGCCTGGCTCTCGTCCGCCGGCCTGCCGACGGCGATCGCCAGCGGCATGCTGGCGATGCTGATGATCTCGTTCCAGCCGTTTCAGCCGGGCGGGTCGGGCTATGTCGCCGGCGGCAACATCGTCAACCAGCTCGGCTACGGCACGCTCGGCGCGATCTCGATCGCCTCGCTTGCCGCCTTCGCCACGCCGCGCGTGATCTCGGCGCTGTTCAGCCCGTCGCTGCTCGTCCTGTTCGGCTTCTTCCTGCTGTCGGTCGCCAATTCGCTCGATCCGTCGGCCGCGGCGCGCGCCGCCTCCTTCACCTTCATCGGCATTCTCGTCGTGGCGACGGTGCTCGCCATCCCGCGCGACGCCGACGCCTTCTCGACGGCGCTGGCGGTGGCCGGGCTGGCGACGGTGGCGCTCAGCTATGTCGGCCTGGCGCTGTTCCCCAACGAAGCCGTGCACACGACCGCCTCGGCGGAGCCGCAGCACGCCGGCCTCTGGCGCGGCGTCTTCACCCACAAGAACATCGCCGGCCCGGTCATGGCCTGCCTCGCCTTCTGCGGCCTCTACCTGTTCCGGCGCGGGCGGCGCCGGAGCGGCGCGATCCTGTTCGCCGGCGCCATGATCTTCGTGCTCAACACCGGCTCCAAGACCGCCGCCGGCCTTGTGCCGGTCGCCATGATCGTGGTCGCGCTGCCCGGCCTCTACGGAGTGCGGCCGCTGGTCGCCCTGCTGTTCTGGCTGACGGTCGCCGGCACGGCGGTGGCAACGCTCGGCATCGTCTTCATCGACCCGTTGAGACATCTCGCCGCCCAGCATTTCCCCGACCTCACCTATACGGGGCGCACCACGCTGTGGGAATTCTCCGGCGAGATGATCGTCAAGCGGCCATGGACCGGCTATGGCTACGAGAGCTTCTGGCAGACGCCGCTGCTCGAGAACAGCAGCCAGCCCTTCGACCGGGACTGGGACATCCGCGACATCGTCCACGGCCACAACGGCTACATGGACATCGCCGTCTTCATGGGATTGCCGGCGCTGTTCGTCGCCGCCTGGGCCTTCCTCGTCGTCCCGGTGGTCGACTTCCTGCGCATCCCGCGACTGCGCGAGAACGTGCTGCTGGGCGACCTGTTCATGATGATCCTGCTGTTCACGGCGCTCAACGCCTTCCTCGAAAGCTTCTTCTTCCGCCGCGCCGACCAGGTCTGGCTGTTCTTCGTCTTCGCCGTCATCGGCATGCGACTGGTCGCGCGGTTCCCGATCGCGGGCACGAGGCCAGCAGTCGTCGGGCCGGCCGCGGCCGCCGCCACTCGTGCCGGCTTGGCGCGGCGCTGAATCCCCGCTAGACGCGAGAATGCGGTGGCGGCCGCCGCATTTCGCTCAGCGAGGGAATTGGATCATGACCATCGGGACAGTGCTCGTCGGCTGCGGCAACATGGGCTACGCGATGCTCGCCGGCTGGCTGAAGGCAGGCCGACTGGCGGCCGCCGAGATCTTCGTGGTGGAGCCGAGCACGGAGTTGCGCGACCGCGCCGCGGCGCTCGGCGTGGCGACCGGCGCGAGCCCGGCGGAGATTCCGGCGAACGCGGCGCCACGGCTGGTGATCCTGGCGGTGAAGCCGCAGGTCATCCGCGAGGTGACGGCCGAATACCGGCGCTTCGCCGATGGCGGGACGGTGTTCCTGTCGATCGCCGCCGGTACCCCCATCGCGACCTTCGAGGCCGTGCTCGGCGGCGCCACGCCGGTGGTGCGCTGCATGCCGAACACGCCGGCGGCGATCGGCATGGGCATGATGGTCGTCTTCGCCAACCGCCAGGTGCCGGCCGCCGAGCTCGGCTTCGTCAAGGATCTGCTCGCCACCAGCGGCGCCGTCGCAGAGATCGCCGACGAAAGCCTGATGGACGCCGTCACCGCCGTGTCCGGCTCTGGTCCGGCCTATGTGTTCCACTTCATAGAGTGCCTCACGGCGGCCGGCGAAGCGGCCGGGCTGCCGGCCGAAACGGCAAAGCTGCTCGCCATGCAGACCGTCCTGGGTGCCGCAAGCCTTGCCGCCGGAAGCAGCGAGGAGCCGGCCACGCTGCGTCAGCAGGTGACCAGCCCTAACGGCACGACGGCCGCCGCCCTTGCCGTGCTGATGGGCGGCGACCGGCTGAAGAACCTCGTCGCCGAGGCGGTCGAGGCGGCACGGGCAAGGTCGGTGGAGCTCGGCAAGTAGCGCCGGCGATCCCACAACGGCCGGCCACTTAAGCAGCCGGCATCGTGCAAATGCCTCTCATGCCGGCGCGCGGCTTCCAACGTTCTTCGCCACGCTCCTCGTCGTCCGCAGCGAAGCAAGGCTGTCCGCCAGCTTCCTCGACAGGCGCTGGAAGGGCCGCTCGACCAGGAAATGGCCGGCGAGCGCCGAAGCGACGACGAGGACGATCATCACGGCGACCATAACCGTGCCGAAAATCGCGCCGCCGACACCGAAGCCGTAAAGCTCCGAGCCGCCGAGGGAGAAGGTGCCCACCAGCTCGGTGCCCGTGACCTTCTGGGCCAGGCTCGCGACATTGATCATCCGGCTCTGCACGAAGATGTGCACGAGATAGATGCCGTAGGAGAGGGTACCGAGCCAGAAGAACAGCCGCGTCCTGAGCACCCGGCTGACCAGGCCGCGCTCATGGGCGAAGATCCACAGCACGACCGCGAACAGGAACGGCGCGGCCACGCTCGCCGGCCCGCGGCCGACGGCACTGACGAAACCGACCACGGCCGCGACGGCGAGCACCTCGGCAACCGTCCACATTGTCGAGGGCTCCGATCGCACGGCACCCGGCCCTCTGGCGCGCAGCAGCCCAGGGCCGGCAAGCTGACAAAGCAGCGCGCCGAGGGAGAAGCCATACAGGCACCTGACGAAGCCGAGATCCCAGGTGGCGTCCATGTAGTCCGGCGAGAAGGCATAGATCACTGCCGGGCCCGCGACGATCGCGGCGATGAGCGCCACCCAGATGCCGCGCCCGAGGATCAGGACGGCCGCGCCGAAAAGCAGGTAGGTCCAGAACTCCGCCGAGATGCTCCAGCTCGGCCCGTTCCAGGTGAGCCGGTCCTCGACACCGAGGCCGTTGAGCAGCTGCAGGCTGTTGAGCAGCTCGCGCAGGCCGGTGGCTTCGGTGAAGGGCGCGGCACCGTCGCCCTGCAGCGCCGGAACGGTCCAGCGGAGCGTCTCGAAGGCGACGAAAAGCAGGAGGACCGCCGCGTGCAGCGGGTAGATGCGGCCGGTCCGGAGAATGGCGAAGCGCGTGTAGTCGAGCCCGGTCCCCAGCCTGTGGCAGTAGCCATACGCGATCACAAAACCCGACAGGACGAAGAAATAGTCGACGAACAGATAGGCGTTGCGGACGAAAAGGCTTTCGGTGATCGGGCCGGCGGCCGGAAAATGCATGAGTGCGACCAGCAGCGCGCAGATGCCGCGCCAGGAATCGAGCGCCTCGAAGCGGATGCCGGCCGCTTGCGGATCGGCATGTTTCAATCTGGCACGGGCTCTCGTCACGATGTCGGTCATTTGCCGCTTCCTCCTGCCGCCTTGGCACGGCCCAGCCACAACGCGGCCGCCGCCGGGAGTCGCGGTGCAACAGCCGTGCCAGGTGGTTCGGAGGATTAGCGGTAGAAGCGTTCGGATCGGATTTCAGCTGGACTGTGCGCCATACAGCATCTCGTCCTGCAGCCGGCGCAGCTCGTAGAGCCGCGTCGCGCGGTCGGGCACGGCGTTGTCGGCGGTGAGCAGTTCGCCCTTCTTCACCGGCTTCAGCACCTTGCCGCCCTCCAGCAGCCCGACCGGAACGGCCTTCTGCGGCCGCGCCTCGGCCACCGCCATGGTCCATGAGCGGTAGCAGGTCTCGCCGATCGCATCGAAGGTCTCGCCGGCGGCGAGATCGCGCTTGGCGAGCGCACACACCTCCGCCACCGGGCGCGGCAGCGGCACCATGTCCGGCCTGCCGTGCAGCATGATGCGGGCCGCCGTCAGCGGCACCTCCAGCGAGGTCAGGTGGTAGGGCCGGAAGAAGGCGTAGTAGGGGCCCTTGCCGACATGCAGGTCGTCCATGCGCTCGATGACGCGCGGATGCGTCGCCTCGACGACGACGAAGACGCCGGGGGCGACGCCCTTGCCGACGGTGTAGTCGACGACGCCCTTCCTCGACAGGAGGCCGCCATGCTCGCGCGGGATCAGCACGCGCGCCAGATCGTCGCGGTCGGCCTTCGGCCCGTGCATGCCGGGCACGTCGGGCACAAGGCCGGTGGCGTTGGCGATCGCCGCCATCTCGACCATGGTCTTGGAGCCGTCGACGAACTCCACCAGCATGCGCGGGTTCATGTTGCGCCGCTCCGCCTCCGCGCGATAATCGTCGGGCACGGCGTCATGGTTGAGCGGGTTGTTCTTGCCCTTTCCGGCCGACACGATGGTGTAGCCTAGCGCGCTGGCGAACTCGATCAGTTCCATGCAGGAGGACGGCTCGTCGCCGGCGCCGACCGAATAGACGACGCCCAGCCGGTCGGCCTGACGCTTGAGATAGGGGCCGATGGTGACGTCGGCCTCGACATTCATCATCACGACATGCTTGCCGTGCTCCATCGCCATCAGGTCGAAATCGGCGGCCACGCCGGGCTTGCCGGTGGCGTCGATGACCACGTCTATCAGCGGGTCCCGCACCAGCAGTTCGTTGGACGTGATGGCGATCTTCCCGCTCTCGATCGCCGCCGTCACCTGCGAAGCCGTGCCGGCCTCCGCCGCCATTGCCTCGTCGCCATAGGCGATGCGGATCGCCGCGCGGGCGGTGTGCGGCCGACGGGTGGAGATGGCGCAGACCTCGACGCCCTTCATCAGCATGCCCTGGGTGACCAGATCGGTGCCCATCTCGCCGGAGCCGATGACGCCGATGCGGACCGGACGGCCGCTGTCGGCGCGCTCCGCCAGTTCGCGCGCAAGGCCGGTGAGCGCCACATTGGTCATAGGCAAAAATCCGGGTTCGATGGGGGTCCCGCGTCGGGGCATTCGCGGCTGATAACAGCCAATCGCCTCTCTATGTCAACGGCAGCAGGATATGGCGGCTTTTTTCCGGTCCGATACCATCTTCACCCTTGTCAGACGTCCTCTCGCTAATTACTTAGGCTTCTAACCATGTTCAATCTAACCATGTGACTCCTATGGATGTGACGGCCGCACGAACGGCCTTCGTCGACCAGTTGACGAAGGTGAACCGCAAGATGCGCACGCTGTTCGATGCACGCGTACGGTCGCAGGGCCTGACGCTGTCGCGGGCAAGGCTGCTGATGCATCTGGCCAAGCAGGAAGGCGCGACCCAGAGCGAGCTCGCAGAAGCGCTGGAGGTCGAGCAGCCGTCGATGGTCAGCCTCATCGACGCGCTGGAGAAGAAGGGCTTCGTCACGCGCCAGTCCGTCGAAGGCGACCGGCGCGCCAAGCGCATCTTTCTCACCGAAACCGCGCGGCGCGAGGCCGAAACCATTCTCGACTACGCCGACGAGCTGCGCGAGCAGGTGCTCCTCGGCGTCGACGAGCGCGACCTCGAGGTTGCGACGCGCGTGCTGACGCAGGTGGCGCGCAACATCGGCGCCGCCGGCTGATGCGGGTCGGCCACGATGTCCGGCATACAAGCCATGCAACGGCGAGAATCGGCCGATCCGGCAGCGGAGCGGCGGCAAGCGCAGGCCGCCGTCCCGCAGGCTGACCGGCAATCCGCGTCCGCCCCGCAGCCTGCGACGCCCCCGCCCTTCGTGCCGATGCATCCGGCGCGCGCCGGCGCCTACATGCTGGCGTCCCTGCTCCTGGCTCTCAGCCAGGGGCTCGGCATGAACCTGATCACCGCCAACATCCCGCAGATCCAGGGTGCGATCGGCGCGACCACCAACGAAGCGACGTGGATGGTCGCCGCCTATATGGCGCCGAACGTCTCGCTGTCGCTCGCGCTCATCAAGATCCGCACCCAGTACGGCCTCCGCAACTTCGCCGAGCTCAGCATCCTCGGCTTCGTCGTCGCCTGCCTGCTCAACCTGTTCATCAGCGACCTGCCGTCCGCCATCGTCGTGCGCTTCATGAGCGGCATCGCCGCCGCGCCGATGTCGACGCTCGGCTTCCTCTACATGCTCGAACCTTTCCCGCCGCATCTGAAGATGCGGATCGGCCTGCCGCTGGCGCTGACCAATATTTCGATCGGCGCGCCGGTGGCACGGCTGATCTCGCCGGCGCTGTTCGACATCGAGGGCTGGCATGGGCTGACCGTGCTCGAGCTCGCCCTGGCGATGATCGCCTTCTGCCTGGTCTATCTGCTGCCGCTGACGCCGCCGCCGCGGGCCAAGGTGATCGAACGGCTGGACGTCGCCAGCTACCTGCTGATCGCCACCGGCTTCGGCGCAACCGCGATCGTGCTGGTGCTGGGCCGCCTCTACTGGTGGTTCGAGGCGCCGTGGCTCGGCGAGCTGCTGGCGCTGGCCGTCGTCACCGTCACAATTGCCGTGGTGATCGAGCTCAACCGCGCCAATCCGCTCATCGACGTGCGCTGGCTGACCAGCCCGGCCGTGCTGCATTTCACCGGCGCCCTGCTGATCTTCCGCATCGTGCTGTCGGAACAGACCACCGGCGCGTCCGGCTTCTTCCAGGTGCTCGGCCTCAGCAACGACCAGACGACGACGCTCTACTGGATCATCCTCGCCGCCACGATCGCCGGCGGCCTCGCCTGTACCGCCGTCATGAAGCCGGGCCGCGAGCCGCTCATCCATATGGTCGCGCTCGCCCTGCTCGCCGTCGGCGCGTTCATGGACAGCCAGGCCACCAACCTGACGCGGCCGTCGCAGATGTTCCTGAGCCAGGCGATGATCGCCTTCGCCGGCGCGCTGTTCCTGCCGCCGGCCGTGGCGAGCGGGTTGATGTCGGCGCTGAAGAAGGGACCGAACTACATCCTCAGCTTCGTCATCCTGTTCCTGACCACGCAGAGCATGGGCGGCCTGCTCGGCTCGGCCGTTTTCGGCAGCTTCATCACGCTGCGCGAGAAATTCCACTCCAATCACCTCGTCGAGCATCTGGCGCTCACCGATCCGCTGGTGGCGCAGCGCGTCGCCCAGCTCGGCAACGCCTATGGCCGCACCATCACCGACAAGACCTTGTTGAGCGCCGAGGGCATTGCCGCGCTCGGCCAGCAGGCGACGCGCGAAGCCAATGTGCTCGCCTACAACGACGCCTTCCTCATGATCGCGCTGATCGCCGTCGCCGCGCTCGCGGCGCTCCTGCTCCATCTCGCCTACGACACCATCCGCAACCGAACCGCTGTCTCCCCGACAGCTTCGCAAACCTGACGACGACGTTACGCCCATGCCCAAGCTGTTCCGCTCCGCCGCAACCCTTCTTGCCATCGGCCTCGGCGCCGCCGGCCTGACGCTGGTGCTCTATGCGTGGCGTCTGCCTCCCTTCACATCGACGGTCGAGACCACCGACAATGCGTATGTGCGCGGCCAGGTGACGATCATCGCGCCGCAGCTCGCCGGCTATGTCGCGGAGGTGGCGGTGCAGGACTATCAGCAGGTGAAGGCCGGACAGCTCCTGGTGCGGCTGGACGACCGCATCTTCGCGCAGAAGCTGGAGCAGGCGCGCGCCACGCTGGCCGCCCAGAAGGCGGCGCTCGCCAATTCCGAGCAGCAGCGGCTGTCCGGAGAAGCCCGCGTCAGGGCCAGCGAGGCGCAGGTCGAAGGCGCTCGGGTCGCCCTCGCCGTCGCCCAGTCCAACTGGGCGCGGATCGAGCCGCTGCTGAAGCGCGGCGTGGTCACGGCGAGCGAAGCCGACAAGACGCGCTCCACGGCCGACCAGGCCCGGGCCACCCTGACGCAGATGCAGGCCGGGCTGGACGTGTCGCGCCAGGAGCTGCAGGCCACGATCGTCGGACGCCGGTCCCTCGAGGCCGCGGTGGAAGGCGCGGAAGCGGCCGTGCATCTGGCGGAGATCGACCTGCAGAACACGCGCATCACCGCGCCGCAGGACGGCCGGCTGGGCGAGGTCGGCGCGCGGCTCGGCCAGTACGTCTCGGCCGGCACGCAGCTGCTGGCGATCGTTCCGGAAAAGATATGGGTCATCGCCAATTTCAAGGAGACGCAGCTCGCCGGCCTGAAGATCGGCCAGCCGGTCAGCTTCCGCGTCGACGCCCTGCAGCATGCGGAGCTGACCGGCAGGATCGAGCGCTTCTCGCCGGCGGCCGGTTCGGAATTCAGCATCCTGCGGCCCGACAACGCCACCGGCAACTTCACCAAGGTCGCCCAGCGCCTGCCGATCAGGATATCCATCGATCCGGATCAGCCCCTCGCCGACACGCTTGCGCCGGGCATGTCCGTCGTCGTCACTGTGGACACCACTTCCCTGCCGGCGACGGAGGTTGCGATCCAGTGACGGCGGCAGGCGGCCACGCCTTCGCTGCTCGGACGATCGGCGGGATAGCGTGTCCACGCCAAGGTTATCTCTGGAAAATGGTGCTGCCAGAGAGGATTGAACTCTCGACCTCTCCCTTACCAAGGGTTGGGTTTGCGGGGGTTAACCTCATGTTTTCAAAGGTTTTCTGTATTAGCCTGCACGGATTTTGTACTTTTTGGGAATTTGGTTGCATGGGAAAACAGGATGCAATCTCTAGTGAATGAAAAGATGATTGAGGCTGGTCTTGAGGTACTGGAGGAGGCGCTTAGCTGGCCTGACTACCCATACACGAATGAGCAGTTGGTCGAGGCGATTCTTCGGAACGCCATGAAGCACTATGTGCACCCTTTGCCAGCGCCTCCGCCCATCAAGACTCGTAACGAGTCCGACAAAGACGGAATGGTGTATTTCATCGGCGACGGCGATGCGATCAAAATTGGCAAGGCGAACGATGTAAAGACGCGCCTCTCAAGTTTGCGCACGGGCACGCATAAAACGCTGACGTGCCTGGGAGTTACCAAGGGCGGGCGAAGAAAGGAGCGCGAGCTTCATCGCCAATTTGAGCAACATCATATCGCGGGCGAGTGGTTCAAGGACTGTCCAGAAATTCGCGCGTACATCAAAGACAAGTGTGCGCCACTTGCGAATGACAACCGAAGGCTCGGTCGACCGAAAAAGACTCTTGCTGCATAGAGCCAGCGTTACGGGCGGGGCGCGTTATGCGAAAATAATTGTGTAAACCCGGTTGACATTTGCGACAACTGAGTTTACATATAGCGTATCACAGAAGGATTGGATTACGACAATGTTGAAGTATCGCATTGAGCACCACATCAACGGCCGAGACGAGACTGTCCATTTGGGCCATGTCGGTGCTGCCGCAGCAAGGTCGCGCGCGCGGCGGCTGAGTGAAAAGGACGGCGATCTTGGTCCTGGTCTCGGCCACAGCGTTTATCTAATGGCCGCCGATGCCGATGGCGTGGATCAAGAGATGTATTGCTACTTTGCCGGCTCTTTGGCCGAAAAGGATCTGGTCAAGGACTGGGATAAGTGACCCCCACAGCCCTCCGCGCCAAGCTCGGCCTATCCGTTGCCGCCATGGCGCAACTGGTAGGCGTCACGCGGCAGGGTTGGTACAAGATTGAGCGCACAGGACAACTAAGCCCACCTGTCGCCCGCCTGCTCGCCTACATCGAGCGCTACGGGCCGGAACTGGCGAAAGAGATGATGGACCACCACGATAGCGGGAAGCAAGAGGAGTAGGGATGATGGACGCTTATGATCGGATATTCGCCTACGCGGAGCGCTCCTTCCAGCGTTCGGGTCAAACCCAATTCCCGACCGTCCGGCAAGTGGCGCGCGCTTGCAATTGCCCTCAATCCCTTATCGAAGAAGCCATCGAGTCAACGGGTCGCGGCTGCTTGGACGGCGTGAACGTTGAGGGATGGAAACTTGGCGACCTTGAGGTCTACGTTTACTAGCCGCCGACGCGGCGAAGGAGGAATGATGCTTAGTGAAGACATGAGGCGGTTGGCGGATGCTCCTGGCGAGTTCCAGACACTAAAGCCTCATCTCTTGCGCAAGGGCGCCGACACCATCGATGCGCTCCTACGGGCTCTGGAATCCGTCGCGGCCGACAGGGGCCATGTGCACCTGAATCACGAAACATGGTTCGACGTGCAGACCGCACTTGCACTGGCGCGTGGAGGGAAGTGATGAGACGCTTAGAACACCGCGCTTTTCCGGCCTTATGTAGGAAAGGCACCAAGATCCTACGTAGGGGCCGGTCCTTCAACAG
>NZ_JCACER010000087.1:0-20713 GCF_059502445.1 Kumtagia sp.
GGTTCCGCTGCGCGGCCCCGGAATGACGATCATCATCGGCATATGCGATTGCCCTCCCCTCAAGGGGGAGGGGAATCTTGTGGCCGCCATGCCGAGCGAAACCATCGACGATTGGCGCCACGCGCAGACGCAAGCCGGTCCCCCTCCCCCTTGAGGGGAGGGGTTAGGGGTGGGGGTACCGGACCAAGCCACGCTACCGGATATCCCATATCCGCCTATCCTACCCTTGCAGGGAGGGTAAGCCGACGGCACCGCCGGTCGGACAGGAGGCCAAACCGTCATCATCGCACGCTGCCGCACGTCACTTCTGGCTGATCACGCCGTCGACATACCAGTCCATGCCCCAGAGCTCGGCGTCGTCGAGCGTTGCGCCGGCGGCGACGCGCTCCTTGCCGTCGCGGTCCTTCATCGGTCCGGCATAGACCTGCAGCTTGCCGTCGACGATCTCCTGGCGCACCGCCTGGACCTTGTCGGCCACCTCCTTCGGCACGGCCTCGCCGCAGCAGGCGATGTCGGTGCCGCCCTCCTTGATGGAGAGGAAGGCGCCGTAGGGGCTGGGCTCCCAGGTGCCGGCCTCGATCTTCTTGATCTCGGGAATGAGGAAGCGGTCCCACACCCAGACCGACGAGCACTGCGTGGCCTTCGGCGCGAACTCGCCGAGGTCGCGATGGTGGCCGGTGCTGAACACGCCCTTCTCCTGCGCCACCAGCTGCGGCGCCGGCGTGTCGACATGCTGGCCGACGACGTCGATGCCCTGCTCGATCAGCGCCTCGGTGGCGGCGCGCTCCTTGACCGGATCGTTCCAGGCGCCGGTATAGACCACCGTCACCGTGGCGTCCGGGTTGACCTGGCGGGCGCCGAGCGCATAGGCGTTGACCGTCCAGTTGACCAGGCCGAACGGGTTGGCCGCGACGAAGCCGAGCTTGCCGCTCCTGGAGGCGCCGGCCGCCGCCATGCCGCACAGATACTGGCTCTCATAGGTGCGGCCGTAAAAACTCTCCAGGTTCGGCCCGTTGGTCGTGCCGGCCGGGTTGAGGAAGGCGATCTCCGGATATTTCTCGGAAAGCTCCTTGAAGGTGTCGGAATAGCCGAAGGCCGAGCCGATGATGACGTTGTAGCCGCGCTGGATCAGCAGCTCGACCGCCGGGCGGATGGCGGTGGCGTTCTCCGGCACGTTCTCCACCACGGGGATGGTGAGGCCCATCTCCTTCTCCATGCGCTGGCGCGCCTCGTCGAGTGCCTGCGACCAGCCGCCGTCGTTCTTCTGCGAGAAGATGACCATGGCGATCTTGGGCGGGCCGCCGAGCTTGAAGGCGGCGCTGGCGGGTGCGGCTGCAGCGGCGACGCCGAGCAGGCCGAGGGCGAGCGTGGTCCTGAAGTTCCTGATCATGATGTTCCCCTTGTTCCGGCCCCGCTTCGGCTGGGCTCTTTTCATCGATCCGCGCCCGCGGGGCGCGGCTGGTCCAATTCAGGCGGCCGCCAGCGCGGCGTGGATCATGCTTGGCGTCAGCGGCACCTGGTGGAAGCGTCCGGCGCCGAACGGCCTGAGCGCGTCCTCGACGCCCGAGGCGATCACCGCGCCGACCGGGATGCAGCCGGCTTCGCCGACGCCCTTGACGCCGAGCGGATTCAGCGGCGACGGCGTCTCCAGGTGCAGGATCTCGACCTGCGGCACCTCGGTGGCGTAGGGCACCAGGAAGTCGACGAAGTTGGCGTTGACCAGGTTGCCGTCGCTGTCGAACTCGATGCGCTCGTACAGCGCCCCGCCGATACCCTGGGCGATGCCGCCCATCACCTGGCCCTCGACGATCATCGGGTTGATCATGTTGCCGCAGTCGTGGATGCAGACGTAGCGCTTTACCTTCACCGAGCAGAGCTCGGGGTCGACCTCGAGGATGGCGCCGTGCACGCCATACGCCCAGGTGGCGCAGGCAGGGCTGTAGTAATCGGTCGCCTCGAGGCCGGGGTGCTGGCCCTCGGCCAGCGCCGGCCCGTCGTGGCGGCTCGCCGGCGCGAATTGCGTCGCCGCCTTGGCCGCCTCGTTGAAGGCATAGCGCAGCGGATTGGTGGCGGTGGCGATCGCCGCCAGCGGCACGGCGCGGTCGGTGCCCTTCACCCAGGCCGCGCCGTCGCGCAGCTCGATGTCGCCGATATCGGCCTCCAGCATGTTGGCCGCCGCCGTCAGCGTCTTCTGCCGCACGATCAGCGCCGACTTGTGGATGGCGTTGCCCGACACCACGGCGGCGCGGCTGGCGAAGGTCGCCACACCCCAGTCGAAGGCTTTCGTGTCGCCCTCGACCAGGATCACATCCTCGACCTTGACGCCGAGCTGGTCGGCGACGATCTGCGCGAACACCGTGTCGTGGCCCTGCCCCTGCGAGGTCAGCCCGGTGTTGACATAGACCTTGCCGGTGATCGGGTGGATCTTGATGTGGCCGCCCTCATAGGGGCCGAGGCCCGTGCCCTCGACATAGAAGGCCATGCCGAGGCCGAGATGCTTTCCGTCGCGGCGGGCCCTCTCCTGCTCGGCAGCGAAATTGTCGACGTCGAGCCGCTCCGCCAGCATCTCCAGTGCCTTGCCGTACTGGCCGCTGTCCAGGCTGACGGCCAGCCCGTCGGCGAACAGCAGCCCGTCGCGCAGCACCGGGAATTCGGCGTCGGCGATCAGGTTGCGGCGGCGGATTTCGAAGCGGTCGAGGCCGAGCTCGTCGGCGAGCTGGTCCATCGCCCGCTCGATGGCGAAGCAGGCCTGCGGCCGGCCGCAGCCGCGATAGGGCGTGATCGGCACGGTCGGCGTGTAGACCGCGGTGAACTCCACCCAGATGTTGGGGATGCGGTAGGGACCGGCGATCGAGGTCGACGCCACCTGCGCTATGGCGATGCCGTAGGGGATGAACGCGCCGGTGTCGTGCAAAAAGCTGTCGCGCAGCGCCACGACCTCGCCGGTCTTTTTGGCGTAGAGCTCGATCGTGTGGATCTGGGTGCGCTCCTGCGAGGAGCCGACGAAATTCTCGCGCCGGTCCTCGATGTATTTGACGGGACGGCCGAGCTGCATGGCGGCGTAGGGCACCAGCAGCTCGTCGGGATAGAACAGCAGCACCTTCTGGCCGAAGCCGCCGCCGACATGCGGCGCGATCACCCGCACCTTGTCCTCGTCGAGCTTGAGGATCGAGGCCAGCCCGCCGCGCACCGAGATCGGCGCCTGGGTGCCGTCCCACACCGTCAGCTCGCCGGTGACGCGGTCGAAGGTCGCGGCCACGGCGCGGCATTCCATCGGCGCGGCGGTCGAGCGGTCGACCCGCACCTTGACCCGTGTGACGTGCTCCGCCCCGGCGATCGCCTTGTCCGGGCTGCCCGAAACCTGCACGAAATGCGCGGCGATGTTGTTCGGATGCGTCGCATGCACCAGCGGCGCCTCGTCGAGGATCGCCTTCTCCAGCTCGATCTCGACCGGCAGCGGATCGTAGTCGACGTCGATCAGCGCGGCTGCGTCCTCGGCCGTATAACGGTCGACCGCCACCACCATCGCCACCGTCTGCCCGACATAGTGGACGTCGCCGCGCGCCAATGGCCGCTGCGTGCGGGCGTCCTTCATCGACGGATGCGGGATGAGCAGCGGCATCTCGCGGTCGAGATCGCCGATATTGTCGCAGATGTAGACCGCCGCGACGCCCGGATGCGCCGCCGCCGCGGATACGTCGATGGCATTGACCGTGGCGCGCGCGAAGGGGCTGCGCACGAAGGCG
This sequence comes from Kumtagia sp., assembly GCF_059502445.1. Lineage (NCBI taxonomy): Bacteria > Pseudomonadati > Pseudomonadota > Alphaproteobacteria > Hyphomicrobiales > Phyllobacteriaceae > Kumtagia > Kumtagia sp. The sequence goes on from NZ_JCACER010000087.1 coordinate 3,747, forward strand.
CAATGCAGCGCGCCCGCAAGCGGGATGTCGTCGACGAACGCCCCCTCGCCGCGCAGCAGCTGCGGATCGATGTTGCGCTGGATGCGTGCCCCGAAGGCTCTGGTCGACATCGCCGCCCTCCCCTACCGCGCGGCCATGGCGCCGGCGGCCTGGCGCACCGCCGCGACGATGTTCTGGTAGCCGGTGCAGCGGCACAGATTGCCGGACAGCATGTCGCGGATGCCCTCTTCCGAAAGATCCATCGGCCGGTCGGATTCCAGATTGCTCAAGATGTTCATGATCATGCCCGGCGTGCAGTAGCCGCATTGCAGCGCGTGGCAGTCGCGGAACGCCTCCTGCAGCGGATGCAGGCCGCCGTCCTCGGCCGCCACCGATTCGATGGTGCGCACCTCCGCGCCCGACGCCTGGACGGCGAAGGTCAGGCAGGAGCGCGCGGAAACCCCGTCGATCATCACCGTGCAGGCGCCGCACACGCCGTGCTCGCAGCCGACATGGGTGCCGGTCAGGCCGAGCTCGTGGCGCAGGAAATCGGAGAGCAGCAAACGCACGCTGACCTCGGCCGAGACTTTCTCGCCGTTGACCGTCAGCGCCACCGCCGCCTTCGGGTCGATGGAGGTCGCCGGCAGCCTCGGCCTGATCGTTCCGCGGTTCATGGGCATGTCCTTCACTTCGCTCTCGACGCGGCCTTCACGACGGCGCGCCGCACCAGCGCCGAGAGCAGGTGGCGGCGATAGGCGTTGGTGGCGTGCATGTCGTCCGGCGCGCTGACCGCATCCGTCGCGGCTTCCGCCGCCGCCTTGATCCGCTCAGGCGTGAGTTCGGCCCCTGCCAGTATCTGCTCGGACGTTTCGAGCCGCACCGGCCTCGAGGCGACGCCGCAGGCGGCCAGCGAGACGCGGCCGGCGGACGGCTCGACGATCGCCGCCACCGCCGCGATCGCATAGTCGCCGTGGCGGCGCGTGAACTCCTCGAAGGCCCAGCCGGCGCCCTCGGGCAGCACAGGAAAATGCGCCTCGACGACGATCTCGTCGGGCTCGCGCGTCGTCGTCATGTGGAACTGGAAGAATTCCTGCGCCGCGACCTCGCGGCGGCCGCGCGGCCCCTCGGCGACGACGCTGCCGCCGGTGGCCAGAAGCACCATCGGCATCTCGGCGGCCGCGTCGGCATGGCAGATGCTGCCGACCGCCGTGCCGCGGTTGCGGATCGGCACATGCGCGACATGCGCCATCGCCTCGCGGATCAGCGGATTGGCGCGGTGCACGGCCTCGTCCAGCTCCAGCTCGCGATGCCGCGTCATCGCCCTGACCACGATCCGGCCGTTCTCGATCGCGATGCCCTTCAGCCCGTCGACATGCTGGATGTCGACCAGCCGCGCCGGGCTGGCGAGCCGCATGTTCATGGCCGGGATCAGGCTCTGGCCGCCCGCAAGCACCATGGCGCCCGGATCGCCGGCGAGCATGGCGACCGCGTCCTTGAGCGTGCGGGGCGCGCAATACTCGAAAAGCGGTGGCTTCATGCTACCTCCCGGCATCCGGCGGCACCTGCGGCCGGACGGTTATGTTCCCTTCGAGGAGCCTGTCCCGGTAGCCCCTCATCGCCTCCAGACTATGCGGACTGCTCATTTGTTGAGCGGATTCTTCTATCCACAATCTGGATATCGCATCCTAAATAGCGATAGGCGACGCTGTCAACAGCTATTGCGGTACGGGCTCGACGAGGCGGCCGCGCCTAGTTCGAAGAGGGCACCGCAACGGTCACCGATTGGCCGCGCCAACGGCAAGATGTGGAAGATCATCAGGGATGAAAGGATACTAGCCGGACCCGCGCGCGCTGTTGACCAGAAACACGCCGGCGGCGATGAGCGCCAGCGCCAGCCATATCCACACCGACAGGCTCTCGGCGAACAGCAGTACCGCAAAGCCGACGCCGACGGCGGTGTTCACATAGCTCATCTGGCTGACATAGACGGGGCCGCCGACCTGCTGCAGGCGGAAGAACAGCCCGTAGCCGACGCCCGTGGCGACGCATTGCAGCGCCACCAGATGCCAGGCGGACGCAAGGCCGGTGCCGAAATCCGGCATCGCCCCCGCGAGCCGCAGCAGGACCAGCGCCAGGGCGATGCCGAGCGCCGCGGCAGCCAGCGTCCAGGCGGCGAGCGGCAGCGCCGCCTGCCCCTTCGGCCAATGGGTGGTGCGGAACACGTTGCCGGCGGCGAGCACCGTCGGTGTGACCAGCGCGACGAGATACCAGGCGAACGGCGCATGCGCGGCATCGCCGCCGTTGCGGGAAAACAGGATGACCAGCGTGCCGGCCATGCCGATGCCGAGGCCGGCGAGCCGCACCAGGTTCGGCCGCTCCAGCGCCAGCGCGTAGACGATGGCGAGCGTGACGATCGGCGCCAGCGACTGGATGATCGCCGGTATGCCCGAGCCCAGATGCGGCATCACCGTCACTACCGCCGTCCACGGGATGGCGAAGGTCAGCTGCCCGGCGATCGCCGCATAGCCGAGCGTCGCCCGGTCGGGCCGGAGCGAGAAGCCGCCGGCCAGCGCCAGCAGCGCCAGCACGACGCTGGCGCCGGCCGCGGTGGCGCCGACATAGACCAGCGACGGGATGCCGGCGGCCACCGCGATCTTGCCGAGCGGGAAGATCGAGCCGATGCAGAAGCCCGCCGAAAACAGCAGCAGCACCGGCTCGAGGTGCCCGGGGCCGCCCGCCCGGCTCATGCGCCTTCCGCCGGATCGATCGGCCGCGCCAGCGACTGGCCGAGCACCGCCTCGCACCAGGCGGCAGCGCTGAGCAGTTCGGCCTCGCCGTGTGGCTTGCCGACAAGCTGCAGGCCGACCGGCAGGCCGCCGGCGCTCCGCCCGCAGGGGATGGAGATCGCCGGGCAGCCGCAGATGGTGACGGCGTAGCCCAGCGCCAGCCAGTCGAGATAGGTCGCGAGCTTCTGGCCGTCGACCTCCCCGACGAAACGCTGCTCGACCGGAAACGGCTCGACCGGCGCCGTCGGGGTGATCAGCACCCCGTGGGTGTCGAGGAAGTCGAGCATGGCGAGCCGCACGCTCGCCCGGCCGGCCTCCGCTCCGGCGAGATCGGCGGCGGTGAGCTTCAGCCCCTCCTCGATGTTCCAGACCACTTCCGGCTTCAGCCTGTCGCGATGCCGCTCCAGCGCCTCGCGGCGCAATGCGGCGAACTGGAAGGCGCGCAACGTACGGAAGGCGCGGTCGCCCGCCGCCAGGTCCGGATGCGCCTCCTCGATCTCCAGCCCCGCCGACGCCAGCCTGCCGACGGCCTCGAGCACCGTCGTCCGCACTGGCTCGTCGACCGCCGCGAGCCCCAGCGTCATGCTGAAGGCGGCGCGGGCGGGTTTGCGCGGCGCCCGTGCGGCCTTCAGATACGATGTACCCTCGCGTGGAAAAGACAGCGGGTCGCGCGGCTCGAAGCGGGCCATGCCGTCCAGCGCCAGCGCCGCGTCGGCGACGTCGCGCGCCAGCGGGCCCATCACCGACAGCACCTGATGGGGCAGCGCGCCCGGCCCCTGCGGCACGACGCCGGGCGTCGGCCTGAGACCGACCACGTTGCAGAAGGCGGCGGGATAGCGCAGCGAGCAGGCGAAGTCCGAGCCTTGCGCCAGGAAGGCCATGCCGGTGGCGACCGCCACCGCCGCCCCGCCGGAGGAGCCGCCGGCCGAGCGCGCCGGGTCCCACGGGTTGAGCGTACGCCCGAACACCTCGTTGAAGGTGTTGGCGCCGGCCTCGAACTCGGGCGTGTTGGACTTGGCGAACACCACGCCGCCTTCCGCCTCGATCGCCTCGACCACGTAGTCGGAGGCTTCCGGCACATGGTCGGCATAGGCGAGCGAGCCCCAGGTGGTGCGCACGCCGGCTATCGCCGCCGAATCCTTGATCGGCCAGGGCAGGCCGGCGAACCGGCCGCGCTCGGCCGGCGGCAGCGCCTCCAGCCGCGCCGCTTCGCTCCTGGCCCGCTCGAAGCAGCGCGTCGGCAGCGCGTTGACCTTGCCGTCGACCGCCTCGACGCGGCGCCGCAGGCTTTCCAGCAGCTCGCGCGGCGACACCGCGCCGCTGCGCAGCCTCTCGACCGCCGCTACCGCCGACCACGTCCACGCCTCGTCGCTCATCGCCGCTTCCTCTTCCAACTATTCAATATCGCATCCATTGAGCGGACAGACATTCTCGCTTATGAGTTGACAAGACTTCAATGCCACGCGGTTGTCCGACTTGAGAGCCACCCCACGCAAATCCGCAGCGGCCAAGCCGGCCAAGACTCAGGAGTCCAACGTGGAGACGGCCGCCGAGGAAGGCGCCGAGGACGCGCTGCGCGGCATGGCGCGCTCCTTCGCCGTGCTCGACTTCCTGGCCTCCTCTCCCGGCCGCGTGGTCGACGTGACGCGCAGCCTCAACCTGCCCTGGGCGACCGTGCACCGCACGGTGATCGGCCTGGAGAAGGCGCAGTTCCTGCGCCGCGACCCCGAGACCAACCGCTACGAGATCGGCCCCCGGCTCTGGCATATCGGCTCGGCCTATCTCGCCAACCACCGCGTGCTGCGCGTCGCCATGCCCTATCTGGCGCGGCTGGAGGGCGAGGAGGGCATCGCCATGCAGGTGGTCGAGCGCATCGGCCTGCAGTCGGTGGCGATCTACTCGCACCAGCGCGTCGACGAGGACATCACCAAGGCCCACTACGGCTACCATTTTCCGCTGCATTGCGGCTCCAAGGGCCTGGTGCTGCTCGCCAATGAGGAGCCGGACTTCGTCGCGGACTATCTGAAGCGCGACCTCGAACGGCTGACGCCCGACACCATCACCGACGCCGAGCGCCTGCGCGCCGTGCTCGACCAGGTACGGGCGGAGGATTTCTCGCTCACCATCGCCGACGTGCAACCCTTCACCGGCTCGATCTCCGCGCCGATCCGCGACGCTGGCGGCCGCGTCATCGCCTGCATCTGCTTCGTCTTCCGCAAGGGCCTCGCCAAGAACGCCCGCCGGCTCGAGGATCTCAAGGACAAGCTGCAGCAGGCCACCCATTCCATCAGCATCGACCTCGGCTGGCATCCGGGACAGCGGTAGCGGCAGCGTTCTTCTCCCCCCTTGCGGGGAGAAAATGCCGACGGGCAGATGAGGGGCCGCGCCGCACGCGGCAATAGTTGTGCCGCCCGTCATCCGGCCCTTCAGCGCCCCATCGCCGATTTTGCTGCGTTCGCCAACCGTCCTGACGCAACCCATTCTTCATCGGCTTTGATTTCTTCGAGTCCGAGGCCTGGATTCCCGACCTCGTGAGCGAGCGATAGCGAGCGGAGAGTGTCGGGAATCCAGGCCTCGGACTCGAAGAAGCCAAAGCCGATGCAGAAAACCCCAAACCATGACATCGGCTGGAATCGATGTCGCATGTGTGAATCGTCTCGCGAACGGGAAACAGCCCTATCTCCGCTCCTCATACGACCCCTGCAGCGACTGGAACGTCTCCGCCAGAGCATCGACCACCGTCTCGATGAACACTTTGCCTGCCTCTGCCGACGCCTTTGTCGGGTCGCCGAAGATCGCCGCGTGCCCGACCTCGGGCCGCGGCCGGCGCGCATAGGTGCGGGTCGGATTGGTCGGCGCCACCAGATCCCAGCCGACCGGCCCGTAATGGGCGCCGGCGAGCCGCTCCATCTTGACCAGGCCCGGCCGCGTGGCGAGCTGGAACGACGCCTCGAACTCGCAGCCATGCCCCATGCCGCCGGGCACCGACTTGCGCAGCGCATTCACTTTCGCGGCACCCGGCTCCCAGTAACTCACTGCCGACACCTTGAAGCCGTATGTCGTGTCCAGCTCGTCGACGAGATGCCGTGCCACCGCGTCGTTGGCCGTGCCGTTCGGCCGGTTGCCGTTGAGGATGATGAGATGCCCGAATCCCTGGCGGACCAGCGCGGCACCGATCTCGAACAGCATCGCCTGGTAGGTGGGGATCGACAGCGAGATGGTGCCGGGGAAGAACTCGAAGGTCTTCGATATGCCGTACGCGACCGGCGGCGCCACCAGCGCGTCGATGCGTTCGGCCAGAAGCGCCGCGATATGGTCGGCCTGGTGCGTGTCGGTATCGGTGGGCATATGCGGCCCATGCGCCTCGGTGGCCCCGGTCGGCAGGATGACGGCGCGTCCGGCGGCGATGGATTCGCCGATCTCCATCTGCGTCATGAACGACATGCGGCGTTCCATAGCGGCTCCCTCCAGCTTGGGCTTGCATCGATCCGGCTTTCGCATAGTATTCAAAATACGGATACGATATCTACTATATAAGCATTGGAACGCGGCGCCGGCAATCGCGTTCTTGCGGAGGCGCCGGCGGTGCGGCGGGTAACGGGGCGGGAAGCGATGCGTCCATTCGATCGCGAGAGCGTGTTTCTCGGCGAACTGTTCAGCGAGATCGCGCAACGCGGCCGCCGATTGCTATGGGGCGGCCAGTCGTCGGCCGCTCCGGCCGGTACGATCGGCGCGCTGGCGGCCAAGCTGATGTCGAGCCGCGGCGAGGCATCGGGCGTGGCGCTGGCGATGGAGTTGCTGAAGGCATGGCGGCAGCTCGACGATGGCGCTCGCCTCGAATGGTTCCGTACGCTCGCCGACCGGTTCGGGCCGGACGAGAAGCGCCTCGACGCCGCCGTCGAGGCCTGGCGCGGGACGCGCTCGGCCGAAGCCGCCTCGCATCTGGCGAGCGCCGCCGAGCCGCTGCGCCAGGAGTTGTTCCGCCGCATCAATTTGGCGCCGGGCGGCACCGCGACGCTGGTCGCCATGCGCGCCGGCCTACTGCGGCATCTGGCCGATCATCCCGAACTCGAAGTGGTCGACCGCGACTTCGTCCATCTGTTCGGCTCCTGGTTCAACCGAGGCTTCCTGCTGATGACCAGGATCGACTGGTCGTCGCCCGCGCACATCCTGGAGAAGATCATCCGCTACGAGGCGGTGCACGAGATTCATGACTGGGACGATTTGCGCCGGCGCCTGCAGCCGGCGGACCGCCGCTGCTTCGCCTTCGTCCACCCGCAGATGCCCGACGAGCCGCTGATCTTCGTCGAGGTGGCGCTGACCACCGGCATTCCCGGCCGGATCGATGGCCTGCTAGCGCGCGACCGCGAACCGATCGATCCGGGCGCGGCCGATACGGCGGTGTTCTATTCCATTTCCAACACCCAGCGCGGCCTGCGGGGAATCTCCTTCGGCAGCTTCCTGATCAAGCAGGTGGTCGAGGATATCGTGCGCGACCTGCCCAATTTGCGCAGCTTCGTCACGCTGTCGCCGCTGCCGGGTTTCGCCGACTGGCTCGGCGAGCGGTTCCGCGAAGAAGCGTATGACCGCGACGGACCGCTCCACCTGCTCGAACGGCCGGACTGGTCCGAGGACGCCGCGGCACGCGACGCCATCGAGCCGGTTCTGGCCGCGGCGGTCGCCGTCTATCTTGCGGAGACGAAGGACGCCGCCGGCCGGCCGCTCGACCCGGTCGCCCGCTTCCATCTCGGCAACGGCGCCCGCCTGGAACGCATCAATGTCCATGCCGACCTCTCGCCCAAGGGGCTCACGCAGTCGCACGGCGTCATGGTCAACTATCTCTACGACCTCTCCTCCATCGAGGCCCATCACGAGGCCTATGCCAACAAGGGCGAGGTGGCGATGTCGCGGGCGGTACGAAAGCTGCTGTCGGCGGAGCGGCCTGTCGGCAACGGCCACCGCGTGACCGCGCCTCCATAACCCCCACCCCTACCCCTCCCCTCAAGGGAAGGGGGACTTTGCGGCCGCCTTGCCGAGCGAAATCGCCGACGATTGGTGCTTTGCCGAGTTGCAGCAATATTCCCCTCCCCCTTGAGGGGAGGGGTTAGGGGTGGGGGTTGTTGTCAAGCGCTACCCCGCGAACGGACGGCGGCGCCCCTTGCCAATGCCGTCGCTGATCGATCAAACAGGCTATCCAACAGGGATTGCGACGACAGATGAGCTGGCTTTATCAGGCGGATCCTTCGATAACCTCCCTGCCCGCGCTGGTCAGCGCCCGCACCGGCGCACTGGACAAGACCTTCATCCGCAATGCCGACGGCCGCGACTTCAGTTTCGCCGATTTCTGGACGCTGTCGGGCCGCATCGCCCGGGCGCTGGCCGAGGCCGGCGTGGAAAAAGGCGACCGCGTCGCCGTGCAGGTGGAGAAGAGCCCGGAAGTCATTGCGCTGTTCCTGGCCTGCGCCCGCGCCGGCGCGATATTCCTGCCGCTCAACACCGCCTACACCCTGGCCGAGCTCGACTATTTCGTCGGCGACGCCGAGCCGAAGATCATCGTCGTCGCCCCGGAGCGGGTGTCGGCCCTGGCCGACCTCGCTGCACGCCACAATGCGACGGTGCTCTCGCTCGGCGTCGCCGGCGACGGCACGCTGATGGACGCGGCGAACGCCGGCGACGGCGCCTTCGCCGACGCGAAAATCGGCTGGGACGACCTGGTCGCCATCCTCTACACCTCCGGCACCACCGGCCGCTCCAAGGGCGCCATGCTGACGCACGGGAACCTCGCCTCCAATGCGCTGGCGCTGGTCGACACCTGGCGCTTCACGTCCGGCGACACGCTGCTGCATGCTCTGCCCGTCTACCACACGCATGGCCTGTTCACCGCCACCAACACGCTGATGCTGTCGGGCGGCACCATGCTGTTCCGGCCGAAGTTCGACGCCGACGAGGCGCTGCGCCTGCTGCCGCGGGCGACCGCCATGATGGGCGTGCCGACCTTCTACACGCGGCTGCTCCAGCATCCCGGCCTCACCCGCGAGGCGACCGCGCATATGCGCCTCTTCGTCTCCGGCTCGGCGCCGCTTCTGGCCGAGACCCATGCCGAATTCGAGGCCCGTACCGGCCACGCCATCCTCGAGCGCTACGGCATGACCGAGACCAACATGAACACGTCCAATCCCTATGAGGGACCCCGCCTCGCCGGCACGGTCGGCAGGCCGCTGCCCGGCGTCGAGGTCCGCGTCACCGACCCGGCCAGCGCCGCGACGCTGCCGGCCGGCGAGGTCGGCATGATCGAGGTGCGAGGCCCCAACGTCTTCAAGGGCTACTGGCGCATGCCGGAAAAGACCGCGGAGGAGCTGCGCGCCGACGGCTTCTTCATCACCGGCGACCTCGGCCGCATCGACGCCAACGGTTATGTCTCCATCGTCGGCCGCGGCAAGGATCTCATCATCACCGGCGGCTTCAACGTCTATCCCAAGGAGGTCGAGACCGAGATCGACCTGATCGACGGCGTGGTCGAATCCGCCGTCATCGGCCTGCCGCACAGGGATTTCGGCGAAGGCATCACCGCGGTGGTGGTGGCGGACAAGGCCAGGGCCCCGAGCGAAGCAGCCATCCTTGCGCACCTGCAATCACGCCTGGCGAAGTTCAAGCTGCCCAAGCGTGTTCTGTTCGTCGACGACCTGCCGCGCAACGCCATGGGCAAGGTCCAGAAGGCGCTGATGCGCCAGACCTATGCGGGGCTGTACGGGTAGGGCTGTAAGGGTAGGATTGCGCACCTCGTCAATCGTGGCGGAGATCGCCTGGCCTGTGCAAAGCGCCCCCTCTCCGTCTCGCCCCTTCGGGCTCGCCACCTCTCCCCCACTGCGTGGGGGCGAGGAACCGCTGCCGCGATGCCGACGCTTCTCCAGCTTGGGTTCCTCGCCCCCACGAAGTGGGGGAGAGGTGTCTCGGGCTTCGCCCGAGACGGAGAGGGGGGTGCTTCAATCGATCGACGTTGAGGTTCCTCGTTTCAATCGATCAATGCCGAGACCGATATCGGCGCCCGCGCCTCAACTCCCCGAGCGCTTCAAATACGACTTCATCACCAGGCCGGCGACCTTGAGCGCGCTGAGTTCGTTCGCCGGCGCCGCCTCGCCCGCGCCGTCGGCGGAAAGCCGCGCCTCGACGTTCCTGACGAACTGGCCGATCAGCACATTGGCCGTCTCGGTGATGATGCCGGTACGGCCGAACTGGGCGATCGGGCCTGCGAGCTGCACGTCGGCGTCGATGTCGACGCGCGTCGCCTCGCCGGCCTCGCTCAGCCGGTAGTCCATCACCAGCTTCGAGCGGCTGCCACCCTTGCGGTCGAGGCCGCGCCCTTCGGCATGGCCCCTATGCGTCGCCGCGTCGGCGCTCACCTGCGCCTCGCCCTCGAAGGAGGCGCCGAACGGCCCGAGCTTGATGCCTACTTTGCCGGCAAAAATCCCGTTGCCCTTGTCCTCGGTAAGTTCGGCGCCCGGCATGCAGGCGGCCACGGCGGGAACGTCCTGGAACAGTTCCCAGACCACGGCAAGCGGCCGGGCGACCTCGAAGGACTGACTGATCTTCATGCCAAGCTCCCGGACCTGCGATCGATTCAGACGACCGGCTTTGCGTACCAGCCGGCGTCCGGATCGGTCCAGCCTTCCGGCCGGGAGATCTTGCCGGCCGCCTTCAGTTCCTCGAAATACGGCCCCCGATCGAACATCGGCGGCGTGCCGCGCCCGGCCGCAAGCGCCGCGCGCCGGGCCGCGCTCGCCGCCGCATCGGCCGCCCATTTGCGACCGCTCTTCGCCAGCACCACGCCGTAGTCGTCATGCGCGGACTCCGGCGACACCAGCCCTGCCTGCACGTCGGCCACCACCTTGTCGACGGGCCGCTGCAGCGGGTCGCCCCAGCCGCCGCCGCCGGTGGTCACGATGGTGATGGAGGAGCCGGCCTTGACCGTGACCGTGTCGCACATGCCGGGATGGCCGGTGTCGACACCGGCCTCGGACACCGACACCTGGTAGTTGGCGCCGGCCTTGCCGCCGTTGACGCCGTAGCAGCCGAGCAGCGAGCGGTCGGCATTGGAGATCAGCCGGCAGTCGCCCAGCATCTTTATCCGCTTGTCGTAGCCCAGCCCGCCGCGGTGGTAGCCCGGCCCGCCGGACCCCTGCTTCAGCCCCAGCCGCTCGACCAGGATCGGGTAGCGGGTTTCCGAGAACTCCGCCGGCAGGTTCTTCGAATTCGGCACGATGTGCACCACGTCGGAGCCGTCCGCCCACGGCCTTCCCGGGCTGCCGCCGCCCAGCACCTCGCGGAACAGATAGAAATCCTGCTGCCTGTTGCCGCCGGTGACGCCCCAGATGCGGATGGTCTCGTGGTCGGCCGGCATGCGCCCTTCGGTCGCCTTGGACAGGCAGGCCGCGAACGAGCCCAGCGTGCGCAGCATCAGGAAGAAGCGCATGCCGGTCGGCTTGCCGAAGGTCGGCGTGATCAGCGTGCCCTTTTCCGGGAACACCACCTCGATGACGTCGAGCACGCCCTCGTTGGAATCGATCTCCGCCGCCCGCTCCGGCGACGCCGCCAGCGAGCGCAGCGTCGGCGCCAGCCATTTGCGGAAGTAGCGGCCCTCGACCTCGTCGAGCGACCAGTTGATCGGGCCCTTGGCCTCCGGGTCGGTGCCGGTGAAGTCGAGCACGATCTTCTCCGGCGTCTTGATCATCCTGACGCGCAGCGCATGCAGGCGCGGCTCGTCGACGCCGTCGGCCTCGATATAGTCCTCGAAGTGATACTCGCCGTCCTTGATTCGCGGCAGGATCTCGCGCCGGAAGATCTCCGCGGTATTCTTCAGTATCTGGTCGAACGCCGCCTCCAACGTTTCGATCCCGTAACGTTCCGCCAGCGTAACGATCCTTCTTGAGCCCAGCTTCGCCGCGCCGATCTCGGCGTCGAGGTCGCCCGCCAGGTGCTCGGACAGCCGCGAGTTGCGCACGATGATCCGGAACGCCGCCTCGTTCAGCTTGCCGCGCTCGTAGAGTTTTATCGGCGGGATCAGCACGCCCTCCATCCAGCTGTCGGTGGCGTGCACCGGCAGGCTGCCCGGCACGGCGCCGCCGATGTCGTCGTGATGGCCGAACACCTGGCTGAAGCCGATCAGCCGCTCGCTGTGGAAGATCGGCACCGTCGTGCAGAGGTCCGGCACATGGCCGATGCCGCCGCAGGAATTGTAGGGGTCGTTCCAGAAGAACACGTCGCCCGGAAAGATCTGGTCGGCGCCGAAATATTCGAACACCGGCTCGACGATCGCCGAATAGGAGCGGCCGGTCAGCTTGCGCCCCTTGGCGTCGAACAGCGCGACGCGATAGTCGTGCTGGTCGCGGATCATCGGCGAGCGCGCCGTGCGCTCCACCGCCGCCTCGATCTCCAGCTCCGCCGCCCGGATGGTGCCGTGGATGACCTCGAGCTCGATCGGCCCGAGCATGGTCTGCCGCGTCTTGTCCAGCATGGTTTCCTCCGCTCAGCCGTTCTTTTCGAGGATGAGATTGCCGTAGGCGTCGGCGCGCATGTCCCAGCCCGCCGGCACCACCACGGTCGAGCCGTATTCCTCCACGATCGCCGGCCCGGCGATCTGCTGGCCGACCGCCAGCTCGGTGCGCCGGTAGAGCGGGCAGTCGACCCAGCCTCCGGCGCGCCAGAACACCTTTCGGCGGCCGAACGGACTTGCCGCCACGCGCGTCGCCGCGTCCGGTTCGAGCGCCGGCCGGTGCTGCATGCCGATCGCCTGGACGCGCAGGTTGACCAGTTCCACGTCCTGCTCGCCCTCGTAGTGGAAGCCGAAGGTCTGGTCGTGGACGCGATGGAAATCCTTGAACATGTGGGCGACCGCGGCCTCGCCCGTGAGCCCGGCGGGGATGTCGACCTGCACCTCGTGGCCCTCGCCGAAATAGCGCATGTCGGCGACGCGGCGCACCTCGATCTTTTCCTCGTCGATGCCCTCGGCGGCGATGTCGGCGATGCCGCCGCGCACCAGCTCGTCCCAGGCCGCCATGATCTCGGCCGTGTCCACCGTCGACTGCCGGCGCACCAACGTGCGGATATAGTCGCGGCGCACGTCGGAGACGTGCAGGCCGAAGGCGCAGAGATTGCCGGGGTTGGGCGGCGACACGATGGTGCGCACGTCGAGGAAGTCGGCGACTTCCGCCGCGAACAGGCCGCCGGCGCCGCCGAAGGCGACCATGGCGTAGGCGCCGGGGTCGCGGCCGCGTGTCGTCGTCACCTGGCGGATGCCGAACACCTGGTTGACCGCGGCGATCTCCAGCGCACCCGCCGCCACCTCCTCGGCCGACATGCCGAACTCGGCGCCCAGCCGCTCATAGGCCTCGCGTGCCGCCTTGGCGTCGAGCTTGATGGCGCCGCCGATCAGCGCCGCCGGCAGCCGGCCGAGCGTGATCGCCGCGTCGGTGACGGTCGGCTTGCTGCCGCCCTTGCCGTAGCAGATCGGCCCCGGATCGGCGCCCGCGCTCCGCGGCCCGACCTTCAATTGGCCGTAGGGATCGGTCCAGGCGATCGATCCGCCGCCCGAGCCGACCGTGACGATGTCGAGCATCGGCGTCTTCACCGGATAGCTCTCGATCATCGAGGCCGAGGTGTACATCGGCGTGTAGTTCTCGATGATGGCGACATCGGTCGAGGTGCCGCCCACGTCGATGGTGAGGATGTCCTTGTAGCCGGCCAGATGCGCCATGTGGATGGAGCCGAGGATGCCGGCCGCCGGCCCGGACAAGAGCATCGTCACCGGCTTCTCGCCGGCGGTCGAATGCTTCACCACCCCGCCGTTCGACTGCATGATCAGGAAGGGTATGTCGCCCGACCGCGAGCGGATGCGGTCGGCCGCGCTCTGCAGATAGGTCTTGCAGTAAGGCTTCACCAGGACGTCGATCAGCGTCGTCATCGCCCGCTCGTATTCGCGGTACTCCGGCAGCACGACCGACGACAGCGACACGAACACGTCCGGGAAATGCTCCCTGATCAGGGCGCCGACACGCTGCTCGTGGACGTCGTTGGCGTAGGCATGCAGCAGGCACACCGCGATGCAGCGCACACCGTCCTCGACCAGCTCGCGCACCGCTTCCAGCGTGCCTTCTTCGTCGAGCGGCTCCAGTTCTTCGCCGGCAAAGTTCATGCGGCCGCCGACTTCGCGCACCAGGTGCAACGGCACCAGCCGCGGCTGCTTCACCCAGAAGAAGGAGTTGCCGTAGCCGTCCGGCACCGATTGCCGGGCGATCTCGATCATGTGGCGGAAGCCGCGGGTGACGACGAGCCCCAGGCCGTCGAACTTGTGCTCGAGCACGGCGTTGGTGGCGACCGTCGAGCCGTGCAGCAGCATGCCGACGTCGGTGTCGCTGCCGCCAACCTCGTCGAGCACGCGGCGGACGCCGTCAAGCAGACCGACGCTGGGATCGGCCGGAGTGGACGGCGTCTTGACTGCGGTGATCCGCCCGGTCGCCTCGTCGATGGCGACCACGTCGGTGAACGTGCCGCCCGTGTCGATGGCAATCCGCAAGCCCATCCGATCTCCTCCGTATCCATATAGTAGATATTGCATTCACATAATGCATATCGTTCGGAGGGAATCAAGCGCGATTCCAAATGACGGATGCTGCATCCTGTATATGGATACGAGTGATTGTCGGATGATCAAGCTGTCCGGAAGGCTTCGGCCGTGGAGGCTTCGCCTTCCTGCCGATCGAGACGCAGCTTCAATGGCGGGTCAAGCTTGACCGATGATGCAGCGCCTTCTCCAGCCCGGGTTCCTCGCCCCCACGCAGTGGGGGAGAGGTGGCGAGCCTGCAAGGCGAGACGGAGAGGGGGTGCTGCCGAACAATCCCAAAGGTCGGGGTTCAAAACCGCTGGCACAATGTTCCGGCGCCTGCCGGCGGTCAGGGCACCAGCACCAGCGATCCGGTCGTCGCACGCGCCTCGAGGTCGCGATGTGCGTCGGCCGCATCGGCGAGCGCATAGCGCCGCGGCGGGTCGAGCGCCACCACCCCCCGGCGCACCGCCGCGAAGAAGCGCGCGACATGCGGCCCGAGCTTCTCCGGCGTGTCGGTGAAATGGCCGTAGTTCGGGCGCGACACGGTGACCGACTTCGAGGCGAAGCGGCCGATGTCCCAGTCGCCGACCGGCCCGGAAGCCTGGCCGAAGCTGACGAGATGCCCGCGCACGCCAAGCGCCGCCAGCGAGCCGGCGAACGTGTCCTTGCCGACGGCGTCATAGACCACGTCGGCGCCGCGCCCGCCGCTGATGCGCATCACCTCCGAGGCGAAATCCGCACCCCGGCCGTAGAGCAGCACATGCTGCGCACCCAGCCTTTCCACCACACGCGCCTTGGCCTCGCTGGAGGTGGTGGCGATCACGGTGGCGCCGAGGTGCCGCGCCCACTGCACCAGCAGCTGGCCGACGCCGCCCGCCGCCGCATGCACCAGCACGACTTGGCCTGGTTTTACGGCGAACACGTCGTGCAGCAGGAAGCTCGCGGTGACGCCCTTGAGCAGGCCGGCCGCGGCCAGCTCGTCCGCAATGTCGTCCGACAATCCGACCAGCATGTCGGCCGGCCGGTTGGCGCGCTCGCAATAGGCGCCGAGCGGCGGCCCGGCATAGGCGACGCGGTCGCCGACCGCGAGATCGCCGACGCCCGGCCCCAGCGCCTCGACGACGCCGGCCGCCTCCATGCCCGGCACGCCGGGCGGCTGCAAAAGGTCGAAATAGCCGGTGCGGCAATAGACGTCGATATAGTTGACCCCGATCGCCGTGTGCCGCACCCGCACTTCGCCGGTTCCCGGCGGCGGCAGCGCGATCTCGCCGGGCTGCAGCACCTCCGGCCCGCCATGCCGTCCGACGACGATGGCGCGGGTGCGGTCCCGTCGCGAAACATCCGAACCTTCCGCCGGCGTACCCCCACCCCTAACCCCTCCCCTCAAGGGGGAGGGGGATTCGGCAACACCGGCTCCAAGCCGAACAACGTCTCCGGTTCGAGCACCCGGAGCGCCGACAGAATCCCCCTCCCCCTTGAGGGGAGGGGTTAGGGGTGGGGGTATGAGGGCGCCGACTTGCGCTCGATCCGCCTTCTCATCGTGACTAAAGGAAACTGCCTGGGGCGCGGGTCTCCCCCCTGCACCGCCAGCCGGACTAGGTAGAGGCAGAGTCCCGAGGACAGGCGCCCGACCAACCAGCCTCCTTATCGCCTCGAACCCGGTCCGATAGATCCCCTCCGTCACCAGCCGGACCAGCTCGTCGCGCCGCTCCACCGGCGGGTGGAACTCCGACGACCACTCCCAGAAGGTGCGGTCCCCGTCCGTCACCGGCTTCAGCGAAATGGCCGCGACATAGCCCATCAGCGGCAGCGGCGCCTCGAGCAGGCAGTAGGTCAGCCGCCGCTCGCGGTCGGACAGCGACAGCAGCTGCTCGCGCAGCTCACCGCCGTCCTTCAGCCGGAAGCGGCGCACGGCGCCCACCATGTCCACCGGCTCGCCGCCCTCGATGGCACTGGTCGCGATCGCCGGGTGCCAGCTTTCATGGCCGTTGAAATCGCGCAGCAGGCGCCAGACCGTATCGACCGGCGCGTCGATGATCGTGCTCTGCCGGACCTTGACCATGCGCCGGGACTATCGCCCGAACCGCTGCTTCAGCGCGGTGAAGGCGGCCTGGAAAACCCCCTGCCCGATCTGCTGGACGAGAGCCGCCTCGCGCTCCGGCGCGCAATCGAACTCCGCCTGCCAGGAGGCGAAGGTGGCATTGCCGTCGGTCACCGGCGTCAGCGCCAGCGTGGCGATGTAATCCGACACACCCATAGGGCTTTCGAGGATCGTGTAGGTGCAGGAAAGTTCGTAGTCCGACAGCGCCAGCAGCCTTTCGCGGATGCGCCCCCCGTCCTTGAGGACAAAGTTGCGGATGCAGCCGATCTGGTCGGCCTTGGCGCCCTGCTCGATGCGGCTTTCGGCGACGAACGGCGTCCAGCTCGGCAGCCCGTTGAAATCGCGCACCACGCGCCAGACCTCGGCGGCGGGAGCTGCGATGACGGTGGAGATGAAGATTTTGGGCATCAGAAAATTTTCGACGAATGAGGAGTTTGTGGACGCTTTCGCTCCTTCGCACCCCCCTCTGTCCTGCCGGACATCTCCCCCGCAAGGGGGGAGA
>NZ_JCACER010000088.1:0-2302 GCF_059502445.1 Kumtagia sp.
TCCCTCCTGATACCCGGTGCGCACCAAGTTCCCGCAGGGAGCGGCTTTCGGGCGCTAGTATAGCGGAGGCGAGAAGGGAGGGGATAAAAGTACCCGCGAAAAGCGGATTCCGTCAGCCGCCGCTTCGCAGCGGGCGGGAGGTAGGTACCGGGGACAGTTTACTTTTTCCGCCCGCGCGAATCTTGAAGCGCCACTGCTTTTCTGCGGAAAGAAAGTAAACTGTCCCCGTTTTCCGGTCGTCTCCATCGTCGGCGAGCCGAAATGGAGGCGCGGGGCCTCTGCGCCGCCGTACCGCTGACGAAAAAGCTCCGGCGGAGCAGAACGGATGATGATCCGAATGCGATCCATGGCAGATGTCCGGCGCCTTTGCAGATATCGGCGACCTGCCGCGTTCACCCCTGCGCGAGCCCTATCACCTCTTCCGCGCCGCCTTGCAAACTTCATGCATATGTGAAAAAGATATTCATGGAGAAAAGTTCGGGAGGACATGATGCCGAGCCACGCACCGGAAGGCGGGCGCCGATGACGACGTTTGCCCCCACCGTCGGCGTTTCGTCGACCAAGCCGACCGACATGCCCGCCGAGCACGCCGAGCTGCCGGTGTGGAATGCCGAAAACTGGTTCTACGAGGACTGGCCGGTCGGCCAGAAGATCCGCTCGTTGCGCCGGACCATCGCCGAGGGCGACAGCCATTTGTTCAACACGCTGGTGGTCGACATCCACCCCTATGTGCAGGACCAGATGTTCGCCGAGCGCGAGGGCGTGTTCGGCCGGCGGCTGGTCGCCGGCGCCTTCGTCTTCTCGGCCGGGCTCGGCCTGGTCGCCACCAACTGCGTAAACGCCTTCTCCTACGGCTACGACCGGCTGCGCTTCATCAAGCCGGTGTTCATCGGCGACACCATCTACACGATCCGCACCAACCTCGACAAAAGGCCGCGCTACAAGGATCTCGGCCTGATCCGCGCCAGCTACGAGGTGTTCAAGGGCGAGGGCGAGCTGGTGCTCTACTGCGAGCACCTGCAGACGGTGAAATACAAAAACCCGGCGGATTTCGCCGGCAAGACCGAGAAGTGACATGAACGAAGAAACCGGACTGCCGCTTGCCGGCCTCGTCGTCGTCGACATGAGCCAGTTCCTGTCGGGGCCCTACTGCTCGCTGCGGCTGATGGATCTCGGCGCCCGCGTCATCAAGATCGAGCGGCCCGACGGCGGCGACCTGTCGCGACGGCTCTATCTCAGCGACACCGAGATCGGCGGCGACTCCACCATCTTCCACGCCATCAACCGCGCCAAGGAGAGCTTTGCCGTCGATCTCAAGGACGAAGGCGACCTCGCCGCGCTGCGAGGATTGCTGGCGAAGGCTGACGTGCTCATCCAGAATTTCCGGCCGGGCGTGATCGAGCGCCTCGGCCTCGACTACGAACGGGTGAAGGCGATCAACCCGCGCCTGGTCTACGCCTCGATCAGCGGCTATGGCGAGGAGGGGCCGTGGGTGAAGCGGCCGGGCCAGGACCTGCTCGCGCAGTCGCGCTCCGGCATCATGTGGCTGAACGGCGACGAGGACCAGGGCCCGGTGCCCTTCGGCCTGGCGATCGCCGACATGCTGGCGGGCGCCGCCTGCGCCCAGGGCATTCTCGCCGCCCTGGTGCGGCGCGGCATTACCGGCAAGGGCGCGCATGTCGAGACCAGCCTCTTGGAGGCGCTGATCGACTTCCAGTTCGAGGTGCTGACCACGCATCTCAACGACGGCCGGCGGCCGCCGCGCCGCGCCTCCTTCCGCAGCGCCCACGCCTATCTGTCGGCACCCTACGGCGTCTACCCGGCCAGCGACGGCTACCTGGCGATCGCCATGACGCCGATCCCGAAACTCGCCGCCCTGCTCGGGCTCGAGGCCGAGCTTGCCGCCTATAGCGGCGAGCCGGCGACCTGGTTCACGGCGCGCGACGACATCAAGGCGATCATCGCCCAGCGCATCGCCACAAAATCCATCGACGACTGGCTGGCGGTGCTGGAACCGGCCGACATCTGGTGCGCCAAGGTGCTGACCTGGCCGGAGCTGATGGAGAGCGACGGCTTCAAGGTGCTGGATATGCTGCAGACGGTGACGCGCGAGGACGACGTCTCCATCCTGACGACGCGCTCGCCGCTGCGCGTCGACGGCGTGCGCGCCAGGGTGGACCGTGCCGCTCCGCTGATCGGCGAGCACAGTGCCAAGATTCGCGAGGAGTTCGGGTTGTGAGTGTCGAAGCGCCCCCTCCACCACGCTTCGCGTGGTCCCCCTCCCCCGTAAACGGGGGAGGAT
>NZ_JCACER010000089.1:0-20447 GCF_059502445.1 Kumtagia sp.
GAACCCGGAATCCAGAGTGCCGACGCTGCTCGAAATGGCTGGATATTTGCGAGGTCTCGCTTTTCCTTCGACACCAACGCTCTGGATTCCGGGTTCCGCTGCGCGGCCCCGGAATGACGATCAACATCGGCATATGCGATTGCCCTGCCCTTGAGGGGAGGGGTTAGGGGTGGGGGTGCAAGGGCCGCCGAATTCATTTTGCGTTTGCCGCCTCCATCAGCGCCGCGGCTCCGCGTCGGCGGCGCTGGCGGCCAGATAGGCGAAGGCGAGGATCGGCCCGAGCGTCGCGCCGCCGGCCCAGTAGGCGCGCGCCGAGGCCGACGCGACGCAATTGCCGACGCCGTAGAGCCCGGCGATCGGCGTGCCGGTGTGGTCGAGCACCTGCCCGTCCGTATTGGTGACCGGACCTCCTTTGGTGTCGAGATTGCCGCCGGAAAGCAGCGCCGCATAATACGGCCCCTTGCCGCTGATCGGATACATGGTCGGGTTGGGGGCGGCCGGGCTTTCCGCGGCCGGACCGTTGAACAGCAGCTCCACCTGCCGCTCGCCGCGGCGGAAGTCGAGGTCCCGGCCCGCTTCGGCGAAGCCGTTGAAGCGCTCGACGGTGGCGCGCAGCGTCGCCTCGAAACTCTCCGCCAGCGCCAGGTTGCTGGTGCGGGCGGCATATTTGTTCAGGCGCTCGCGGATGTTGGCGGTCAGTTCGGCAAGCGTGCCGCCCCGGATCACATGCGCGTCGTCGCTGCCTTCCGGCACGATGAAGCGGCCGTATTCGTCACTCGCCGAATGTTTTTGGCTGCGTTCGTCCCAGATGGCGATGAGCACCAAATTGGGGTAGGCGGAGGCGGCCGGATCCCAGGTGAAGAAGGCCTGCGCGGATTCGTTGTAGGCGAGTTTTTCGTTGGTGACGCGCCGGCCGTTGCGATCGACATAGATCATCGAGTCGCCCGATGGCGAGAACGTGCCGATCAGCCCCGGATCGCCGTTCAGCGCCTTTTCCAGCACGATCGGGCACATCCAGGCATAGTTCATGTTGCGCAGCTCGGCGCCGACCGCCGCGCCGATGTTGACGAAATCGCCCTCGTTGCTCTTCGCCGCGCAGCCGCCGAACACCGGCACGCTCTGGAAATTCCTGCGCATCGTCTCGTCATGGGTGAAGCCGCCGGAGGCGAAGATCACCGCCTTGCGCGCCCCGAAACGAAGGGTCCGCCTGTCGGCGACGTCGGCCTCCACGCCGACCACGGCGCGGTTGTCGTCGACGATGACGCGCTGCACGCGGTGCCCGGCGCGGATGTCGACGCCGTCGGCCAGCGCCTTGGCGCTCATCGTGCGGATCGCCACCTCGCCGCCGTCCGACATCGACTCGCGCGCGCCCTTGGGCAGCAGCACGCGGCCTTTCGGTGCCTTGTCCTCGGGGAGTTCCGCCCAGTAGTCCGGCACGAAGTCGCAATGCCGGTATTCCAGCGCGCCTTTCTCGGCCAATAGTTCGGTCGCCGGCGAGGCGTTGTCGTAGATGGCCGCATAGGCGTCGTATTCCCACTGCGACAGGCCGAGCGTCGGATGGTCGGGATTGTAGGCCTCCGGCCGCGACAGCCGGGCCATGTAGCGGATGCAGTCCTCCTTGCGGTCCTCGATGCCGACTTCCCGCATGTGCCGGTTGTTCGGCACCCAGTACCAGAACGCGGCTTTCTTGGTGGTCCCGCCGAGTTCGTCGGCCTTTTCCAGCAACACGACGCTGTTTCCGCGCCAGCGGCTGAACAGCGCCGAGGCGAGCCCGCCGGCGCCGCTGCCGACCACGATGACGTCGGCCTCGGCGTTGAAGCCGCCGGCCTTGGCCGGCAAGGCCGACCTCCTGGCGATCGAAGACATGGTTTCCTCCCTGCTTTTGCGCGGGCAAAAAGCCGCTCGAAGCCGGAGATTCTTCCCTGCTTTCCACCGATTTTCTTCCAGAATGCTGCCGGTCTTTCCACGTTTCCGCAGAAAATGCCGGCATTTTGGACGGCCTGGCGTCCTCGCGGCGATTGAACCGGCTCCCGGATGGTGTAGATTTTGCCCGTCCGGGGAGGAGACCGGGGTCGAGGCCATCAAACCTCGGTACGAGCGAAAATTCACGGAGCGCAGCGGCGGTCTGACCTGCCGCTGCTGGAGGAGCGTGAATGGCAGCAGCGACCATCGGGCGCGCCATGCCTGTCCGCTATGGCGGTCTGGAGCAGTTTCCCGAGCGTGCCAGCCATGGCGGCGTCGACTACTGCGTGGCCGGTTCGCGGCCCTATGCGCTGGAGTTCGCCAACGGCTCCGACGTGGTGTGCCTGCTGCTCGGCGACATCGACTCGACCAGCCGCTTCGACGACGGTCGCGAAGGCCCGCTGGTGTTCCGCGGCGAAACATCCGCCTTCCATCCGGGACGCGGCAATGTGCGGGTGCTGGCGCGCTCGGTGCGCCACGGCTTTGTCGCCTTCGCCTATTCGGATGTGTTCCAGGAGGCGATATCGGAGCGGGGACTGCGGCAGTGCGGCGTCTCCGGCAGCACCAACAACATCGGCACCGGCCCCATCCGGCATCTGGCGCGCTATGCTCGCGACAGGATCGCCGCCGGCGCCATGCTCGACCCGCTGGAGATCCAGTATCTGGGCGGCATGGTCTATGTCGAGACCATGCGCGGCCTGCGCGCCGGGCGGCTTGCCGACGCTTCAGGGCTGTCGGACGCCGCCTTCCGGCGAATCGTCGACTTCATCGAGGCCGGGCTGGAGGGCGCCATCAATTGCGAAAGCCTGGCCGGTGTTGCCGGCCTGCCGCTGCGCTGCGTCTTCGACGGCATCAAGGCCCGCACCGGCCTGTCGCCCTACCAGTTCGTGATCAACCGCCGGGTCGAGCGCGCCCGTGTCCTGCTCGAACAGTCCAACCTGCCGATCGCCGACGTCGCGCTGGCCTGCGGCTTCGCCTCGCAGCAGCATCTGACCACGACGCTGACGCGCAAGCTCGGCAGGACGCCGAGCCGGATCCGGAAGAACTGAGGTCTGGGTATTCAGACCCAGCCCCTAGTTCCTTATCCAATCCTCCCTGTGCAAGCTGGTCAGGATCTCATCCTTCCACGATCCGTCGGCAAGGCACTGGCGCCGACGCGGCTGCGCGGGAATGCGCTTGTAACCAAAGCGCTTCTGCAGAACCCACGACGGTTCGTTGCCGGCAAAGTAGCCGTTGTGAAGTTCGAGCAGATGCAACGTGTCGAAAGCGAAGCGGATGCGCTCGCCGAATGCTTCGCGTCCATGGCCCAGACGCTGGTACGGCGCGCCGATCCAGATTCCGCCGCCTGCGCGGCCGCGCCCTATATCGATGTTGTTCAAGCTGACGCCGCCGATCACCGCGTGATCGACTTTCCGCTCGATCGCAAATTCGTAATCACGCTGCGCGCCTTCACCAGGCGAAAGCCGCTTGCAATGTTCAATCCATTTCAGGCCGTCCGATCGCAGATACGGGTGCGGAACGAATGCCAGCCACTGCGAGACGTTGATGTCGTTCAGGCCCTCGACGAGCTGGTCGATGTCTGCGAGCCGCCAGGGGCGAAGGATCAGCGCCTCGGTTTCCAGTGCGGTTTCCATGGTCACCTGCGACTTGGAACTATCACGATAGCCGGTGGCTGCCGGGACCCGGCTTCTTTGCAGCGGTTGTCTTCCGTAGCCTTTTCGTTCCCAGGATTGTCTACCGATCAGGTTTGGCAGCGAGAAGCCAAGGCAGACCGCCCGCCGGCTATTCAGGCGCCGGGCAATCGCCGCCGGCGAGCACGTCGGCGCAGTTGGGCGAGCGCCGGAAATCGTCGTAGTAGAGCGTCCACTCGGTCGTGTGCGCGGCGCGGTACGGGCCGAACTTGAAATACTGGTTCTTGCCCAGACCCTTGTCGGCATGGCCGATATGGCCCTTGACGGTGACGATCGGCTTGCCGTTGGCGAAGATCTCGACATGCCCGGTGCCGTCCGGTCCGGGCTTGGTGTAGATGGCAAAGTCGATCCAGCCGGAATCGGCGGCCGGCAGCTTGTTGCCGTGGTCGATGATTTGCAGCGCCGGCGTGCAGGCGCTGAACATGCGCCCGTCCTCCGGCGTCCAGTCCGCCTCCGTCGCGATCAGCGCGCGCATCTGATTGGTCTCCGGCCGGAACCAGACCGGGACCGTACCGTCGCCACAGCTTGCGGTCGTGCCGTTCGCCGCATCGCCGCCCGGCGCGAGATAGTTGGTCTCGATCGTGGCGAACAGCTTGCCGTTGCGCAGGCGCAGCGCCAGGAACGGGCTGAAATCGCCCTCCGCGCCGGGATCGATCTCGCGCTTCCATTGCGCGATCAAATAGCGGTGGTCGTCCTGCGGGATCGGCTCGCCGAACCGGACGGCGAAGCCGTACCAGACGCCCTGGTCGTAGGGCACGCGCAGCTCGGTCTTCTCCCACACCTCGGCGCGTTCGCTGCAGCCGTCGTTGGTCATCCCGCACAGCGGCTTGATGCTGAGCTTGAGCGCGCCGTTGCCGGTCCGCTTGACTTCCTTCTGGAACTCGGCGGTGCCGGCGGTCTGCTCATAGTTCTCGCGATAGTAGAGGCCGCCGCTGTCGGCGAAGTCGGTGCCCTCGAAGCCGTCGGAAAGCACGATCGATCCGGGATCGGCGACGGCCGGAGCGGACATCCAACAGAGAGCCGCGACCGTCGCCATCCGGATCAATCCCGTTTTCACTGCACAGCCTTTCCATTGCCGGTGGAGCCGGCTCCCGCACTGTCGCGATAGAGCAGCATGAGCTGCTCGGCATCCGAGACGCCGTCATAGCTGATCTCGAAGGCATCGTCCTCCGAATCGACGATGTCGGTCATGTCGGGGTGGAGGATGGTGAGTCTTTCCTTGACGCCGCGCAACTTCTCCTTGCCGATGTTGATCCAGCCGCCGCCGCTGTAGCCGGCGAACTCCTCGCTGGCGATCAGGCTGTGCGGATATTTCTTGGTCAGCGCCTGCAGTCGCTGCACCTCGTTGACCGCCGAGCCGAAGGCCGAGAAGGTGAGCCGGTCGTTCAGCCCGACATTGCCGAACATGACGTTGCCGACATGCAGGCCGATGCCGTAGCCGATCTCGGCGAGGCCCCGGCGGCGCCGATCCTCGTTGAGGGCCGCCATCCTGGCGGTGGCCCTGTGGGCGGCCGACAGGGCGGCCTTGCAGGCGATCTCCGAAGGCTCGTGGTGGCGGTCGCAGGGGTAGACGGCGATGAAGCCGTCGCCGAGGAAGCTGAGAATCTGGCCGCCGCGGCGGTTGAAGGGAGCGGCGATGGCGTCGAAGAACTGGTTCAGCGTGTCGATATAGGCCTCGCGGCCCTCCTGCTCGGCCATCATGGTCGAGCCGCGCATGTCGGCCATCACCAGGGCGGCGCGGATGGTGTCGCCCTGGCCCCGGCGGATGTTGCCGTTGAGCACCCGCTTGCCGGCGTCGTTGCCGAGATAGGTGGTCAGCATGTTGTCGGCCAGCCGGTTGAGAACCGCCATCTTGGCGGCCACGGCCAGATGGTTCTGGATGCGCAGCAGCGCCGCGATCATGCCTTCGGTGAAGCCCGACGGCGCGTCGGTCGACCAGGAGCCCAGCATGCCCTGCTCCCTGCCGGCGGTGAACATATGCCGGAAGGCAAGATAGTCGGTGACCCCGAGCGTCTTGAGGTCGTCGAAGATCGGGAACTCCGAAGGCCCCGAATAGTCGATGCGGCGGCGCAGATGGTCGAGCTTGTTGTTGAGCAGGTAGTAGTAGGGGCTGCGCAGGAACTGTTCCGATTTCTGCCCGGGCTTCTGGCGGAAGCCTTCCACCCGCATGCCCGAGCCGCGCTCCCAGGTGAAGCCGAGCGCGTCGTAGAGCGGATGCAGCATGGAAAAGGAAAGATGCACGCGGGCGATCGGCATTCCCGCCGCCGCCAGGCGTTCGCAAAAGCCGCGCACCATCGTCTCGAGATCGTCGCCCGCCAGTGACGAGGCCGTCAGCCAGTCGGCGACCTTGTCCATGAGAATTGTGGAAACGTCGGCTTGGGCACCGTTTGTCATCCGGGATCCTCCGGTCGTGGAAGTCATTGTCGGAAAAGCAAAACCGCGCCGGGGAGGATGGCGCGGAGGCTGGTCCGAAAGGGTATATAGGTGTGGGCCAGGCGTTGTTGAACAAGCCAGCTGACAGAAACCCAAGATTGCGTGTCGATGATGATCAGGCAGCCGCCGCCATCTGCTTGGACTTGAGGTTGGCGGCCGCCAGGGCGTAGCCGCCGGCGGCGCCGTCGATGAAATGGATGTGATCGGACTGGAGCGGCGTGGCGACGATGCAGGTCATCAGCGCCGAATCCTGGCGGTGCAGGCCGAACCGGCACACGCCCTCCGCCTCGGCCTGACGCAGGCGCGCCTCGATCCTGGCCAGGCCGGTCTGGTCGAGGTCGAGGGTCATCTTCAGCCCGTCGTCGAACTTGCGGAAGTCCGAATTGTCGGCGACCTCGCGCGTGTAGCGGCGGGCGTCGAAGCGGCCGATGCTGAGATTGGCCTTGTGCAGCGCCATGACGAGCAGCATCTGCGCAAGCACCGAAAGCTTGGTCAGGAAGCGCCGTCCCTTCGGGGCGGCCGCCCGTGCCTCTGCTTCGAGGCCGGCCGGCGAGATGCCGAATTCGGGACCTTCCGACGGCACGGGGTGGCCGCCGCGGTCCTGCTCGGCGGCGATCGCCAGCACGTCGGCGACCAGCTTCTGGAAGGCCTGCATGTCGGCGCCCGAAGCCGGCACGGCGATGATCGAGACGATCTCGCCGTGGCGGGCATGGATCGGGTTCCAGCGGCAGGACAAGCCGCTGAGGTCCGGCCGCGTGCCGCTCGGCGCCGCCGCGACGGCATAGCGCCCGGCCTTCATCTCCGCCTCGGCCCAGCTGGCACCGCCGCCGATGAACATGGCATAGGAGACGTCCGGGCTGGCGCGGAACAGCGCGACGCGCACGTCCAGCCCGCGCGCCCGCACCTCGCGCATCGGCACCAGCGCGGCGCGCAGCGTCAGCTCCAGCTCGTCGGCGGCCCAGGCCTGCGTCGCCGCCAGCGTGGCCTCGGCGATCGCCGCGCCCTGTTCGGGGAAGGCGACCAGCGCCCCGTCGCCGCCGAACACGAAAGGCAGGTCGCGGCGCCCGAGCGCGTTGAGCAGCGCCGAGATCATGCTGGCGCCGGCCATGTTCACGGCCTTGTAGCGCCCGCCGGCGATCGCCCGGGTGGAGCCGACGATGTCGGTGGTGGCCAGCACCCAATGGTCGGGCAGCGGCCGGTAGTTGGCGGGATCCACGACGCCCTCGAAGCGCGCGAAGGTCGGGATCGCGGCGAAGAACGGATCATCCAGCGTGACAGCGTCCATGTCTGCTTCCTAGCATATTTTCGCGGCCCTGTTTTGGTCCAGTGCGCGGTTGCCGGCCTGCCGCCGCAAATTGACTTGGGGCGGTCGCGTCGGCATAGGCTCGCGCCATGCGCATCGCCTTCTATGCTCCGATGAAAGCGCCCGATCATCCGGTCCCTTCCGGAGACCGGCTGATGGCGCGGCTGCTGATCGAGGCGATGCGTCTTGCAGGACATACGGTTTTCGTCGCCTCGCAGTTTCGCAGCTACGCGCCCACACCCGACGGCTTCGCCCAGCGGCGGGCGGCGGGCGAGGCCGCCGCGGCGGAGCTTGCCGCCGGCTGGCGCGCCGGCGGCAGGCCGGACCTCTTCTTCTGCTACCATCCCTACTACAAGGCCCCGGACTTCCTCGGACCGCCGCTGACGGCCGAGTTCGGCATCCCCTATGTCACGGCCGAGGCTTCGCTTTCCCGACGCCGGCGCGAGGGGCCGTGGGCCGAGGCGCAGGCCGTGGTCGAGCGCGGCCTGGTGCATGCGGCACTCAACCTGTGCTTCACCCGCCGCGATTTCGACGGCCTCGCCGCGGCCCTCGGGCAGGACAGGCTGGCCATGCTGCCGCCTTTCATCGACACGGCCGCCTTCCCAGCGCCGGCGAAGGGCTCGGCGCCGCCGCGGCTGGTGACGGTGGCGATGATGCGGCCGGGCGACAAGCTGGACAGCTACCGGATGCTTGCCGCGACGCTCGGAACCTGCCTGGATCTGCCCTGGACTCTCGCCGTCGTCGGTGACGGGCCTTCGCGCGACGAGGTTCGCGGCTTCTTCGCAAACCTGCCTCCGGAACGGGTCGAATGGCTGGGCGAACGGCGACCGGAAGAGGTGCCGGGCATTCTGGCCGGGGGCGACATCTATATCTGGCCGGGCTCCGGCGAGGCCTATGGCCTCGCCTATCTGGAGGCGCAGGCGGCGGGCCTGCCGGTCGTCGCCCAGGCCGCCGCCGGCGTGCCGGAGGTGGTGCGCGACGGCGAGACCGGCCTGCTGACCCCTGAGGGCGACGTCGAGGCCTATGCGACGGCTGTCCGAAAGCTGCTGTCCGGTGTAGATGTCAGGCGGGACATGGGGGAGCGGTCGCGCCGTTTCGTGCTCGCGGAGCGGTCGCTGACGACGGCCTCCGCCACGCTGGCCGCCTGTCTGCGGAGACTCGGAGCATGACTCCTGCCGTCAGGAGCTGGCAAAGCCTTGCCGCCGCGCTCGAGCGCTGGCGCGACGCCGGAAGGCAGCCGGTGTTCTGGCTGCGCGACGACGATGCCGCGGCGCCGACCGCGCCGCTCGACCGCCTTGTCGGCCTCACCGCCCGCCGCGGCGTCCCCGTGGCGCTGGCCGTCATACCGGCGCATGCCGAGCGCGACCTTGCCCGGCGCCTCGCCATGCAGCCGCATGTGACCGCCGTCGTCCACGGCTGGTCGCACCGGAACCATGCACCGGCGGGCGAGAAGAAGCAGGAGCTCGGCCCGCACCGCCCGGCCGCCACCGTTCTCGGCGAGCTGGCGCAGGGCCTGAAGCGCATCAGGGTGATGTTCGCCCGCTCGGCGCCGCTGCTGGTGCCGCCGTGGAACCGCATCGACGCGGCGCTCATTCCCGCGCTTGCCGGCCTCGGCTATCGCGGCCTTTCCACCTTCGGGCCGCCGAAGCCGGCGCCGCTGCGGCTCGTCAACACGACCGTCGACATCATGGACTGGCACGGCACGCGCGGCTGCCGTGATCACGCGGCCATCGTGGCCGAGATCGTCGCCGGGCTCGACGCGGGTTTCGCCGATCCGTCGCGCCCGCCCGTCGGCGTGCTGACGCACCACCTCGTCCACGACGAGTCCGCCTGGGATTTTCTGGAACGGCTGTTCGAGATCACCACGCCGGATGGCGCCGGGCGATGGGTAGGTGTCGACGCCCTGCTGGGCGATTGAGCTCAGACCTGCTTCTTCGCCGCCTGCCTTGCCTGAAAGGTCAGCGACTGGCCGTCGCGGGCGGCGAAGGCGCCGGGAAAGGCCTCCTTGGCGCGCGCCTCGATGCGGGCGAGCTCGATGTCGGTGCGGAACGGATCGTGGTGGAACAGCGCCAGCTTTTTCGCGCCGGCCGCCCGGCACAGCCGCACGCCTTCCTGCCAGGAGGAATGACCGAAGCCGCGGCGGCTCTTCATCTCCTCGTCCGTATAGGCCGCATCGTAGATGACCAGGTCTGCGTTCTCGATCAGCGCCAGCACATTGGCGTCCGGCGCCCCCTCGACATGCTCGGTATCGCAGATGAAGGCGACGGCGCGGCCGCCATATTCGACCCGGTAGCCGATGCAGCCGCCCGGATGGTTGAGGCTGCCGGTGCGCACGGTGACCTCGGGCCACGGATTGATCACGTCGCCGGAGCGGAAGTCGCGCGACACCACGGCGGCCCGGCAGATGCTGATCTCGACCGGGAACCATGGCGCCCGCATCAGCCCGCGCAGCATCTCGCGCGTCGACATGATGCCGGCGAGATGGCCGGACCAGATCTCGAGTCGGATCGACGGATCGTAGAGCGGCGCGAAGAAGGGCAGGCCGAGGACGTGGTCGTAGTGGAAATGCGAGAAGAACAGGTGCACGTCGCGGACGCCGGAGCGCAGCATCGACACGCCGGCCGGGCGGATGCCGGTGCCGGCGTCGAAGAGCAGGGTGCGGCCGCCGCAGCGCATCTCCACGCACGGGGTGTTGCCGCCGTAGCGGCGGAACTCGCTGCCGGAGACCGGCACGCTGCCGCGCGCGCCCCAGATGCGGACCTTGAAGGATGTGTCGCCGCCTCCGGCGAGCAGCGGCGTCGGCTCGGCGGCTCGGCGCTCGGCGAGCACGCGGGCCGGGTCGGGCGGCGGATCGCAGTTCTCGAGGGCGCGAAGCCCGTGGGCGTCGAGCGGATTGCCCTTCACACCGTAGCCGATACGGCGTTCGGCGGGTCTCACGTCCAGGTCCGGACGTTGCTTTGCGCGCGCGCTACGAATTGGCTTGCCTCGCTCTGCTGCGGGCGGCCGTCAGCTCTGCCGTGGTATGGCTGAGCCGGTCCGCCAGAACCTTGACGATCTCGACAGTCATTTCGGGGAATTCGGTCAGAAGCCGCAGGAAATGGTCCTTGCGGATACGCAGTGCTTCGAGGGGCGCGCTGGCCCGCACGGTGGCGGTGCGCGAGACGTCGCACAGGATGGCGATCTCGCCGACGATCTCGTTGGGCTCGACCTCGGCCACCTTGATCTGGCCGGCCGCCGAATCCACGAGGATGTCGGCCGTGCCCGACAGCACGACATAGGCGGCGTCCCCCTCGTCGCCCTGATGAAACAGCGTCTGCCCCTCCTTGTAGGACACGCGGTCCGACGTGAAGGCGAGCAGTTTCAGCTTGGCCGGCGCCACACGGGAAAACAGCGGAACCTTCCGCAGCATCCCGACTTCGTCGTTAAGCAGCATGATCGTTCAACCCCGAATGATCATCGCACAGCCTGGCTCCCTATGCCAACATCCGTGTGAAAATACCGTTTTCCTTCTTCAGAGTCTCGTGCGTTCCATCCTCTACGAGTTCGCCGCTATGGAAAACGATTATCCGCTCGAAAAGGTCCGCAAGATGTGGATTCGGCAGAACCCAAAGGATTGCCGGATTGCGTCCGCCTCGGCTTGCCTCCTCGAGCACGTTCCTAGTGACCACATCCTGCGCGCGCTGGTCGAGCGCCGCAAGGGGGCGATTGAAGATGATGAAATCGGCGCGTTTGAGTAGCGCGCGCGCCACATCGAGCTTCTGCCGCTGGGCGCTGGTCAGGCGGCGGCCGCCGACGCCGACATTGTAATCGAGCCCGATGTCCAGCACCTCGTCGTGCAGGCCGAGCGTGTCGAGCAGCTCGCGCACCAGTGAGCGGATGCGCTCGGGCCCGTCCGGCTGGTTGTGGGCGATGCGGCCGAACAGCATGTTGTCGCTGAGCGTGGCGGCGGTGTTGTATTTCTGCGGATCGTAGCGCTCGATGGCGCCCTGCAGCTCGGCGGGCAGGCCGTCGTAGAAGCGGTGGCGCGCCGCCACGATCTTGTCCATCAATTCCGGCGTGAGCAGGCCGAAACGATGCCTGGGCTCGATATAGGCGAAGGACAGCTTGATGATCCTGGCGCGGTCCTCGTCCGAGGCGGCGTCGATCGGCTTGCCGCGCAGGCGCTGCAGCAGCTGCTGGTACTCGGGAATGTCTTCCGCCGTCATGAAGGCGAGCTGCTGGAAGAAGGGATGGTCGGGCGGCAGGTCGGCGAACAGCTCGATGGCCTGCTCGGCGATCTCCAGGCCCATGCGATAGAGCGTCTCGCCGAGGCCGTCCTGCCTGAGCACGGCACGGAAATAGGCGTTGCCGGCCAGTTCCTTGCCGGTGAGCTCCGGCCCGGTCGCGGCGCCGAACAGCAGGTTCTCGCCGATCGTCGCCTGGGTGTTGTAGGCGCCGGGCTCGAAGAACTCGACGAGGCTGCTGAGGCCTTCGGTGTCGAGCCGCTCGCGCAGCGCTCCGCGCACCTCGACGATACGGCCGCTGATCTCCGGATGCAGGCCGGGATCGACGCGCGAGCGCAGGCCGAGGTCGAGGATGTCCTGCGACAGCACGACCGCGTCGAGCACCGGGCGGATGGAGTGGTAGAGATCGCGCGGACCGCTGGCGCCGGCCGAGGCGTAATCGACCCAGTCGCTGCCGACGTCGAAGTCCGGATTGCCGGCCTTGCGCGCCTCGTCGACGTTCCAGCGCCGCCGCGTGGCGCTCGTCCCGTCATACTGAACCTCCGTCAGCGGCGCGTGCTTCAGCCCGTAGAGAAGATTGTCGCGCAGCGAGCCCTGGAACAGATAGGCATCCGAGGACGCATAGGCCATCCGCCGTCCGGTTACCGATTCGGAGAGGTCGAGGAGATCGCGGCTGCCGACGGCGATGCGTCCCGATTCCGGCCAGATCAGGCCTGCGAAGGCCTCCGCAAGCGCTTCGGCGCCGCTGCCGGCCGTGCCGACGATCGCCACCTTCTCGCCCGGATGGACCTGCAGGCTGACCCGATCGAGCAGCTTGGCGCCGCTGTCGTCGACGAGCGTCAGGCTGCTCGTGGTCAGCGCATCCTCCAGCGGCGTCACCTTGTCCACGGTCAGGGTCTGCCGCTTCTGGTCGATGATCGTCTCGACCGTGAACTGCTCGACCACCTGCTGGTACTTGACCTGCACGTCCTGGCGGTTCTGGTCCCAGTCGATCAGCTCCTTCAGCGGCCCGGGCAGGTCCTTGTAGGCGTTGATGACGGCGACCAGCTGGCCGATGTCGAGGCGGCCCTGCAGCGCGAACCAGCCGCCGACGAGGTAGAACAGGAACGGCGTCACCTGGGCCAGGAAGTTGTTGATGAACTTGACCAGGAATTTCCACTGGTAGAGGTCGTAGCGGATCTTGAAGATCGTGCCGAGCCGGTCGGCGATGTCGGCGCGCTCGAAGTTCGACGTGTCGTTGATGTGGATGGCGCCGATGCCGTCGACGATCTCGCCGACGCGGCCGGACAGCGCGCGCGCCGTCAGCTGCCGCTCGCGGCCGAGCCGGATCAGCCGCTTGCGCATCTGCGGGATGATCACGAGCTGGATGCCGACGATCACCGCGGCGATCATGCCCAGCCAGAAGCTTTGCAGGACGATGAAGATCAGCGCCGTGAGCGCCTGGCCGCCGAGCTGCGCAGGCGTGACGAAGGCGTCGCCGATGAAGCCGCCGAGCGGCTCCACCTCGTCCTTCACCATCGTGGCGACCTCGGCCGACTTGACCCGCTTGAAGTGCCCGGGCGGGAAGCGCAGCACCCGGTCGACCAGCTCGAAGCGGATGCGCCGCAGCATGCGCTCGCCGAGCCGCCCCTTGTAGGTGTTGATGTAGAGCTTGAAGATGCCGTTGATGATGACCAGCGCCAGGAAGACCAGGCTCAGCCCGACCAGGGTCTGCGTGCGGTTGAGCTGAAAGCCGTCGAAGAGATGGACCGTTCCGAGCAGGGGCAGGTCGAAGTCGATGGCCAGGAACGGCTGGGTGGCGCCCGGCGTCTCGAAACCCTGTCCCTGGATCGGGCCGTTGACGATCTGCTTGGGCAGGTCGAACGACATGAAATAGGGGATCATCGACAGCGCGACGACGAACAGGATCCAGAGCTGCTGACGCCAGGTGTGAATCCAGATGTAGCGGGCGAGACTGCGTTCCATGAAAGGTCAGCCCGCCAGTCCGCGCGCCCGGCAAAGCCGGCGGTCCGCATCCACAGTGCCGCCCAGGGTCAGCGTCTTCGCGAAATGCATGAGAATCCGTCTGAAATGCGTGGATGCCGTCCTCTGCCGGCAGCCTACAACAGCCGTTTCGCGGACGCCACCCGGGTGTGCTGCGGAGCCGTGGACAGCTTCGAGATGTAGCTGGCCGTGCGCAGCGCCATTGTCCGGGCAAGGCGGCACGATGTGTCCGCCGGTGCTCACAGCAGCGCCCGCAGCAGCCGCGCCGAGCCCATGGCGCCGTCGAGGTCGAGCGTCGCGCGCGGCGGCTTCGGCCGCGCCAGCGCCGCGCGGATCGCCTCGGCGAGAACCGGCCCGGTCAGGCCGGTTTCCGGGAGCGCTTCGGCCAGTCCGAGCCGCGAAAGCCGCGCCGCGCGCGCCGGCTGCTCGGTCTCGCCGCCGGCGGCGAACGGCACCAGCAGCGAGCGGCAGCCCGCCCGCAGCACGTCGCAGACGGTGTTGTAGCCTGCCTGCGACACCGACAGCTCGGCGCCGCCGAGCAGGACGGGAAAATCCTCGCGGAACCGGAACAGTTGCAGACCGGACGGCGCTGCGGCCGCCGCCGAGTCGAACTCGGCTTGCGGCAGGTTCGGCCCGGTGATCAGCGCCCAGCCTGAGGCATCGGGCAGCAACCGCGCCGCCCCGACGGTCGCCCGCACCAGCTCGGCGCCGGCGGCGCCGCCGCCGGCCGACACCAGCACCTTGAAGACCTCGCGCGGCGGCCGCGGCGGCGGCGCGGCGACCAGGCCGGAATAGCCGACCGGCGGCCTGATCTCGGCGGCCAGCGGAAAGGTCTCCTCCAGCCGCGCGAAGGCCGGGTCGCCATGCACCATCACCAGATCGAAATGCCGGTTGAGCAGCTCGACCGTCTCCTCGTTGCGACCCGGCTTGACCCGCTCCTGCAGGAGGTCGCGCACGGAAGTGACGAGCCGCGGCCGCGGCGCCATGGCGGCGACCGCGTCGAGCAGCGGCAGCAGCTCGAAACGCATCTGCCGGCGGCCGAACGGAAACGCCTCGATCACCACGATGTCGGGACGGCGCTCGTGCAGGGCGGCGAGCAGCAGGTCGCGCCGCCGCGCCAGGAAAGCCTCGTCGACCGGTTTGCCGTCGGCCTCGACCAAGCCGGAAAACGCCTCCGACGCCGAGCCGACCGCCGGCAGCGCCACATGGTCGAGCCCGGGGCCGGGAAAGCCCTTCACCGGGAGACCACCGGTCACCATCGTCACCCGAAACCCGTCCTCGACCAGTGCAGCCGCCACCCTGCTGGCGCGGGCGAGATGGCCGATGCCGAGCAGGTGCTGGACGTAGAAGAAGACGCTCGCCATCAGGCCTTCCGCCATTCCTGCTCGAACAGGCCGACGAGCTGGCCGATGCTGGAGTGGTGGTCGAAATGGCAGCGCACGCGGTGCTCCGCCGCCTCGCCGAGCTTTTTGCGCAGGGCCGGGTCGCCGATCGCCCTTGCCAGCGCGGCGGCGAGCGCCTGGGGATCCTCGGGCGGAACCAGCAGGCCGTCCTCGCCGTCGGTGATCAACTCGGGGATGCCGGAGACCGTCGTCGACACGCAGGGCAGGCGCTGGCTCGACGCCTCGACCAGCACGTTGGGCAGGCCGTCGCGGTCGCCGTCGCCGGCGATGCGGCAGGCCAGCGCGAATAGGTCGGCCCGCCGGTAAAGGGCAAGCACGTCCTCCTGCGCCAGCGCGCCTTTCCAGGCGATGCGGTCGGCGATGCCGAGCCGCTCCGCCAGGGCCTTGAGCTGCGGCAGCCGGTCGCCGCCGCCGACCTGCTCCAGCCGCCAGGCGAGAGAGGCCGGCAACAGGGCGAGCGCCTCCAGCAGGGTCTCATAACCCTTCTTCTCGACGGCGCGGCCGACGCTGGCGATGAGCACCGGCTGTTGCGGGTCCGAGCCGTCGGCGTCCGATCGCGTCCCGTGGAAGGGGGCGAAGCGGTCGAGGTCGAGCCCGTGATAGCTGAGATGCACCTGCTCAGGCGCCGTCGCCAGGCCGCGCAGATGCTCGAAGCCCGACTGCGTGCAGGTCACCGCCCAGCGCGCGTGCTTCAGCTTGTCCGCCAGGTCCCAGCCCGCCGAGGTCCAGATGTCCTTGGCATGCGCCGAGCAGGTCCAGTCGATGCCGGTGATGCGGCTGGCATAGCTGGCGACGGAAGCCGGGGTGTGGATGAAATGCGCATGCAGCCACCCGGCGCCCTTCGGCCATTCCGCGGCGAGCACCAGCGCCTGGCCGAAGCGCCGGAACCGGTTGCGGCTGAAATCGCGCGTCAGGTCCGGCAAGAACCGGGCGAAGGCACGCCAGAACCCCGGCCTGAACAGACCGGTCAGCGCCGCGCGAGCCACCCGCAGCGGCTCCTCGTGCAGATATTCCGGCAGGTAGACGACCGGCGCCCTGATCTCGTCATGGATCGGATGCCGCTTCTTGTCGGTCGGCCGGCGCATCGAGACCAGCACCAGGTCGAGCCCGGCGCGCTCCAGTCCCAGCAGTTCCTGGGCGATGAAGGTCTCGGACAGGCGGGGATAGCCCTTGAGCAGGACGGCGACCTTGCGATGCATGCTTTGGGGATCAGCGTTCGACGACGGAGAGCTGCGGTGCTGGCCGCTTGTCCAGCCAGTCGCCGACGATCTCGGAGATATGCACGAGGCCCTCCAGCCGCAAGTCCGGCCGCGATTTCGATGGCGGCGCCCGGTTCGGCAGCGCCTTGAGCGCGGCGGCGAAGCGCTGTGCGTCCTCCGCCTCCTCGGGCAGCAGCATGTCGATCAGCCCGAGCTCGGCGGCGCGCCGCGCCCGGATGAGCTGCTCCTCGCGCGGCGCGACCCTGGGCACGATCAGCGCCGGCTTGTCGAAGGAGAGGATCTCGCAATAGGTGTTGTAGCCGCCCATCGCCACCACGCCCTTCGAGCCGGCGATCAATTCTTCCATGCGGTTGTCGAACTCGCGGATCTCGATGAACGGGATCTTCGCGCCCTTGGCGATCAGCCTCTGCCGCTTCTTCGACGGCATGTAGGGGCCGAGCATGATCAGCGCCTTGTGGGTCAGGCCGGGATCCTGCTGGTAGGCATGGATGACGTCGTGGATCAAGTCGGCGCCGTCGCCGCCGCCTCCGGTGGTCACCAGGATATAGTCGCCCTCGGGCCGATGGTCGGGCACCTCGTCGTTGGACAGGCTGCGCTGCAGGAAGCCGACGAAATTCATCTTGGCCCGCACGGAGGGCGGCACGTCGAGGCCGGTGAGCGGGTCGTAGAAGTCCGGCGGCCCGTAGGCCCAGATCATGTCGTAGAACAGGCCGATCTTGCGCATGACGTCGCGGCGCGTCCATTCGGCGTCGAGCAGATGCGGCGCGTCGAGCACCTCGCGCAGCCCCAGCACCAGCGTGGTGCCGCGCGTCTTCAGATAGGCCAGCGTTTCCTCGACCTCGCCGCGCAGGCCGAGCGGCTCCTTGTCGACGATGAAGATGTCGGGCTGGAAGGTCTCGGCCGTGTGGCGGATGATCGACTGGCGCATCTTCAGCGTCTCGTGCAGGTCGATATGCCGCTCCAGCGAGGTGTACTCGCCGTTCCTGAGCTTGATGACGCTCGGGATCTTCACGAAGTCGACGCGGGCGCGGTAGTCGAAGGCGCCGGCGATCTGGGCGCCGGAGATGATCAGCACCTGCAGGCCGCGGAAATCCTCGACCAGAGAGTGCGCGATCGCCCGGCATCTCCTGAGATGACCGAGGCCGAAAGTATCGTGGCTGTACATGAGGATACGAGCATGTTCGAAGCGCCGCATCATGCCGGTGTCACCTTGGTCCTTGCCCTTGCGGCGTCCCGCTCCAACGCGCGCTACCCTATACGGGCAGAGCCGATCGGTCTACGCCCTGAGCGGCCTCAGATAGGGGCGGATGGCGCGTTCGAACAGGGCCGTGGACAGCACGAACGCGTTGATTGCCGGGGTGTGGAAATTCGCATAACCTTGACCAAACGATAAAAAACGGGGCGAACCCGAAGCCTGCCAACCAGAGGTGGTCCAAATGCCTATCCGTC
This sequence comes from Kumtagia sp., assembly GCF_059502445.1. Taxonomy (NCBI): domain Bacteria; kingdom Pseudomonadati; phylum Pseudomonadota; class Alphaproteobacteria; order Hyphomicrobiales; family Phyllobacteriaceae; genus Kumtagia; species Kumtagia sp. The sequence goes on from NZ_JCACER010000089.1 coordinate 17,668, forward strand.
ACTCTTCCCGGAGCGTCTCCGGGTTCTCCCGCCGTACCGTCCTGAAGGCCGCGGGCGCCGGCGCGGCGCTCTCCGCGGTTGCCGGCCTGCCGACACGGCTGTTCGCGCAGGAACCTGTAAAAGTCGCGGCGATCTATACGGTTCCCGTCGAGCAGCAATGGGTGAGCCGCATCCACAAGGCCGCCAATGCGGCAAAGGAGCGCGGCGACATCGAATATGTGTTTTCCGAGAACACGTCCAACAACGATTACGAGCGCGTCATGCGCGAATATGCCGAGGCCGGCAACAAGCTGATCATCGGCGAGGTGTTCGGCGTGGAGGACGCCGCCCGCGGCGTGGCCAAGGACTATCCCGACGTCGCCTTCCTGATGGGCTCGAGCTTCAAGCCGGACGACGCGGTGCCGAACTTCGCGGTGTTTGACAACTACATCCAGGACGCTTCCTATCTCAGCGGCATCGTCGCCGGCGCCATGACCAAGTCGAAGTCGATCGGCATGGTCGGCGGCTATCCGATCCCCGAGGTCAACCGGCTGATGCACGCCTTCATGGCCGGCGTGAAGGAGGTGGCGCCCGACACGAAGTTCCAGGTGGCCTTCATCGGCTCGTGGTTCGACCCGCCCAAGGCCAAGGAGACGGCCTTCGCGCAGATCGATGCCGGCGCCGACGTCATGTATGCCGAGCGCTTCGGCGTGTCCGACGCGGCCAAGGAGAAGGGCGTGCTGGCGATCGGCAACGTCATCGACACGCAGGCGGACTATCCCGAGACCGTCGTCGCCTCGGCGCTCTGGCATTTCGAGCCGACGCTCGACAAGGCGATTGCCGAGGTCAAGGCCGGCAGCTTCAAGGCGGCCGATTATGGGCTCTATTCGTTCATGAAGGAGGGCGGCTGCTCGCTGGCGCCGCTCGGCAGCTTCGAGGCCAAGGTGCCGGAGGAGGCGAAGAAGCTGGTCGCCGAGAAGGAGAAGGCGATCAAGGACGGCTCGTTCACCGTGGAGATCAACGACGCGGAGCCGAAGTCGAGCTGACGCCGCTTCCCTCCCCCTTGAGGGGAGGGTGGCGGCGAAGCCGCCAGGTGGGGTCCGTGCGGCCGCGCTCGGCGTCTCTTCTGGCGCGGATATTTCAGGAAAAGGACGTCGAGCCCTGCCGCAAGAACCCCACCCGGCGGCTTCGCTGCCACCCTCCCCGCAAGGGGCAGAGGAGCACCGCGAAACCGTCCTTCGCTTGCAAGGCATCACCAAACGCTTCGGCGCGCTGGTGGCGAACGATTCCATCTCGTTCGTCCTCGCCAGGGGCGAGATCGTCGCGCTGCTCGGCGAGAACGGCGCCGGCAAGACGACGCTGATGAACATCCTGTTCGGCCACTACGTCGCCGACGAGGGCAGCGTCGAGGCGTTCGGCCGGCCGCTGCCGCCCGGCGACCCGCGTGCCGCGCTGGATGCCGGCATCGGCATGGTCCACCAGCATTTCACGCTGGCCGAGAACATGACGGTGCTGGAGAACATCGCGCTCGGCACCCAGGCGCTGTGGCGGCCGCGCCTCGACCGCGCTGCCGCGCGGGCGCGCATCGCAAAATTGTCCGCCGATTTCGGCCTCGCCGCCGAGCCGGATGCCCTTGTTTCGGCGCTCAGCGTCGGCGAGCGGCAGCGTGTCGAGATACTCAAGGCGCTCTACCGCGACGCAAAAATCCTGATCCTCGACGAGCCGACGGCGGTGCTGACGCCGGCCGAGAGCGAAGCGCTGTTCAGGACGCTCAAGCTGCTGGTCGGGCAGGGACTGTCGATCATCTTCATCTCGCACAAGCTCAACGAGGTGACCGCCGTCAGCGACCGCGTGCTGGTGCTGCGCGGCGGCAAGCTTGCCGGCGAACGGCTGACGGCCGCGACCAGCCGCGCCGAGCTCGCGGCGCTGATGGTCGGCCAGGACGTGGCACTGCCGCCGATCGTCGACGTGCCTTATGGGGGACGCATCCTCGTCCTGGACGAGGTCTCGACCGGCGGAAAAAGCTCCGGCGCGCCGCTCGACCGCGCCGCGCTGACGCTGCGCGGCGGCGAGATATTCGGGCTCGCCGGCGTTTCCGGCAACGGTCAGGCGGCGCTGGCGGCCCTTTTGTCGGGCAGCGAGCCGTCGACCGGCGGCGACATCCTGCTCGACGGCGAGAAGCACCGGCCGTGGTCGACGCGCGAGGCGCTCGACCTCGGCATCGGCCGCATCCCGGAGGACCGGCATGCCGTCGGCACGATCGGCGACATGACGGTGGCCGAGAACCTGATCGCGGAGAGCTATCGCTCGGAGCGCTTCAGCCGCCGCGGCTTCCTCGACTGGGGCGCGGCCCGGACCTTCGCCAGGGAGATCATCGCCGACTACGACGTGAAATGCCCGTCGCCGGACACGCGCATCCGCCTGCTGTCGGGCGGCAACATGCAGAAGCTGATTCTCGGCCGGGCGCTCGACCCCGAGCCGCGCATCGTCGTCGCCAACCAGCCGACGCGCGGCCTCGACGTTGGCGCCGTCGCCTATGTGCATGCAAAGCTCATCGAGGCGCGCGGCCGCGGCGCGGCGGTGCTGCTGATCTCCGAGGATCTGGAGGAGATCGTGGCGCTGTCCGACCGCGTGGCGGTGATCTTCAAGGGCCGCATCTCGGCGCCGTCGAAGCGCGGCGAGCGCTCGGTCCGCGAACTGGGCGAGTTGATGGCGGGTCACGGGCTGGAGGCGGCTGCATGAGGGTGGCGCTCCTTCGCACCCCCCTCTGTCCTGCCGGACATCTCCCCCGCAAGGGGGGA
>NZ_JCACER010000090.1:0-20322 GCF_059502445.1 Kumtagia sp.
CAACGTCAACGCCGTTCTTCGGGTCTCCAGGGAGTCGGGGTAAAACTGTCCCCTGAGTTCCCCGAGATCCAGCCCGGCCATGGCGACGAGCATGGCGAGGATACGCTCCAGCGCCTCCCGGTTCTTCTCGATCGCCGCATTCCAGTCCACCGCCGCCTCCTTTCCTGCGCAGGCGGCGGGATTGTCGCTCCGGTAGGGAGGGCGGGGATAAGTTTGGGAAAACAATCCTGACGGATGCTGACAACGGGGCTGGCGTCAGAACACGAAGTACCCGCCTTCATTCCGGCGCCTTGTCGCGGGCCTCGCGGGCGATTGCCGAGACGTCGCGATAGATTTCGTCGAGCCGGTCGTCGAGGGCATCGAGCTGCTCGGCGGCCAGACCGAACACCTCGTGGCAGGCGCCCCGGATCTTCTGGTCCGCCACGCCCTCCAGGATCAGGTCGAGCGCGTCGACCCGGTAGCGCGCCCGCTCCAGCGTCTCCTTGGCTGCGATCAGTTTTGTGCGGATGTCGTCAAGACGGTCGAGGTCTTCCATGGCGGTCGCCCTTGGTTCGCACGGACGCACAGGATAGCGGACTTCAGCAGGCTTGTTTACCACAGCCGGCAGCTAGCCACCGACTATGCATACGGTTATGCATACGGTTCAATCGAAGCTTAAACCATGGCGAATGACGTCAGAATACGTGGACCGGGACGAAGCTCAACTTCCGACACCAAAGCCGGAGCCAACGTCCCCAAATCGCGAATCAAGAATTCAATCAAGTTGTTTACGGCAACAGCCACCAGGTAATAACCTGAGTAGTACTCAGCGAATGAATTTTCGCCAGAAATAAATCTCCTATTGTCAATGTATGATACCGGAGCGAACATGTCACTGGTCTCAATACTGTCTTCTCGGCTCCAACTAAAAGACTTATATAGTATTCTATTTCTCTCTCGCGAAAATGAATCAAAATCGAATTTTCTGAGTTCTAAAATCCCTTCCTGGTGGAATTGCAAATCCAATGTAAACGTTCTAATAAGACGCGGAAAAATCTTCCAAAGGGAACTATGCGTCAATCGCCCCTTCATCAAGTACGCTTTATGACCGTCAAATATAACTCGTCCCTTCTTATATTCTTGAAAAAATAGATCAACATAAATATTTGAATCTCGGGACAAATCGCGAATTCCCAAAAGATAACAAAAAGCCTTTGCAGCAAAAAAACAAGCTTCGTACATGGTCATCGACGACCAAGTTGCAAACCCCTCATCATTCGATCGAATACCACATTCAAGGCAATAGAGCGATTTCGCTCTCACAAACAGAGCCTCAGACAGCGCTTGCTCGCGTAGTCCCGACACCAGCGGTATGGGCGCCCGATCAATAGGATGTCCATGAGCATGTACAACACGGGAAAGCGAATCAATATCTGCAGGTGTTAGATCAGCAGGTACATGCTCCAGCCAAAGCTCACGCAACGCTGACCAAGTTCGATGAGGCAGATCCTTTTCAGTCGCCATATGTCAGAGCTTGAGCCCTGTTCCACCTTCTTCGTCCGCAGCAAGCGCTTCTTGCAGACTCGCTATCATATCATCACCAGCCTGCCCTTCTGCAGCAGTTCCCGTCCCGTACTGTGTCCAGTCATCGAAATTGAATCCAGCGATCTGTTTTAAAACCTTGGCAAACGCGGAAACACTCGCAGCTTTGTGCCGAGAGAGGGCGTTACTAAAAACTAGCGGGAAGGCCCGCCAAACGCCACCAAAACCGACAGTGCGAAAAAGGACAGAGCTATCGGCCTTCGCCAAAGTCGGGAATGCCATCTCAAGCGCCCTATAGTAGTTGCTAATCACACCAACTTGCTCGGTTTGAGTAAATGGGCTAAGTGTTCCTCCAGTCTTCTGCAGATGCGGACGAAGGACACGAGCAAAGTTCGTTAGAGAAATCTCCCCGGCTCTAGCCGTTCTTGTAAAAATTATCCTCTGAAAAAAGGGGGAAGCCTCATCATTATTCAGAGTTCGCGCAATGTCACTAATGCGCTCTTCTGTAAGCTCTTTTTCGCTCTTCTTCTTTGGAAGATGCTTCAAAAGATCAAGATACAACGACGAAGGAACATTCTTCGCTTCGCGATTTATAGTTATAAATAACTCCACCTGAGCCTCAAATGAAAGCCCAGCAAAGGCCGCAACTGGCAAAATAATATCCGTTCCAGCTTGAGCCGCCTCGTGAGCGCCGGCTAGTCGATGCTGACCATCTATAACCCAACCAGTTTCACCATCGGGGATTTCAAGTTCATCGCTTTCAACACTAAAATTCAATTTGTCGAAAGACACTATTACCGATCCCGGAACGGCTCCACCAGACTCAATATAGCGCGAAACTGCCCTAACCCGACCGGGTGACAGCACCCTTTGATAGCCTTCGTCTTTTGCTTCGACACGCTGATTAATTGTGAGTACGTCCCATAGCTGGGATGCATTCAGCGCAATCAGATAGAAAGTTAACTTGCCTTGTTCAACTCTGACCGCACGCGTCCTGATCATGCAACACGTCTCCCTTGTGCTGCCAAAAAATGAGAAGGCGTCGTCGCTACGGCTTCGCTTACCTTCGGTACATATAGTGGCCGATCCAAGGGTCGAATGTTTGCCTTTCCGCCAGCCGCCGCGCCTAACCGCGCTCGCGCGATCTCGACATACTTTTCAGAAATATCGCATCCTAAAAAATTTCTCCCTTCGATCAGGGCCGCCACTCCAGCTGATCCCGAGCCCATAAAGGGGTCCACCACAGTTCCTCCTGGCGCCGTTAGTGCACGAACCAACCGTTGTATCAAAGCGACCGGAAATTGACATGGATGTTCGGTTTTTTCTATGTGTCTGGCGTTCACATTCGGGATTTCCCAAACATCCCCTGGATTTTTACCCAGCGGATTACCGCTCCACTCCCCCTTTTTGGGTCCCTTGTAATGTCGCTTGCCGGGATACTTTTGTGGAATGCGCACAGCGTCCAGATCAAAGTGATAGTGCGCGCCTTTTGTATACCACAGGACAGTTTCGTGCCGACCTGAAAAGCGCCGCTGCGAATGCGCACCGTGGCCAAAGGACCAAACGATTCGATTGCGAAGGAATAGTTCCGGGGAGGAAAACGCAGAGTAAACAAGAGCATCAAGAGGAATCATAATGCCGTCGCGCACATGGCTTCCCACTTGCCAACATATGCTGCCGCCGGGTTTTAGAACCCGTACAATCTTCGGCAGAATACGAACGTGATCTGAAATGAAATCCTCAACACGCGAACTGCGATCATATTCCTTGCCCATAAAGTATGGAGGGGAGGACACCACCATATCAACAGATCCCTCGGCTATGTCATCGAGGAACTGAAAAGCATCGATATTCATCAGCGCGTGGGCCAAAACACTCACCCCTTCACTGCCCAAAGATATCAGCTTCGCGTCCAAGGATCTAGCGGAAAAAACTTGCTGGCAGCCAAAACCACTTTGCACTTGAAGGCTCAGTGACCGTCCCTACCTTGTCAGCCGCTTGTACGTCATCCTGTGCGGGTTGATCGCGTCCGGTCCCAGGCGGCGGACCTTGTCCTTTTCATAGTCCTCGAAATTGCCCTCGAACCACTCGACATGGCTGTCGCCCTCGAAGGCGAGCATGTGGGTGGCCATGCGGTCCAAGAACATGCGGTCGTGGCTGATGATGACAGCGCAGCCGGCATAGCTTTCCAGCGCGTCTTCCAGCGCTGCCAGCGTCTCGGTGTCGAGGTCGTTGGTCGGCTCATCGAGCAGGAGCACATTGCCGCCGGTGCGCAGCATCTTTGCCAGGTGCACGCGGTTGCGCTGGCCGCCGGAGAGGTTGCCGACCTTCTGCTGCTGGTCGCCGCCGCGGAAATTGAAGGACGAGCAGTAGGCGCGGGTGTTGGCCTCGAACTTTCCGAGCTTCACCACCTCGGCGCCGCCGGAGATTTCCTCCCAGACCGTCTTGTTGGGATCGAGCGCGTCGCGGCTCTGGTCGACATAGCCGAGCTTCACCGTCTCGCCGACGCGGATCGAGCCGGAATCCGGCGTCTCCTGACCGGTGATCATCTTGAACAGCGTGGTCTTGCCGGCGCCGTTCGGGCCGATCACGCCGACGATGCCGCCGGGCGGCAGCTTGAACGACAGGTCCTCGATGAGCAGCTGGTCGCCAAAACCCTTCGACAGGCCCTCGACCTCGATGACGACGTTGCCCAGCCGCTCGCCATGCGGGATGACGATCTGCGTGTCGCTCGGCCGGCGCTTGTCAGCCTGCTCCAAAAGGTCCTCGAAGGCCTTAATGCGCGCCTTGGACTTCGTCTGCCGGGCCTTCGGCGAGGAGGCGATCCACTCGCGCTCGCGTGAAATCGCGCGCTGGCGGGCGTCGTCCTCGCGGCCCTCCTGCTTCAGGCGTTTGGCCTTGGCTTCGAGATAGGCGGTGTAGTTGCCCTCGTATGGGATGCCGCGGCCGCGGTCGAGCTCGAGGATCCAGCCGGTGACGTTGTCGAGGAAATAGCGGTCGTGGGTGATGATCAGCACGGCGCCCTTGTAGGCGCGCAGGTGCTTTTCCAGCCACGCCGTGGTCTCGGCGTCGAGATGGTTGGTCGGCTCGTCGAGCAGCAGCAGGTCGGGCTCGGACAAGAGCAGCTTGCACAGCGCGACGCGGCGGCGCTCGCCGCCCGAGAGCTTGGTCACGTCGGCGTCCTTGGGCGGGCAGCCCAGCGCCTCCATGGCCATCTCGACCTGCTGCTCGAGGTCCCACAAATTGAGGCGGTCCATCTCGTCCTGGAGCTTCGCCGATTCGTCGGCGGTCTCGTCGGAGTAGTTCATCATCAGCTCGTTGTAGCGCTCGATGATGGCGGTCTTCCTGGCGACGCCTTCCATGATGTTCTCGAAGGCCGTCTTCGACGCATCGAGCGCCGGCTCCTGCGCGAGGTAGCCGACAGTGGCGCCTTCGGCGAGCCACGCCTCGCCGGAAAATTCCTTGTCGATGCCGGCCATGATCTTGAGCACGGTCGACTTGCCGGCGCCGTTGGGGCCGAGGATGCCGATCTTGGCGTCGGGATAGAAGGAGAGGTGGAGGTTTTCCAGCACCTTCTTGGTGCCGTAGGCCTTGTTCAGGCCGGCCATGTGATAGATGAACTGGCGTGCCACGCGCGCAAAACCTTTCGGACGCTGTTACGGGAGTTGCGCGCTATGTAGGCGAACGAGCGGCAAACGGCAATCGCCAAGTGGCGAATATGCGCCGCGGCGGCATGCGCGAAACCGTATCGCGGCAACGCGCCGCCGGAATCCCCGACACTGCCCGGGCGCCGGCGCTTGGTGGCGCCCGGAACGGGTCAGATCACGGTGAAGTCGGCGTTGGCGAGCGCCGGCAGTCCGGTCAGCACGGCGAACTGGATGCGCGCGCCAGCGCCGGTCCCGTCGGCATCGTAGAACAGCGCGCCGGTGTCGGTTTCGTAGAGTATCCGGTCGCTGGCGTCGTGAGCGAGGCCGGTGGTGCTCGCCCAGAAGGCCGAGGCCGCCAGCGTGCCGAGGCTGAGCGCGGCGAAGATCGCGTCGTCCAGCCCGATCGTGTCGTTGGGCACGTTGAAGTCGGTGACGGTGTCGACATTGGTCGAGGCGTTCAGCGCCGTGCTGAAGACGAACAGGTCCTTGCCGGTCCCGCCGGTCAGCGTGTCCTTGCCGGCAAGACCCTTCATGGTGTCGTCGCCGCCCTTGCCGTCGAGCTTGTTGGCGCCGCTGTTGCCGACCACCTCCTGGCCGATCTCGTTGCCGGTGAGGTCTATGCCCGACGTGCCGGCGGTGCCGTTGGTGGCCAGCCGCTCGACATGCGCGCCGGCGGTGAGCACGTAGTCCACCGCCGCCATCACCACGTCGTAGACGCCCTGTGCCGCGGTCTCGACGACGACGTCGCCGGCATTGTAGACGCGATAGGTGTCGTTGCCGCCCAGCCCCTTCAGCGTGTCGGCGGCACCCGCCCCGCCGTCGTGCAAAATGTTGTCGCCGGCATTGCCGGTGATGTCCTGCTGCAGCGCATTGCCGGTGAGGTCGATCGCCGCGGTGCCGCCGGAGGACGTCGTCGTCAGAACCTCGATATGGACACCGGCGCCGAGCGCGAAGTCGACGGCCGCCGCCACCCGGTCGCTGCCCTGGCCGGCCGCTTCGGCCACCGTCGTTCCGGCGGCATAGACCAGGTAGATGTCGTCGCCGCCCAATCCGTTCAGGGCGTCGGCCACGCCGCCGCCGTCCTTCAAAGTGTTCGCGCCGGCATTGCCGGTGGTCGTCTGCTTGAGCGCGTTGCCGCTCAGGTCGATGGCGGTGGTGCCCGCCGACGACGTCGTCGTCAGCAGCTCGATGGAGACGCCCGCCGCCAGCGCGTAGCTGGCGCGCGCCGCGACCCGGTCGGCGGTGCCGTTTCCGGCCGTCTCGGTCACCACGTCTGCGGCGGAATCGACGAAATAGACGTCACTGCCGGCACCGCCGGCCATGCTGTCGTCGCCCGTGCCGCCGTCCAGGGTGTCGTTGCCCGTTCCGCCGCCGCTTCCCGGAGTGCCGCCCGCGGAGATCTGGAGATCGTAGAGCGCTCCGCTGCCGATCGGGCCGTTGGAGGTGCTGCTGACATAGGCGCCGACCTCGATGTAGTAGGTTCCGGCGGTCTTCACCTGGTAGGTCAGGTAGGAGTCGAAGCTGCTGGTCGACCCTCCGGCTCCCTCGGTGACCTGGCTGTCGTCGTCGAAGGCGACGGGGGTGCTGGTCGGATCGTACAGGAAAAGAAAACTGTCGACGCCGGACGTGTTGTCGATGTCGAAGGTAAGCGTCGTCCCGGCATTGACGGTGAGCTTGTAGTAGTCGCGGTTGCCGTCTCCGGTCCCGCTGATCGTCACATGCGGCGTGGCGGTGGAGTCGATGATGTTGGTATTGGAAGCGAGGCTGAACTCCTTGGTCACGTCGATCGCCGTCGCCAGCGAGATGTTGCCGGCGCCGGCCGGCTTGACGACGACGCCGTCGCCGAGTTCGACGCCGGGCGGAATGCCGGGTATTCCGTCGCCATAGAGCGTGTCGGCGGCGCTCCCGCCATAGAGCTTGTCGCTGCCGAAACTGCCGACCAGCGTGTCGCCGCCGTCATTGCCCCGCAAGGTGTTGTTCGCCTGGTTGCCGACGATCGAATCGTTGCCCGATCCGCCGGTGGCGTTCTCGATCAGCGAGCGGGTGTCGTTGTTGTAGAGCAGCGCATTGGCGACATTGCCCACGGCCGGCGCGACGCCGCCGCTGTAGGCGCGGTGGTTGACGAGCTGGGCGGTCGAGAAGGTCGAGAACGCTCCGGGCGCGAGATCGATCGACAGATCGGTCGCGTAGTTGGAGAGGTCGTAGGTGTCGACGCCGTTGCCGTCCCACAGCGTCATCGAGATCTTGTTGGAGGTGGGCGCGGCCTGCCCGACGCCGTCGATGGACATCTCGCCGGTGGTCGGGTTCCAGCTATAGACGGTGGCGCCGCTGTTCGTGTCGAAGTTCGCGCCATAGAGATATTGCAGCGCGGCGATGTCGTTCTGCATGTAGGTCTGGGGCTGGTTGAAGCCCTCGCCCTGGAAGGCGACGGGAGCGCCCGGATCGGAGCGGTAGGTCATCAGCGACCAGTCCTGCCCGTCGTGGTTGGCGGGCAGCTCGGCCGAGCCGTAGCGCGGTCCGCCGCCGCCCGGCGGATCGAGATATCCGTCGCCGGCGAGATCCACGGCGGTGTAGTCCTGATGGCCATGCTTGAGGCCGAGCGCATGGCCGATCTCGTGCAGGATGGTGGCCATGCCCCAGTTGCCCATCGCCGGCGTGTCGTAGAAGGGCTGGCCGGTCATGCCGAACCAGACGTCGCCGGCCTGCTCCGAACTGGACGGGAAATTGGCATAGGCCGACGGAACATCGTCGTAGGACGTCTGGCTGAAGCGCAGCTCCGCATGCGTGGTGGCCGATTCGGCGACCTCGGTGAAGGTCAGATTGGTATAGGACTGCACGAGGCTCAGCGCATAGCGGACGGCGTCCTGCTGCATCGCGTTGAAGGCGACATGCTCGGCCGGTTCGGTACCCGCGGGATATCCCTCGTCGGCATAGAAGGTGCCGCTGGTGGGAAAGCTGAAGGTGAGATTGCTCAGCGTCCATCGCGAGCCGATCAGGGTGGCATCGATGTCCTGGTTGCCGCTGAACTCGTAACGGCCGTCGGCGGCGTCGAAGACCTGGCTGATCAGCGCGGTTCGCCCCGCGCCGTACGCGTCGCCGGGCTCTTGCTCCCGCATGTCATAGGGAGGTCTCATCTGGTCGAACTGCGGCGGGGCGACCGAGACGGAACCGCTCGGCATCGGAGCGTCGATCTCTTCGCTCGCGAACCGCGAGACGGTCTGGCACATCATGCACATGGTTTGGACCCCCTTTGTTGCCTTCAACTGCCCGGTTGGCGTCGACGTCCGGCAAATGCCTCAGCATTGCCGAAGCGATCGCCAATCCGGGTTGCGCCGAAGCGATGATCGCGGGCGCCTACTCCGCATCGCCCCAAGATTCAGGTCGTTCTCCGGAAGATTTCTCCGGTATCAAACACCTCCGCACGAAAGGCCGAACAATATCCCGGCCATATCAGCTTGTCATATCGTGCATGCCCGCCCGAATCCTGATAAGCATTGTCTTATTCAAAATAAAACATGCCCGCCCGCAACAAATAACCCAAGATGTTACTACAATATCTCCTTGCTTTCAACATGTCACCGGTAGAATTTGACGAACCAGAAAATAGACTTTTCGTCATTTCCGCAGCATCGGCTTGCGGAATGGCGGCTTGACGCCGCCCCGCTGCCCATGGAGAGTCGCGCGAGGGGGAAGCATGCCGTTCGACGAAGAGACAGGCCTCGTTTCGCCGACCGGCGCGAAGCTCGCCCTTTTCATCCATCATGCACGCGGCAAGCCGGCCGGTGTCGTCCAGATCAACCATGGGCTGGCCGAGCACGCGCGCCGCTACGCCCGCTTCGCCGACGTGCTCGCCTCACGCGGCTTCCATGTCTATGCGCACGACCATCGGGGTCACGGCCTGACCAGGGCCCCGGACGCCCCTGCCGGCCGCTTCGCCGCGACGGACGGCGTCGCCACGCTGCTCGGCGACGTCGATGCCGTCCACGCCCTCATCGCGGAACGCCATCCGAGCCTGCCGCTGATCATCTTCGGACATTCGATGGGCGGCCTCGTCGCGCTCAATTCGGTGCTGCGCCGCTCCGATCGGCTGGCCGGCGCGGCGATCTGGAATGCCAATTTCTCGGCCGGCCTGCTCGGGCGCCTCGCCCAGGCGATCCTCGCCTGGGAGACGTTCCGGCTGGGGTCCGACGTGCCGTCGCGCATCCTGCCAAAACTCACCTTCCAGGACTGGGGCCGGAAGGTTCCCGATGCACGCACCGCTTTCGACTGGCTGTCGCGCGATTCGGCCGAGGTCGGGGCCTATATCGCCGACCCGCTGTGCGGCTGGGACGCGTCGGTGTCGATGTGGCGGGACGTCTTTCGCATGGTGTTCACCGGCGCCGACGACCGCAGCTTCGCCGGCGTGCGCCGCGACCTGCCGTTCCATCTCGCCGGCGGCGGCGCCGATCCGTCGACGGACAACGGCAAGGCCGTCGAACAGCTCGCGGCGCGGATGCGGGCGATGGGCTTTTCGAATCTTGAAACAAGGATTTGGCCGGAGACGCGGCACGAATCCCTCAATGAGTTGAATCGGGATATCATCACCGAGGATTTCATCGTCTGGGCGCAACGGGTCGCCGCGGAGCCTTCCCGCCGTTGAGCCGTTGTGCCGGCAATCGAACCTTCCCCGCGGCGCGGGATGGCGGAGCCCGAACACGATGACCTGGTCCTTCAAGATCGGAACCTTCGGCGGAACGGAGGTGCGCGTGCACGTCACCTTCGCGCTGCTGCTGCTGTGGATATGGTTCGTGCACTACCAGATCGGCGGTTCGCCGGCCGCCTGGCAGGGCGTGCTGTTCATCCTGGCGGTGTTCCTGTGTGTGGTGCTGCACGAGTTCGGCCATGTCTTCGCCGCCCGCCGTTTCGGCATCAAGACGCCGGACATCACTTTGCTGCCGATCGGCGGGCTGGCCCGCCTCGAGCGCATGCCGGACCAGCCCGGGCAGGAATTCATGATCGCCATCGCCGGCCCCCTGGTCAATGTGGCGATCGCCGCCGTTATCTTCGCTGCGCTCGGCTATTCGGTCGGGCTCGAGCAGATGGCCGCGATCGAAAACCCCCGCGTCGACTTCCTGGTGCGGTTGGCGGGCGTCAACGTCTTTCTGGTGCTGTTCAACCTCATCCCGGCCTTCCCGATGGACGGCGGCCGGGTGCTGCGCGCTGTGCTGGCGATATGGCTGCCCTGGTCGCGGGCCACCGAGATCGCCGCGACGATCGGCCAGGGGCTGGCCTTCGTCTTCGGCTTCATCGGGCTGTTCTACAATCCGCTGCTGATCTTCATCGCCATCTTCGTCTATCTAGCAGCGGCCGCGGAGGCGCAGAACGCGCAGATGCGCGACGTCGCCTCCAGCGTGCTCGCGGGCGACGTGATGGTCACCAAGTTCGCCAGCCTGCAGCGCTCCGCCAGCATCGACGAGGCGATCGACCAGTTGCTTGCCACGACGCAGCGGGAGTTTCCGGTGGTCGACGACGATGGCCGCTTCGAAGGCCTGCTCACCCGCGATGTCATGATCAAGGCGCTGCGCGATAGCGGGCCCGCGACGCCGGTGGCCTCAGTCATGCTCAGGGAAATCCCGGTGAGCCATCCGCGCAAGAACCTGCAGCACAGCCTGCGCCTGATGCAGGAGGCGCAGGCTCCGGCCGTGGCGATCATCGACGATGCCGGCCGGCTGGTCGGCCTGATAACCCACGAAAATCTCGGCGAGATGATGATGGTGCGCGCCGCGCGGCCGGAGGGATTCCGCTTCGGCCGATTGCGGAGAGAAACGCGGGATGCGAGACGGTGAGGTAACCGCTCAGCAAGCGGCTGTCGGTCAAGCGGGCCGAAAAAACCTTTCATATCCTGTGTAGGTCGATCGTTTTTGCCAATTACGGCGCCGCTTTCCCGCAGGCTGTGTTCCTGCCGGGCCGGAACTAGTGCCGGCCGGCGCGCCTTACGCTCCAAAGCTGAACGCGGGAGCGAAGGATGAGCTTCACCGGCAGGATTGCCATCGTCACGGGAGGCGGCTCCGGCATCGGCCGGGCGCTATGCGCGGAGTTGGCGCGGCGCGGCGCAACGGTCGTGGTCGCGGATCGAAGCCGGGAAAGGGCCGAAGAGGCTGCCGGGCAGATCGCCGAACAAGGCGGCCGCGCCACATCGGCCGTCATCGACGTTGCAGCCGAAGACCAGGTGAAGCGCCTCGTGGAAGCTGCCGTCGCGCGCCACGGCCGCCTCGATCTCATGGTCAACAATGCCGGCACAGCTATCGGCGGCGACGCGCGCGACCTGACGGATGCGCAATGGGAAGACGTATTTGCCGTCAATTGGGGCGGGGTGCATCACGGCACGCGGACAGCCTATGAAAGGATGACGAGGCAGGGCTATGGCCATATCGTCAACGTCTCCTCGCTTGCCGGCCTGCTGCCGCAGCCTTTCAACGCGCCCTACTGCGCGAGCAAGCACGCCGTGGTCGGCCTGTCACTGGCGTTGCGGTATGAAGGCGCCGATCTCGGCGTGAAGGTAAGCGTGGTCTGCCCGGGCTATGTCAGAACCGGGATCGCCACGGCGTCGGAAATGGTCAACGTGAGCGACGAGAACCGCAGGCGAATCCGCTATCCAGAGGGGATCAGCCCGGAAGAGGCGGCGCTGCACATCCTCGACGGCGTCGAGGCCAACAGGGAGATCATCGTCTTTCCAGCCCGTGGCCGCTGGATTTGGCGCCTGTATCGCTTTCTCCCGGCATTGATCCGGCCGCTGCTGCTCCGCCGCCTCAGGGAGTTCAGGCGCCTTCGCGACGAAACGCTGCGATCCAGCACGCCTGCGGGCGAGAAACGCTCCGCACGCAAGGGTGAGGCGAACGCTGCCGGCGAACAAGACTCCGGCTGCCGGTCTTCCCCGGCCCGGACGGGTCGGGAAGGCTGATCCGCCTGCCCTCGCCAGCCGCGGGGTGACAGTCCCCGCGCGCTTTGCTAGGCAGCACCGACAGGAAACACGGAGCTGCCGGCTTCCATGGCCAATCCCCCCCTGCACGGCGTCCGCGTCATCGAGCTCGCCCGCATCCTTGCCGGTCCCTGGGCCGGGCAGTTGCTGGCCGATCTCGGCGCCGACGTGATCAAGGTCGAGAGCCCGGACGGCGACGACACCCGCAAATGGGGGCCGCCCTTCGTGACGGGCGAGGACGGCGAGAACCTGTCGGCCGCCTATTACCATTCCTGCAATCGCGGAAAACGCTCGATCGCAGTGGATTTCTCGACGCCGGAAGGCGCCAAAACGATTCAAAGACTGGCGGCTTCCGCTGACGTGCTCATCGAGAACTTCAAGCTCGGCGGGCTGAAGAAATACGGCCTCGACTACGAGAGCCTGCGAAAAATCAATCCGCGGCTCGTCTACTGCTCGATCACCGGCTTCGGCCAGGACGGCCCCTATGCGGCGCGCGCCGGCTACGACTTCATCGTGCAGGGCATGTCCGGCCTGATGTCGATCACCGGCGCCGCCGACGGCGAGCCGCAGAAGGTGGGCGTCGCCGTCACCGACATTTTTACCGGCCTCTATTCGGTGATCGCCATCCAGGCGGCGCTGCGCCATGCCGAGGCGACCGGCGAGGGCCAGCATATCGACATGGCGCTGTTCGATGCGCAGATCTCCGTGCTAGCCAACCAGAACCTCAACTATCTCGTGTCCGGCAAGGCGCCGTCGCGCATGGGCAACGCGCATCCCAACATCGCGCCCTACGAGGTGCTGCCGGTCTCGGACGGCCATTTTATCCTTGCGGTCGGCAACGACGGGCAGTTCAGGAAATTCTGTACGGTCGTCGGGCTGGACGGCCTTGCCGACGATCCGGATTTTTCCACCAATTCGGCGCGTGTCGCCAACCGCGTGGCCTTGCGTGCGGCGATGGTGGAAAAGCTGGCGCGTTTCGAGCGCGACGCCTTGCTGGCGAAGCTCGAGGCGGCCGGCGTGCCGGCGAGCCCGATCAACACGATCGCCGACATGTTCGCCGACCCGCAGGCGATCGCGCGAAAGATGCGGCTCGACCTCGACGACGGCCACGGCAACACCCTGCCGTCGGTGCGCTCGCCGATCGTGTATTCTCAGACGCCGCTGGTCTATGATCGCCCCTCGCCGCGCCTCGGCGAGCACACGGCGGAAATCCTTGCCGAACTGGAGGGCTCATGAAAACCGGCGGACAGCTCATCGTCGAGGCACTCGAGGCCAACGGCGTCGACCGCCTCTATTGCGTGCCGGGCGAGAGCTATCTCGCCGTGCTCGACGCGCTGCACGATTCGCCGATCAAGACCATCGTCTGCCGCCAGGAAGGGGGTGCTGCGATGATGGCCGACTGCCACGGAAGGCTGACCGGAAAACCCGGCATCTGCTTCGTCACCCGCGGCCCCGGCGCCACCAACGCCTCGGCCGGCGTGCACATCGCCATGCAGGATTCGATCCCGATGATCCTGTTCATCGGCCAGGTCGCCAGCAATGCGCGCGAGCGCGAGGCGTTCCAGGAAGTGAACTACCGGGCCTTCTTCGGCCCGATCGCCAAATGGGCGACAGAGATCGAGGATGCCTCGCGCATTCCCGAAATCGTCACCCGCGCCTTTTCGGTCGCCACCTCCGGCCGGCCGGGTCCGGTGGTGATCGCGCTGCCGGAGGACATGCTGGTGAGCGAAGTCGAGGCGCCGGCGGCGAAAGCCTGGACGCCGGTGGAGACGCGGCCCGGCGAGCCGGAGATGCGGCAGCTGGCCGACCTGCTGGCCAACGCCAGGCGACCCTTCGCCATACTCGGCGGCACGCGCTGGACGGCGGACGCCAAATCGGCCTTCGAGAAGGCGGCGGAAGCCTGGGCGCTGCCGGTCGGTGTCTCCTTCCGACGGCAGATGCTGTTCGATCATCTGCACCCCTGTTACGCGGGTGATGTCGGCATCGGCCCGAACCCGAAGCTCGCCGACTATATCAAGCAGGCCGATCTGGTGCTGCTGGTCGGCGGGCGTTTCGGAGAAATGCCGTCCTCGGACTATACGCTGCTCAAAAGCCCCTACCCCGACCAGACACTGGTTCACGTCCACGCCGATCCGAACGAACTCGGCCGCGTCTACAGGCCGACGGTCGCGATCAATTCATCGCCCGCGGCTTTCGCCGAAGCCTTCGCCGCGACGGCGCCGAATGCGCCGCCGAGCTGGGAAGCCGAGGCCGAGCGCCTGCATGCCGCCTATCTCGACTGGTCGACGCCGCCCGAGAGCGGGCCGGGGCCGGTGCGGATGGGGCCGATCCTGGCCTATCTGGAGAGCGTGCTGCCGGACGACGCGATCCTCACCAACGGCGCCGGCAACTACGCGACCTGGGTGCATCGCTTCCACCGCTCCCGCCGCTTCGCCACCCAGGCCGCCCCTACCTCGGGCTCGATGGGCTACAGCACGCCGGCCGCCGTCGCGGCGAAGCAGCTTTTCCCGGAGCGCGACGTCGTCTGTTTCGCCGGCGACGGCTGTTTTCTGATGAACGGCCAGGAATTCGCGACCGCCGTGCAATACGACCTGCCGATCATCGTCATCGTCGTCAACAACGGCACCTACGGCACCATCCGCATGCATCAGGAACGCGAATATCCCGGCCGCGTCTCCGGCACCGATCTGGTCAACCCCGACTTTGCCGCGCTCGCGCGCGCCTATGGCGGCCATGGCGAGACGGTGGAGAAGACCGACCAGTTCGCGCCGGCCTTCGAGCGGGCGCGCGCCAGCGGCAAGCCGGCGATCATCGAGGTAAAGCTCGACCCCGAGGCGATCACGCCGACGCGGACGCTGACGGATATCCGGGAAGGGCGGTGAGATCAGCGATAGACGTCGCCGCGATGACCGATATCGATGACGAGAACAATCAAACGTCGATCCTCGATCCGGCAGATGATGCGATAGTCGCCAACACGGTATCGCCATTGCCCCCGCAACGCGCCAGATAGCGCCCGCCCTTGCGAGCGTGGATCGTCGGCGGCAGCAATTCGCTCGTCGAGGAATGTGACGATTCGGCGCGCGACCTTTCGATCGAGCCTTGACAGTATCTTTTCGGCGGGCTCGGTATATTCAATCGTCCAAGCCAAGCCGGCGTCTCACTTCAGCGGAGGTGTAGGTTCTGATCTCACCACGCTCAAGCTGATCGAGTATCTGCTCTGAGCGCCGGATATCTTCCTGATCTTCAAGATCTTCCAGTCCGCGCAAAATCGCCTCGCGAAGGATGGTCTCCCGCGTGCGCCCGGTGCTCTTGGCGAAGCGCTGTAGGATCGCTTCGATATCGGCGTCGATGGAAACGGTGGTCATCGCAAATCTCCAAGATTTAAGTATAGCATCCCGGAGAATCGCCGGCGACTCCTTAACGGGAATGAGGAGGCGACACCGATTGGTGCTTGTCGCATGGAGCAGCGGCACAAAAGGACAGTCGCCCGCCCTTTCCCGATCGTGCGTGGCAGCACCCCCGCTCATCCCGTGCGCTACATCGCCCTCTCCACCTGGCCGCGGATCTCGCCGCCGGCATGCGCCGCGGTGTGGATATTGACGTAGTACTGGCCGGCCATCAGGTCGGTCGCCTGCGCCTCCGTCAGCGTCGCCGAGCCCTTGGCGCCGCTCTTCGGATCCTCGATCGGCACCGCCACGTCGGCATTCTGGCCGGCCGCGGCAGGACCGTGGAAATGCGCGCCGGTGGCATCGCCGGTCAGACCGGAATATTCGATCGTCCAGTCGAGTTTCCTGGTCTCGGTGTCGAAGGTGATGTCGGCGGTGCCCTTGGCGGCGCTGTCGTTCGGCGGCACTTCCTGAGAAGCCTCGAGCGTGGCCGCCATCTTGACCATCTCGGCCATGGCCGGCGGCGCAGTGACGAAGGCGGCGGCCAGTGCGAGACCGGCGGCGAACGGCAGGGAAACAGACTTGCTCATGGCATTCCTCCCTTGATGAGCGCCGCGCGACTGGCGGCGGCTGTGCTGCTAACGAAGCGCGCCGGCATAGGTTTCCCATCCAGCAAAAAAGGGGCGGTAGCCCGCCCCCTCTCGATCAGGAAGCCAGCGCCTCCACTTGATCGCCTCGGCCGTGATCGCGCTGGTCCAGGCGTTGGAGGCTTCTTGGCGATGATCTTCCGGTCGAGCAGCGCCTTGGCATACGCCGGAAAACCGCGCCGGCGCGGCAGCCTACTTCCGCAACTCGTCGACGAGTTCCGGATGATTTGACAGCAGCTTCATGAGTTGCATCGTCGGGCCGCTCGGCTCGACAAGCCCGCGCTCGTACTTGTCGAAGGCGTTCTCGCCCACCTTGAAGAGTTCACCGGCTTCACGTTGCGAGAGTTTCAGCTTGGCGCGGATTTCCTTAATGTCGTTCGGCGCAGGCAACCCATCGACGCGGCGTTTGAGTTCGCGCAGCGCTGTGTCGGACGGCTCCATGTCCCGCCCGACGAATACGGCATCTTCGTCATTGCGCGGATTGTAGTATCCAGGTTGGTCTACCGTTATAGCCTGTCCCTTATAGGTGACGGTAAACGGCCTTACACCCCGAACCAGTTGCTCACCGGTCTCGGGTGACACCATCGTCTCCGGAAAAATGCGCTCTGCAATCATCTCATTTCTCCTTAAACGACATGACGGTAAAATCAGTCACGACGTTTGCCTGAAATTTCACATAGAGCACCATATTACGCGCCCTTGCCTGATAGACATCCTGCCAGATTCGATGATCGGCATAGGTCGTCATCGATTTCTGGAACATCCTTCGTTCCAGGCCTTGGATTACCTCCACCACGCCCGCAGCATCAAACCCAAGTTGGAGCGCGTTGCGGCGCGCCACTGCCGTCATTGACAATGTTTTCGGCGAGCTAAGCGCCGCCTTTATCGCCGTCAAATCATAGCTGGGCTTTCGCTTTTCCATCGCCAATATGCCACCATAAAGGTGGCGCCTCAAGAGTGCTCCAATAGGATTCAGGGCGTAGCCTATGCCGAACACGGCATCCTATATTGAAAAGGGGCGGTCGCCCGCCCCTTCCTCGATCTTCGCCGAAACCGGCAGCTGCTACTTGATCGCCTTGTCGGTGATGGCGCTAGTCCAGGCGCCGGAGGGCTCCTTGGTGATGATCTTCTGGTCGAGCAGCGCCTTGGCGGTGCGCTCGTAGGCGGCCTCGATCAGCTTGCCGTCGGCATTGTCGATCAGTTTCGCCACCTCGCCCATCATGCGCTTCTGGTGGTTCTCGTCCTGGCCGCCGTTCTCGACCACGATGCCGGCCGCCTCGTCGGCGTTCTCGGTGGCGTATTTCCAGCCCTTCATCGAGGCGCGCACGAAGCGCACCATCTTGTCCTCGAAGGCCGGGTCCTTGAGCTTGTCCTCCATGGCATACAAGCCGTCCTCGAGCAGGTCGTTGCCCATCGCCGAATAGTTGAAGACGATGAGGTCTTCCGGCTTGTAGCCGGCGTCGATGAGCTGCCAGTATTCGTTATAGGTCATGACCGAGATGCAGTCGGCCTGCTTCTGGATCAGCGGCTGCACGTCGAAGGACTGCTTCAGCACGGTGACGCCGTCCGCCCCGCCCTCGGTCGGCAGGCCGAGCTTGTTCATCCAGGCGTAGAACGGGTACTCGTTGCCGAAGAACCAGACGCCGAGCGTCTTGCCCTTGAAATCGGCTTCGGTCTTGACCGGGCCGTCCTTCGGGCAGACCAGCTCCATGCCGGCCTTCTTGAACGGCTGGGCGATGTTGACCAGCATGACGCCCTTGTCGCGGGCCGCCAGCGCGCCGCCCATCCAGTCGACGATGACGTCGGCGCCGCCACCGGCGATCACCTGCTCCGGCGCGATGTCCGGGCCGCCGGGTTTGATGGTGACGTCGAGGTTCTCCTCCTCGTAGAAACCCTTTTCCTTGGCGACGTAGTAGCCGGCGAACTGCGCCTGCGTCACCCATTTGAGCTGCAGCGTCACCGCGTCGGCGGCAAGCGCCTGCCAGGCGGCCAGCGACATCGCGCCGGCGAGCAGTGAGACGATCGTTTTTTTCATGTTTCTTTCCTCTGGAGTTTGTCTATCCCCCGCGGACAGACGGATGCCAAAACGTGGCGGCCCTCTCGAACAGGGCGACCACGCCATAGAAGACCGAACCCGCGAGCGCCGCAACCGCGATTTCCGCCCACACCATGTCGATGTTCATGCGCCCGACCTCGGTGGAGATGCGGAAGCCCATGCCGACCACCGGCGTGCCGAAGAACTCCGCGACGATGGCGCCGATCAGCGCCAGCGTCGAGTTGATTTTCAAGGCGTTGAAGATGAAGGGCGCGGCCGCCGGCAGGCGCAGCTTGAACAGCGTCTGCCAGTAGGAGGAGGCATAGGTGCGCATCAGGTCGCGCTCCATATGGCCGCTGGCCGTCAGCCCCGCCACCGTGTTCACCAGCATCGGGAAGAAGGTCATGATGACGACCACTGCCGCCTTCGATTCCCAGCCGAAGCCGAACCACATGACCATGATGGGCGCCACGCCGATGATCGGCAGGGCCGACACGAGATTGCCGATCGGCATCAGGCCGCGCCGCAGGAAGCCGAACCGGTCGGCGAGGATGGCGACGACGAAACCGGCCGCGCAGCCCATGGCGTAGCCGGCAAGGGCTGCCTTGAAGATGGTCTGCCGCACGTCGGCGGCGAGGATCGGCAGGGAGTTCGCGATGCGCGCGCCGACGGCGCTCGGCGGCGGCAGCAGGATGAAGGGGATGCCGGCCCCGCGCGTGATCGCCTCCCAGAAGATCAGCAGCCACAGGCCAAAGATCGCCGGGATGACCAGCAGACGGAGCAGGATTTGAGCCCAGCGCGCCGAGGGGTGAAGATTGGAGAGCAGCGTCACGCAGCGCCAGGCGAGCAGCCAGGCTGCCGCAAGAAGAAGATAAAACGGAAGCGCTGCCGAGCCTTCATGGCCGGCGAGCCCCGCGACCAGCATCCACACCGCGCCATGCGCGCCGGCAAACAAGGCGACTGCTGCCGGCACCGGAGGAAGGTCTTCGAGGGCGATCGCCAGCAACAGCATGGCAATGATCGAGATTGAACTGGCAGTCGTCAACCCAGGCCCTGGGTCAACCGTCGACCACGCCGCGATTGCAACCGCAATCAGACCGAGCGCGCCGTATCCTTGCCACGACTTCGGAGCTATGGAAGTGAGATTCAGCAACGCGCTCATGCCGGCCGCGCTCCCATCGCGCGCTCGACGATCTTTCCGGCTAGCCCGACCAGCGCCACCAGCAGCGCCGCCACCACCGAGCCGGCCACCAGTGCCGCCCAGATGTCGATCGTCTGGCTGTAATAGGAGCCCGCCAGCAGCTTGGAGCCGATGCCGGCGACCGCGCCGGTCGGCAGCTCGCCGACGATGGCACCGACCAGGCTCGCCGCCACCGCCACCTTCATCGAGGCGAACAGGAACGGCACCGAGGCGGGAGCCCTGAGCTTCCAGAACACCTGCGACGGGCTGGCGAAATAGGTGCGCATCAGGTCGAGATGCATGATTTCGGGCGAGCGCAGCCCCTTCACCATGCCGACGGCGACGGGGAAGAAGGAGAGGTAGGTGGAGATCAGCGCCTTGGGGATCAGCCCGGTGACGTTCACCGCCGCCAGCACCACGATGATCATCGGCGCGATGGCGAGGATGGGGATGGTCTGCGAGGCGATGATCCACGGCATCAGGCTGCGGTCCAGCGATTTCAGATGCACGATGCCGACGGCGATCAGGATGCCGAGCGCCGTGCCGAACAGGAAACCGACCAGCGTCGACGATAGCGTCACCCAGGAATGGTAGACGAGGCTGCGGTTGCTGGTGATTTTTCGCAAAAACGTGTTCTCGAAGAAATTCGCCGCCACCTGGTGCGGCGCCGGCAGCGTCGGTTTCGGCTGCGACAGAGTCGCCGCGACGAATTCCAGCGTCGTCCGCGTGACGTCGCCGCGCCGGTCGAGATCGCGCTGGAACGGCGCGTTCATGGCGACGGCGCCGATGTACCAGACGGCCACCAGCACAGCGAGGATGGTGGTGACGGGGATGATCTTGTCGGTGAGACGATCAGTCATGGGGCCCGGCCTGGTCCCCCTCCCCCTTGCGGCAGGGCTGTCCGGGGAAAGTCATGCATAGTGGAAAGCCATCTGGTTTGGCGAG
>NZ_JCACER010000091.1:0-2243 GCF_059502445.1 Kumtagia sp.
CAGACCCCGGCGCAAGAAAGCTTCGTAGCTGGATGGTCGACCGGAGCTGATCCACCTTCGCAATCGTGGACCATCGAGGCATCAACCTGCGGCACGGCTGCCATTGCTGCTTCGCAAGCAATCGTGAAACGCGAGGCAAGCAGCAACCCCATCGCCAGGCTGATAATCAACCGGCTCAGTCGTTGCGGTCGAGGTGCGACCCCGCTCACGCCATTATGGTATCCCAGCTTCCATCGATCGCAACGCGACCGAGTGCCCTCACAACCGTAGCGCCTTCAGTCGAAGTGAGTTGGAGATGACAGCCACCGAGCTGAACGCCATCGCGGCACCGGCAACGATCGGGCTCAGGAGCCAGCCAAAAAACGGGTAGAACAAGCCGGCAGCCAGCGGCACGCCGGCAGCGTTGAAGATGAAGGAAAAGAACAGGTTTTCGCGAATGTTGCGCATGGTCGCCCGGCTGAGGCGGCGTGCCCTGACAATGCCCTTCAGGTCTCCTTTCACGAGCGTTACCGCAGCGCTCTCCATGGCGACATCGGTCCCAGTGCCCATGGCAATGCCGACAGTAGCCGCCGCGAGCGCCGGCGCGTCGTTAATGCCGTCCCCGGCCATCGCCACATGTCGCCCCTGGGCGCGCAACTCCTCGACGATGCGCTGCTTGTCTTGCGGCAGCACGTCGGCAATCACCTCGTCGATGCCACCGACTTTTCGGGCAACCGCGTCGGCCGTGGTGCGATTGTCGCCGGTGAGCATGATGACGCGAATGCCCTCGCTGCGGAGCGCCTGAACCGCCTCGGGAGCGGTCTCCTTGACCGGATCGGCGACGGCGACCAGTCCACCGAGCTTGCCGTCGACACCCAGGAACATCACCCCGCGCCCCTCGGCGCGGTGGGCATCGGCGGCAGCCAGAATGGGCGCCGGATCTATGCCGCCTCCGACCAGCAACGCTTTATTTCCCAAAATGACGTTTCGGCCATCAACGGTGCCCGTCACCCCCTTGCCCGTCTGCGATGCAAACTCCTGGACTTCCGGCACTTGGAGACCGCGGTCCGCAGCGCCCTCGACGATCGCTGCAGCCAACGGGTGCTCGCTTCCCCGCTCAAGGGCGGCAGCCAGCCGGAGGAGCTCATCAGCGGTAAGCGGGCCGCCGTCAGCCGGTTCCACGGCAACGAGCTTCGGCTTGCCCAAGGTGAGCGTGCCGGTTTTATCGACCACGAGTGTGTCGATCTTCTCCATGAGCTCGAGGGCCTCGGCATTCTTCACCAGAACGCCAGCCTGCGCGCCGCGGCCCGTGCCGACCATGATCGACATGGGCGTCGCAAGTCCGAGCGCACATGGGCAGGCGATGATGAGAACCGCGACTGCATTGACAAGGGCGAAGCTGATTGCGGGCTCCGGTCCCCATACTGACCAGGCAGCGAATGAAAGCAGCGAGATTGCGATGACGACGGGAACGAACCACCCGGAAACCGTGTCAGCGAGGCTCTGAATCGGCGCGCGCGACCGCTGTGCTTGCGCGACCATGCGTACGATCTGCGATAGCATCGTGTCCTGCCCCACTCGCGTAGCGCGAACGACGAGCATGCCGGTTCCGTTGACGGTGGCTCCCGTAACCTTGTCGCCGGTCGTCTTCTCGACCGGAACTGGCTCGCCGGTTAGCATTGACTCGTCGACCGACGAACGGCCCTCCTCGACTTCGCCGTCGACAGGCACCTTCTCACCCGGCCGCACGCGCAAGCGATCGCCAACGCCAACATGCTCGAGAGGAACGTCTGTCTCGGTCGCATCAGGTGCGATGCGTCGCGCGGTTTTGGGTGCTAAGCCAAGAAGCGCCCTGATGGCGCGTCCCGTGGCTGCCCGCGCACGAAGCTCGAGCACCTGGCCCAGAAGCACGAGCGCCACGATGACAGCTGCCGCCTCGAAATAGACGGGCACTTGGCCGCCCATGGTGCGGAAGGCCTGCGGGAACAGCCCAGGAAAGAGCGTAGCAACGAGGCTATAAAGATAGGCTACACCGACACCCAACGCGATCAAGGTGAACATATTGAGCCGGCGGCTTAGGATCGACGCCCAGCCACGCTCGAAGAATGGCTTGCCGCCCCAGAGGACCACAGGCGTCGCGAGCGCCAGCTGAACCCACATGGACGTCCGCATGGGCAGAGGCTCCCAGCCCACAACCTCCGCGCCGAGGGTCAAAACGACCAGAGGCACCGATAACGCGGCGCTGACCCAGAACCGCCGCGTCA
>NZ_JCACER010000092.1:0-19548 GCF_059502445.1 Kumtagia sp.
TGGGAGCAACCGCAGCCCCCAACAAGAGCAATTATGCCATCTCACCATGAGGGCTTCTGATAGGCTTCCGCTTATCGTCGCTGTCACTGCGGCGGATCAGGGGTGGCGCGTGGCGCAACCTTCTAGTAGCCCTCATGGTGAGCTTGTCGAACCACGAGGGCGCTTGGTTCCAGGCATTCCACACCGCCGGAGCGCTTCGCCACCGCTCCGGCATGGATCCTATGGTCTCCGCGACGGCCTTCGGCCTGCTTCGCCATAGGATGACGAAGAGACTGGCGTCTCCGCCAATCGCCGACGTCGGTGACTACCGGGAACCCTGTTGCCTTCGTCATCCCAGGGCGGAGCCGGAGCGAAGCGGAGGCGCAGACCCTGGGATCCAAGCCGTACCGGTGGCGAAACGCTCCGGCGGTGAAGATATCGCGACGGCCTTCGGCCTGCTCCGCCATAGAATGACGAAGGGACTGGCATCTCAGCCAATCGCCACGTCCGTGGCTATCCGCAAACCCATCGCCCAAGCCGAAAACGTCAGCCTTCCAGCAGCCGCTCGACTGTCGCGGCCCCAGCCAGCAAACGGTCGTCGCTTCCGCGCGGGCCGGAGAGAAGGAGGCCGACTGGCATGGCGTCGGCGCCAGTGCCGCACGGAAGCGATACGCCGCAGCAGTCGAGGAAATTGCCGACCAGCGTGTTGCGCAGCGTTTTTGCGTTGATGCGGAAGAACAGGTCCTCGTCTTCCAGCAGCGGCCCGACCGGCGGCGCGACGTGCGGCAGAGTCGGGCTGAGCAGGATGTCGCCGGGTCCGATGCGCGCCTCGAAGGAGCGGATCAGCCGCTCGCGCGCGTTCAGCGTTTCCACATAGTCGGCGAGCGAGATTTTTTCGCCCAGCGCCGTGCGCTTGACCACGCGCTGGTCCATCCGGGCCGCCTCGGGTCCAAAAATGCGGTCGCGATGGACAACGAAGGCCTCCGCCGTCACCAGCGCGCCGTGGCGGGCCATCAGCGCGAAAAGCTCGGCGAATTCCGGAAAGGGTTCGCGGCGGATGCGCGCGCCGGCAGCGGCCAGCCGCTCGACCGCCGTTTCGAAAGCGGCGACCACGCCCTCCTCCGCCTCGTCGAAGAAGACCGTCTGCGGGATGACGAAGAACATGTCCTTCGTCAGCGGGCGCGCCTGCCCGCCCGACACCGGCAGGCCGCGCATGGCGGCGTCGATCCAGACCGCGTCCTGGACGGTGCGGCAGAGCGGCCCCAGCGAATCCAGGCTTTTCGCCAGCGGAAAGACGCCGTCCATGGAATAGCGGCCGCGGGTCGCCTTGTAGCCGACGATGCCGTTGAAGGCGGCGGGGATGCGCACCGAGCCGCCGGTATCGGTGCCGATCGACACCGGGACGAGGCCCGCCGCGACCGCCACGCCGGATCCGGAGGAGGAGCCGCCGGGTATGCGGTGCTCGCCCTGAGGCGAGGCCGGGTTGCGCGGCGTGCCGTAATGCGGATTGATGCCGAGGCCGGAAAAGGCGAACTCGCTCATGTTCACCCGGCCGACGCTGACCATGCCGGCGCCGGCGAGCGCCTGCACGACGACGGCATCGGCCTTCGCCGGTTCGGCGGCGGCGAGCACGCGCGAACCGGCCGTAGTCGGCAGGCCGCTTATGTCGAACAGATCCTTCCAGGCGACCGGCACGCCGTCGAGCACGCCCAGCGAGCGGCCGTCGCGAAAACGCCGGCGCGCGGCTTGCGCTTCCGACAGCGCGCGCTCCTCCAGCAGTGTGATGAAGATCGCGGTGTCGGGATGGCTGCGGATCGCCTCGAGCGTCTGCTGCGCAAGGTCGACCGGATCGAGGGCGCCGGACTGCAGCAGCACCGAAAGCTGGGCGATCGACCGCGATTCCATCGTCAGATGTCCTTCTCCGCCCGCCCGACCAGCTGCATCCAGCGGCGGACAAGATAGTTGTGCTCATCCATCGTGGTGTTCCACACCGCGATGCTGTTGGCGCGCTGCCAGTAGGAGCCGCCGCTGCGCACCGAGCCGCGCTTGACGCGGATCGAGCCGTCGGGGCCCGGCAGATCCTCGCGCGCCGGCAGGCCCTCGTACCAGTAGTCCCATTCGGCCGGCGTCATATAGCAGCGGGAGCGCTCCGGCGTGGATATGTAATAACCCTGCCGCGCCACAACCGCGCCCGGCCAGCCGGAGATCCACCAGTTGAGATAGTCGTAGGCGACGTCGAGGTTGCGTCCGTGCAGGCGCCGCGACAGGCAGAGCCCGCCGTGCCAGGCGCGATACCCTTCGGCGGGGGTGGCCTGCTCGATGGGAAAGCCCGAGCCGTTGAGGATGCCCAGCCCCGTCGACCACATGCTCTGGATGTCGGTCTCGCCGTCGATCATCAGCCGCGCGGCGTCCTCGGCGGTGCGCCAGAAGCCGCGGAAGAAGCCGGCCCTGCGCCGCTCTTCGAGGATGTCGACGAGCTGGTCGATCTCGGAAACGGTCATGTTGCCGATGTTGCCGAAGCTCATCAGCCCGGCCGCCTGGGCGGCAAGCGCCGCGTCGAAGATGCCGATCGCCGGCTCGTCGACCAGCGCGGCGCGGCCGCTCCAGCGCTGGTCGAGCAGCGCCGCCCAGCTGTTCATCGCCGGTGCGTGATCGACCGCATCGGTGCGATAGGCGAAGCTGTCGAAATTATGCGTCGTCGGCAGCATGGAGATGCGGCCGGTCGGCGTGTCGCCGAGCGCGAAACTCGGCTGCACATAGAGCTTGCGGGCCGGCACGTCGCCCTGCCCGGTGCGGGCGCTCGGCCCGATCTGGCCGGTCTTGGTCAGGTCGTTGATCTCGTCCCAGAGCGGGATGCGCGAAATCTCGATCGGCTGGATGGCGCGCCAGTACCAGACGATATCGAGGTTGTGAAAGCACTGGTCGTAGATGTCGTAGCCTTCCGGCTCCTGCGCGGCCTTGTGCTGGGTGACGATGAAGTCGTTGTTGTCGAAGCTGACCTCGATGCCGAGATCCTGCTCGGCCTTCACCCGCAGCTCCTCCAGCAGCGAGATGGCGGTGCCGAGCACGCGCAGCTTCGGCTTCCCCGCCGTATGGATTGCAGGTGCGGCGGGCTGCGGGGCGGGCGTATGCTTGTTCATCGAGAGTTCGGCGCGCTCCGGGCCGCGGCAGGCGGGGTTGCTGATACGCCGGCCGCGCGGCTGCGCGTGAAGGCATGGAGCGAGCGTTTCAACAAGCCGACGTCGAGACCGTCAACAATAAAGACGATGCGCGAGGTTCTGTCCGCCGATGGCCAGGCCTGCATGTGCACGGGCGGATGGACGAGATGCTGAACGCCGTGGATGGCGACGGGCCGCTCCTCGCCGGCGAGATCGAGGATGCCCTTCACCCTGAGTACGCGGTCGCCGTGGCGGTTGAGCAGCATGGTCAGCCAGACGCCGAAGCCGGTCCAGTCCAGCGGCTCGTCGACAGTGACTACGAAGGAGGAGATGGCCGCCTGGTGGGCCGCACCTTCCGCCGTAACCAGCATGGACGGGGCGTCGCAATAGAAGCCGCTGGTCGATTGCAGGCTCGCCGCCCTGCCCGCCTCGCCGCCGCCGAGCAGCACGTCCGCGCCGGGGCCGTCGGCGGCCGCGACGAAGCAGTCGGCATCGGGGTTGATGCGGACGAGACGCTCCTTCAGCGCGTCCATCGACGGGCCGTCGGCGAGGTCGGCCTTGGTGATCACCAGCCGGTCGGCGATCGCCGCCTGCCGGTTCGATTCGATGTAGGTGTCGAGCTGCGCCAGGCCGTTGACGGCGTCGACCGTGGTGACGACGCTGCCCGGGCGGAAATGGTGGCGCAGCACCGGGTCGGATTTCAGCGTCGACAGGACCGGAAAGGGGTCGGCGAGCCCGGTGCTCTCGACGACGACCCGCGAGAAGGCGGGCACCAGGCCGCGCTCCCGTTTCGAATGCAGGTCGCGCAGCGCATCGGCCAGCTCGCCGCGCACCGTGCAGCAGACGCAGCCGGATTGCAGCAGCACCATGTTCTCGTCGATGCGCTCGACCAGGTGGTGATCGAGACCGATCTCGCCGAACTCGTTGATGAGCACGGCCGTGTCGGCGAGCGCCGGATCGGCGAGCAGCCGGCGCAGCAGCGTCGTCTTGCCCGAGCCGAGAAAGCCGGTCAGCAGGTAGACGGGGGTGAAGGCCGGCACGTCAGCCATCGGCGGCTTCCATGCGGGCGATCAGCGCGGGGTCGAGCGGGTCGCACGGCCGTCCGGACAGCCGCTCGGCCGCCGGCCAGAGATGGCCGAGATCCTCGATGATCTCGCTCTTGCCGGTGCGGGTGGCGATGATGAAGGAGGAGCCCTGCCAGTCGGAAAGGCTCATGCCGAAGGCCGACAGGACATGGTTGGCGGCGGCCACGCGGCGCGCCCGCTCGCGCCGCCGGTCGATGCGCTCGACGTTGCGCGTGTAGACGCCGGGCCGCGCCACCGCGTCGGTCCAGTGCTCGTTTCCACCCAGGACGCCGCAAAGCGAACACATGGCGCCTCACGTCCTTTCCATTGTTGGGGGAGCGGCTGAGCCGCTCCCCCGTATGCATCACTTTTTGCGCGGGAAGCGCTTGGCAAAATCGTCGGCGATCTCGTTCATGGTGACGAATTTTACGCCCGGATGCTTGATCATATGGGCATAGAGGCGCTCCAGCATCATCAGCACCTGCGGCCGGCCGGCGACGTCGGGGTGGATGGTGAGCGGGAACACCGCATAGTCCATCTCGCGGTAGACCCAGTCGAACTGGTCGCGCCACATCTGCTCGATGTCGTGCGGGTTGACGAAGCCGTGGCTGTTCGGCGACTTCTTGATGAACATCATCGGCGGCAGGTCGTCGAGATACCAGGAGGCCGGAATTTCGATGAGGTCGGTCTCGTGGCCGCGCTTCAGCGGCACCATCCAGTCGGACGGCTTCTTCGAATAGTCGATCTTGGTCCAGCTGTCGCCGACGCGCACGTAGTAGGGCGTGAAGTCGTTGTGCATCAGCGAGTGGTCGTACTTGATGCCGCGCTCCAGCAGCAGCTCGTTGGTGACGTTGGAGAACTCCCACCACGGCGCCACATAGCCGGTCGGGCGCTTGCCGGAGAGTTTGGTCACCAGTTCGATGCACTTGTCGAGGACCTCGGTCTCCTGCTCGCGCGTCATGGCGATCGGGTTCTCGTGGGTGTAGCCGTGGATGCCGATCTCGTGGCCGGCGGCGGCCACCGCCTGCATCTGCTCCGGAAAGGTCTCGATCGAGTGGCCGGGGATGAACCAGGTCGTCTTGATGCCGAAACGCTCGAACAGCTTCAGCAGGCGCAGGCTGCCGACCTCGCCGGAAAACAGGCCGCGCGAGATGTCGTCGGGCGAATCCTCGCCGCCATAGGATCCGAGCCAGCCGGCAACGGCATCGACGTCGATGCCGAAGCTGCAAAAGATCTCCTTGGCCATAGGGGTGTCTCCTTTTTCCCTGATTTTCGTTCGGATCGTCAATGCGCCGGGATGACCGTCGCCTCGGCCGCCTTCCAGCTGAGCAGCACGCCGCTGCCGACCGGGAAGGCGCCCGGCTGGTACTTGTCGACATGGGCCTCCAGCGAAACGGTGCGGCCGTCCAGGAGCCGTGCTGTGAGATGCGAGATGTGGCCGACGACGTCGAAGCTTTCGATGTGGGCGTCGACGAGATTGGTCGTGCCGCCGCGCGTCAGGCGTTCGCGGGTGGCGGCGGCGTGTACCTCAATCGCCTCGGCCGGCACCACGAGGTTGACGCGGCCCTTGTCGGCCGTCCTGCCGTTGGCGCGGCCGCTGAGCACGCCGACGCCGGTCGACACGACGATGTCCTCGCCCCGCGTGCCGGCGACCTCGCCCTGCAGGACGGTGTTGCGGCCGATGAACTGGGCGACGAAAGGCGTGTTGGGCCGGGTGTAGAGCTGGTGCGGCGGGCTGACCTGCTCGACGCGGCCCTGGTTCATGACGACGATGCGGTCGGACAGCGCCAGCGCCTCCGACTGGGCGTGGGTGACGAAGATGAAGGTGACGCCGAGCCGCTTCTGCAGGAGCTTCAGCTCGTTCTGGATGGCTTTTCGCAGATTGGCGTCGAGCGCGCCGAGCGGCTCGTCAAGAAGCAGGATGTCCGGCTCGACGGCGAGGCCGCGCGCCAGCGCGATGCGCTGGCGCTGCCCGCCGGACAGCCGGTCCGGCTTGCGGTCGGCGATGTCCTCGAGATCGAGCGTGGCGAGGATATGGTCCACCTTGGCGTCGCGCTCGGCCCTGGGCAGGCCCTTGACCTCCAGCCCGTAGCCGACGTTGCGGCGCACCGTCATGTGCGGGAACAGCGCATAATTCTGGAAGATCATCGAGGTCGGACGGCGCTGCGGCGGCACGTCGTTCATGCGCTCGCCGCGGATCAGCATGTCGCCCGACGAGATGCTCTCGAAGCCGGCGATCATGCGCAGCGTCGTGGTCTTGCCGCAGCCCGACGGGCCGAGGAAAGCAATGAACTCACCCTTGGCGACCGACAGGTCGAAGTCGATCACGGCCGGCGTGCCGTTGTCGTAGACCTTGCCGGCATTTTTGAGTTCCAGGTCGAAGATCATCGGTCTCTCCCGAAGGCAGATAGCGGGAACCGGGGCGGCAACGCCCCGGTTCCAAAGTCGTGGATCAGGCGCTCAGGAACTCGTCCCACTTCTGGATGAGGTGGTCGTACTCGTCCGGCCACTGGTGCCAGTAGGCAACGTTGGCCGCGCGCTCCTCCAGCGAGCCGCCGTCGCGCAGGTCGCCTTCCTTTATGCCGCGCTCCTCGGCGCCGACCCAGGGCTTGCCCTCGTACCAGAAGGCGTATTTCTCCGGCGCCATGACGTTCTTGATGTTGGTCGACGGCGAATAGTAGCCCTGCTCGGAGACGGTGATGCCCGGTTCGCCCGACAGCCAGAAATCGCAATAGGCGATGACGGCTTCGCGGTTCGGCGTGCCGGCGAGCATCGAAGGACCGATCGCCCAGCCGCGATAGCCCTCCTTCGGCACGGCGTACTTTGCGGGCTTGCCCTGCGCCTTCACGGCCATGACGGCCGGCTGCCAGGCGTCGGAGACCACCATCTCGCCCGAGGCCATCAGGTTGACCAGCTCGCCGAAATCGCCCCACAGGGCGCGGAACTGGCCTTCCTTCTTCTTGGCGATCAGGAATTTCGCGGCCTCGTCGATCTCGGCCGTGTTGGGATTGCCGGGGTTCTTAACGTCGGAGAGGCCCAGCGTGTTCATGGCCATGACGGCCTGGCCGAAGGCGATCAGCGGATCGGTGTTGAGGCCGGACTTGCCCTTCCATTTCGGGTCGAAGATGCAGGCCCAGGTATTGGCTTCCTCGGCCGTCACGACGTCCGGGTTGTAGCCGATCGAGTCGTAGTTGTAGACGACCGGAACCATGTTGAGCGTGGTCTGGCCCTCATCGGCCCAGATCTGGCCGACGATCTGCGCGCGGCGCTCCCATTTGTCGCTCGGCTTGGTGAAGGTGTCGCGGATGTTGGCCCAGTTCTTGAGCGAGGCCGCGGGGATCGGCTCGACATTGTCGGTCATGACGATCGACGGCAGGCGCTCGCCGATCGTCTCCCAGCAGTCGTAGTCCTTCGAACCGGAAAGGATCTTGGTCTGCGCGTCGGGGAAGGTCGCGGCCGTGCCGGAGGTGGTGCCGACGCCGGAGGCCTTCTTGAACTCCTCGAGGATGCGCTCCTGCACGGTCACCGAAAGGCCGATGGTGCGGAGCTGCTGACCGGCGAGATCGGCGGCCTGCGCCCAGGCGGCGCGTGACGACAGCAAGGACGTGCCGCCTCCCATGGCGAGCGCGATCGCGCCAGCGGACCGCTTCAGAAGGGAGCGGCGATTGATTTCCATTGTGGACATGGCTCTTCTCCAGCTTGTTGTGTTCCCCGGAACCGCAGGGATGCGGCCCCTTCTTTCATGCCACTGCGGCGGATCGCCCGCCGCTGCGGCGGTTCAGTACCGGCCCACGAGCAGGCCGCCATCCACGACCAGCACCTGGCCGGTCATGTATCTCGCTTCCTTCGAGGCCAGGAACGCGATGACATCGGCGATGTCCTCCGGCGTTCCGAGCCGCCCCATCGGAATGAATTCCGCCGCCTTCTCCGCGGCCACGGGACCCAGCGAATTCTCCTCGGACAGGAGCTGGGCGGTGCGGATGTAGCCCGGCGCCACGCCGTTGACGCGGACGCCATCCCTGGCCATCTCCACGGCGAGCGCCCTGACCAGGCCGACCACGCCGGACTTGGCCGCCGAATAATGGACGTGCTCGTCCCAGCCATAGGCGACGCCCATGATCGAGGAGAGGGCAACGATGCTGCCGGAGCGGCGGGCGCGCATGCCCGGGGCGGCGGCCCGCACCAGCCGGAAGATGCCCTTGAGGTCGATGTCGAAGGTTAGGTCCCACTTCTCGTCGGTGAGCTCGGCCAGCGGCGTGCGGTGGGCGATGCCAGCATTGGCGACGATGACGTCGATCCGCCCGTGGCGCGCCTCGACATCGGCAACCAGCGCGTCGGCGGCCTCCCTGGAGCGCACGTCGTAGCGACGGAACTCGGCCGAGCCGCCGGCCGCCGCGATGGCCTGCGCCGTCTCGCGGCCTTCCTTCTCGAGGATGTCGGTCACCACGACATGGTCGCCGAGCGCGCCAAAAGCCTTGGCGGTCGCATGGCCGATGCCGATGCCGGCGCCGGTGATGATGACGATGCGGTTCTTCTTGTCTTCGCTCATGTCGATCTCGCTCTCAAAGCATCACGTCGCCGGAGTTCGGCCCGAGCGTCTGCCCGACGAACAGGCTGGCGGCAGGCGAAGCGAGGAAGGCGACCGTCTCGGCCACCTCCTCCGGCTCGCCGAAGCGGCCGAGCGGCAGCTGCGCCCGCTTGGTGGCGCGCCAGTCCTCGGAAAGCTCCATCACCAGCGGCGTGTTGATGGGACCGGGGGCGACGGCGTTGACGCGCACGCCGCGGGCCGACACCTCGCGCGCCAGCGCCTTGGTCATGCCGATGATCGCCGCCTTGGCGCCGGAATAGTGGACGAGCTCGACCCCGCCGATCTGGCCGAGCTGCGAGGCGATGTTGACGATGACGCCCTTGCCCGCCGCGAGCATGGCCGGCAGCACCGCCCTGGTCACCAGGAAGGTGCCGCGCACATGCACGGCGAACATGCGGTCGAAATCCTCGACCTTCAGGTTCTCGAACAGCGCCTGGTGCGCGATGCCGGCATTGTTGACCAGCAGCCCGACCTCGCCATGGGCGTCGAGCGCGGCCTCGTGGATCGCCGCTACATCCGTCTCCCTGGAGACGTCGCCAGCCCTGGCTGCCGCGACGCCGCCCTTTGCGCGGATGGCCGACGCCACCGCTTCGGCGCGCTCCGGGGAGAGATCGTTGACGAGGACGGCATAACCGTCGGCGGCGAGCCGCTCGGCTATGGCCTTGCCGATGCCGGAGCCGGCGCCGGTGACGATGGCGGAGATCACGCTTCCTCCTGGATGGCGACGCGCCTGGCCCTGCGCACCGACATCGCCATCAGGATGGCGTAGGTGCCGAGCAGCGCGAAGGAGAACAGCGTGGTGAGCACGCCGAAGGCAAAGACGTTCGGATGCACCTCCACCGAGAAGGTGCCGTAGATGGCGAGCGGCAGCGTCAGGTCGCGGCCGGAGGCGAACAGCGTGCGCGAGAACTCGTCATAGGACAGCGTGAAGGCGAACAGCATGGCCGAGAGCACGCCCGGGAAGATCAGCGGGAAGGTGATCTTGCGGAAGGTGCGGGCCGGACTGACGCCGAGCGACCAGGACGCCTCCTCCACGCTCGGGTCGAAGCGGTTGAAGATCGCCAGCATCACCAGGAAGGCGAAGGGGAAGGTGTAGACGACGTGCAGAACGAAGGCCGTGCCCCACCAGTGGCGGTCGATGCCGAAGGCGTTGGCGACCAGCGCCATGCCGAGGCCGACCAGCACGCCCGGAACCATCATGCCGAGCACGATCAGGTAGAAGACGACGCCCGAGCCGCGGAACTTGCGGCGGAAGGCCTGCGCCGCGGTGACGCCGAGCACGGTGGAGACGACCATCGTCATCACTGCCAGCGTCAGCGAGCGGACCAGCGCCTGCTCGATCGGCAGCGGCGCGATGCGCGAGGGCGGCGTCAGGCCGAACAGGTGGCGGTACCAGTAGGTCGACCACTCGATGATCGGGAACTGCGGCCCGCCCTCCGGCCCTGTCTGGAAGGACAGGATGCCGAGCACGACCAGCGGCCCGTAGAGGAAGACGATGAACAGCGCCGTATAAAGGCCGAGCCCGAACTTGATGCCGGTGGCGTTCATCTCAGAGCTCCTTCCTCAGGTCGACCACCCGCAGCAGCGCCGCGACGACGATGCCCATCAGGACGGTGAGGACGACGCCGGCGACCGCGGCGAAGGCCCATTTCAGCGACCCGACCTGGGTGACGATGATGTTGCCGAGCAGGTTGACCTTGCGGCCGGAGAGCGCCGCGGCCGTGGCGAACTCGCCAAGCACCATGACCGAGACGAAGATCCCGCCGACGACCACGCCGGGCATCGACAGCGGCAGGATGATGGTGCGGAAGATGCGCCAGAAGCCGGCGCCGAGATCCTGCGCGGCCTCCAGCACCGACGGGTCGATGCGGCCGAGCATGAAGGCGATCGGGCCGACCATGAAGACGCAGTAGATCTGCGTCATGCCGATGATCACCGACAGTTCGGAGAACAGCAGGACCTCGATCGGCTGGTCGACGATGCCGAGATTCATCAGGATCATGTTGATCGCCCCCTCCTTGCCGAGCATCGGCCGCCAGGCCAGCACGCGGATGAGGAAGGAGGTCCAGAACGGGATGACGCAGAGCACGAGCAGCGCGGTGGAGAGCGTCTTGTTCCTCACGAACAGGCCGACGAACAGGGCGGCGGGATAGCCGACGACGAGCGTAGCGATGAGCACGATCAGCCAGATACGGACCGTCGTCCACAGCGCGCCGATATAGGTGTCGCTGCTGAAGAAGGTGATCCAGCTCTTCAGCGTCAGCGTCGGCTCGATCTTGAAGGTGGTCTGCGTCCAGAACGAGACATAGACCATCATGGCGATCGGCAGCACCAGGAAGAGCAGCATCCAGATGACGCCCGGAGCGAGCAGCCAGAACGTCCGGTCCGACCGCTTTCCGTCCTGGCTGGCCGCTGCTTCGGCCGGTCTATCTTGGCTCGTGGCAGCCATCGTCATTTCTCGTTCTCCAATGGGAGGCCGACACCGCGCGCCGCGCGGACATCACGCGAAGACAAGGGCGTCCTCCTTCTTCCACACGAGCGCATAGCGGCCGCGTTCCTCGTAGTTTTCCGGAGCGGCGTGGCTCAGATGGGTCTCCACTTCGAAGACCCGGCCGTCGTCGAGGGCGAAGAAGGAGTTGATCGCGGCACCCGAATACTCGCTGGCGACGAAGCTGCCCTCGATGCGGACCTCGTCGCCGGCGGGTGCCGCATCCTTCGGCCGGATCGACACACGGTCGTAGCGGATGGCATAGGCCGGTTTCGCGGCAGGCTGACGGGCGCCGCCGAGCGCCAGCCGCCCGACCGGGCTGGCGAACGCGTCACCCTCCAATTCGCCGGAGAAGATGTTGAAGCAGTTGAGGAATCTTGCCACGTCCGGCGAGGCGGGACGGCTATAGAGCGTGCCGGCATCGGCGGACTGGGCGATCCTGCCGCGGTCGAGCACGAGAACGGTGTCGCCCATGGCGAGCGCCTCGGTCTCGCTGCCGGTGACATGCAGGAAGGTGACGCCGCAGCGCTCGCGGATTTTCCGCAGCTCGCCGCGCATGCGGGTGCGCAGATTGGCGTCGAGCGCGCCCAATGGCTCGTCGAGCAGCACCATGCTCGGCTCGGTCACCAGCGTGCGGGCCAGCGCCACGCGCTGCTTCTGGCCGCCGGATATCTGGGTGATCGCCCGGTCCTCGAGCCCGGAAAGTCCGACCAGCGCGATGATGTCGCGCACGCGGCCGGCGACGATCTTGGCATCCGTCACCGGATCGACGACGCGGTTCTCCAGGCCGAAGGCGATGTTCTGCCTGACGCTCAGATGCGGGAACAGCGCGAAATTCTGGAAGACGAAGCCGATGCCGCGCTGGTGCGGCGGGACGCCGTCAATGCGGCGGCCGGCGAACAGGATCTGGCCACCGTCCGCAGGCTCGAAGCCGGCGATCACGCGCAGGAGCGTCGTCTTTCCCGATCCGCTCGGCCCGAGCAGCGAGACATAGGCGTCGTTCGGCAGGGTGGCGTCGATCCCCGCAAGCGCGGGAACGCCCGCGTAGGACCTGTGGACGTTCTTCAATTGCAGGACAGCCGACACGTCCGCTCCTATCCAGTCCGGGGCCAGGCGCATCGCGGCAATGCTCCGCCGCCGGGCGCATCGGCGCCCAGGCAAAGCGGCCAGCCTTCGCGCATCCTCGGACGCGCATGACAGCGATGTTCCGGTGCTCCTCGCTTCGTTCCACCTGCAGCGCCTCTCCGGGCGCCTTGGCAGAAAAACTATCTCACGAATGACTTTTGTATTCAATAGACTTTTTTGTAGCGCAGGGCAGAAAATGCGGAGCCGTTTTCGTAAGCTACCGTCTCGTCATGCACAGGCCGACGCCGCGACGAAAATCGCGCCAAGCACAGCACATCTGTGCCGTTTGCCGCGATTCCGGGCAGCATTCGGCAGAAAAGTCCTAATCCTTAGGCAGCCAGTCCAGGCGGCTTCATGCCACGGGACTAACTCGTGCGCGTTTTCCTTTTGTATTCAATAGTCATTTTATGGCATCCTTTCCTTTGCAAGGAGAATACGCCAGTGTGCGCGCAATCGAACGATGCGGACGCATGACGGGAACCATGGACGACGACCGCACAACCGCCAGCACGCAGAGGCGCTACGAGATCGCCGAGGACGTGCTGCGCGGCAATATCGAGGCCGGCATCCTGCCGCCCGGGCTGGTGCTTCTCGAAGGCCCGATCGCCGAGATCCTGCAGATATCGCGCGCACCGGTGCAGCGGGCGCTGCAGGCCCTCGAAGCGGAGGGGCTGATCCACCGCTTCGCCGGCCGCGGCTTCCTGGTCGGCGCGCCGGGCAGCGCCATCGAGCCGAACAGGACGGAGATCAAGTCGCTCGGCCTGATCGTGCCGCGCCATGCCGACGAGGCGCTGCAGAGCCGCTCCTCGTGGGAGCGGATCTACAACACGGTCGAGGCCGACGTCGCCGGCTGCGTGATCTTCGGCCAGTACCGCATCATCGAGATGGAGCTCGCCAACCATTTCAACGTCAGCCGCACCGTGGTGCGGGACGTGCTGACGCGCCTGCGCGAGCGCGGGCTGGTGCGCAAGAACCAGAGCTCGCACTGGATCGCCGGCCCGCTGACGGCGCAGACGGTCAAGGACCATTTCGCCCTGCGCAGGATGCTGGAGCCGCCGGCGATCCGCCTCGGCGCCGGCGCCATCGACCAGGCGCGGCTCGAGGCGCTGCTGGCGCGGCTGCGCCAGGCCGAGGGCGGCAGCGGCGGCGATTTCCTGCGCGAGGTCGAGGCGGTGCAGGCCGACTTCATCGAATGCTGCGTGCTTGCTGCCCCCAACGAGCGGCTGCGCGACCTGGTGCGCAACAACCTTTTGCCGGTGACGGCCACCGAGCGGCTGCTGCGCCGGCTCGGCCTGCCGGGCGACCCGGCGATCATCACGGAGCTGAGGCTGATCGTCGAACTGCTGCAACGCGGCGCGACGGACGCGGCGGTGTCGATGATGGACACGCATCTCGAGGCGTCGCTCAACCGGACCATCGCGCAAATGAAGATCGTGGCGATCATCCCGCGGCCGGGCGCGACGGCCGCCTATCTCACGCCGGTGCTGGACTAGGGTCCGCAGCGCGCAGACAGTCGCGAAAGGCAGCGGGCGAAGCGGAGCGTGTCGCATCGCCCTCTCCCGCTCACGCCAGCGCCACATGGAGCGCGTCGAGCGCGGCGCGGCGGGCTTTTCGCGCTGCCAGCGCCTCTTCCATCGTCACCTCGACGAAGCGTGTCGGCGTGTGCGGCTGCAGTTGCCCGATCAGGTCCATGTCGGCCGAGATGACCGTGCCGACCATGAAATAGCCGCCGCCGGAGACGGCGTCGCGGTGCAGGATGATCGGCTCGGTGCCGCCCGGCACCTGGATGGAGCCGTAGGGATAGCAGCTGTCGACGATGTTGGATGGGTCGGAGCCGGCGCCGAAAGGCTGCTCGCGCTCGACGAAGTCGAGTTTTCTGCCGCCCTTGAAGCGGTAGCCCATGCGGTCGGCCTCATTGGCGACCTTCCACTCGTCGGCGAAGAAGTTTTTCTGCGATTCCTCGGTGACGCGGTGCCAATAGAGGCCGGGCAGCACGCGCAGCTCGACCGGCATGCCCGGCGCGCGGCGGAATTTTTCGCCGAGCGAGCGCCCCTCCGCGGCGAGGCTGCCCTTGCCGACCGGCAGTTCGTCGCCCGCCGCCAGCGGCCGGCCCTTGTAGCCGCCGAGCGCGCCGATCGGATAGGTGGAGCGGCTGCCGAGCGCCACCGGCACGTCGATGCCGCCGGAGACGGCGATGTAGATGCGGGCGCCCGACTTCAGGAAGTCGAAGGTGAGCGTCTGGCCGGCCTTGACCTTGAACGCCGTCCAGCCGGGCTGCGCCACGCCGTCGACCTTGGCCGGCATGTCGGCGCCGGTCACGGCGACCAACGCGTCCTCGGTAAATTCGAGTTTCGGGCCTATGAAGACGGCTTCCAGGCCGGCCGCACCCTCGTCATTGCCGACGAGCAGGTTGGCGGCGCGCATGGCGTAGCGGTCCATGGCGCCGCCGATCGGGATGCCGAGGTGGAAATAGCCGGGCCGGCCGAGATCCTGGACGGTGGTCGCCAGACCGTGATGCACAACCTTAATTGCCATTGAGCACGCCCTCGAGCTTGGCATTGTAGCCGTCGATGTCACGGCGGAACTCGCGCAGGTCGAAGCTGACCTCGCGGATCGGCGGCGCAAAGCGTCCGCCGGCGACGTCCTCGACGGCCTGGTCGTAGGCGTCGCGGTCGATCGCCTTGAACTTGACGATGTCGCCGGGCCGGAAGAACACCATGAAGTCGCGGAGGTAGCTGGTGGTTTGCGTCGGGTCGAAGATCGGCATCGGCGTGATGCCGAACATCTGGTAGCCGCCGGCGCCGCGCACCGAATAGATGCAGCCGAAGCAGCCGCCATGCCCGACCGTCAGCTTCGGCGTGTCGGTGCGCGGGCGCAGGTATTTCGGCACCTGGATCTGCCGCTGCCGCTCGACCATCTGGTACATGAACGGCAGGCCGGCGACGAAGCCGACCATGGAGACAAACCAGGGCGAGCCGGAATGGGCGGCGACGAAGTCGTCGACCGAGCCATAGTCGTTGATGCGCGCGGCGTAGTCGAGGTCGGTGCCCGACGGATCCTGGTGCCGCTCGCGGAAACGCATCAGCGTCTCATGCGTCCACGGATCGTTGTAGAAGACCGGGATCTCGACGATGCGCGTACGGATGACCGGCTCGGCCTTCTCGGCCGCCTGCTCGATCGCCTTGACCTCCCTGAGAATGTCGTCCGGGCTGATCACGTCCGGGTCGAACTTGACCTGCAGCGAGGCGTTGGCCGGGCAGATCTCGGTGACGCCCCTGATGCCGCTGTCGCGGACCCCGCCGGACATGGACAGGCTCTTGAAGAAGGCGTCCAGCGACATCTCCTCGCTGCACTCGACGAACAGGTGCTCGTCGCCGCCGAAGGAATAACGAACGCCCATCAAGCCACCTCCGCTTTCGGCCGGCTGGCGAACACCTCGTCCAGCCAGCCTTCGAGAAATCTCGTGTGAAAGTCGCCGCGCCGCACGCTGCCGTCAGCGGCGAGCGCCAGATGCAGCGGCACGGTGGTCGCGACCCCGTCGATGACGAGGCCCCTCAGCGCCGATCTCAGCCGGTCGAGGCAGGCGTCGCGCGTCTCGGCCCAGACGACCAGCTTGCCGAGCAGGGAATCGTAGAAGGGCGGGATCGTGTAGCCCTCGTAGAGCATGGTGTCGAAGCGGATGCCCTCGCCTTCCGGCACGACCAGCCGCCGCACCGTGCCGGGCGCCGGCATGAAGCCGCGCGCCGGGTCCTCGGCGTTGATGCGGCATTCGATGGCGTGGCCGCGCAGCGCGACGTCCTCCTGCCGGACCGACAGCGGCGCGCCGCCGGCGACGCGGATCATCTCCTGGACGAGGTCGATGCCGGTGACCATCTCCGTCACCGGATGCTCGACCTGGATGCGCGTGTTGACCTCGATGAAATAGAATTCGCGGCTGTCCTCGTCGTAGAGATATTCGACGGTGCCGGCGCCGCTGTACTTCACCTCACGCGCCAGCGCCACGGCACTCGCGCACAGCTTTTCGCGCACGTCGGCCGGCAGCAGGAAGGACGGCGCCTCCTCCCACACCTTCTGCCGCCGCCGCTGCAGCGAGCATTCGCGCTCGAAACAGTGGATGAAGTTTTTGCCGTCGCCGAGAATCTGCACCTCGACGTGGCGGGCCTTGCCGATCACCTTCTCCAGATAAAGGCCGCCGTCGCCGAAGGCGGCCAGCGCCTCGGCCGAGGCCTGCGGAAAATGCCGGTCCAGGTCGGCCATGTCGGCGGCGATGCGGATGCCGCGCCCGCCGCCGCCGGCGGCGGCCTTGATCATGATCGGAAAGCCGGCTTGCGCGACCACGTCGCGGGCCTCGTCGATGCTGGAAACCCGGCCGGCGCTGCCCGGCACGGTGGGCACGCCGGCGCGCGCCGCGACCTCGCGGGCGGCGACCTTGTCGCCGAGGAGGCGGATGGCGTCGCCCTTCGGGCCGACGAAGACCAGCCCCGCCGCCTCGACGGCATCGGCGAAATCCGCGTTCTCGGACAGGAAGCCGTAGCCGGGATGGACGGCGTCGACGCCCGCCGCCCTGGCGGCGGCGATGACGGCCTCGATGTTGAGATAGGATTTTTTTGCCGCCGGCGGGCCGATGTCGACCGCCTCGTCGGCCAGCCGCACCGCCAACATGTCGGCATCGGCGGCGCTGTGGACCTGCACGGTGCGGATGCCGAGCGCCTTGGCCGCCTTGACGATGCGCACCGCGATCTCGCCGCGGTTGGCAACGAGAAGCGAGCGGATGGTCATGCCTCGACCTCGGCGATGACCTGGCCGGCCATGATCGGCTCCTCATTGTCGAGCAGGAAGCGGATCGCCTTGCCGTCGACGCCGGCCGGAACCTCGTGAAAGGTCTTCATGACCTCGATCAGGCCGATGGTGTCGCCGCTCGCCACCGCATCGCCGTCGACCTTGAAGGCCGGCGCGTCGGGCGACGGCGACCGGTAGAACGTGCCGGGCATGGGCGCTCTGATCTCGTGCTTGCTCATCTACAAGAATCCTCAGGTAGCGATCGTGGAAACGGGCGCGATGCGGATTCCCGCCGCCTTCAGCGCCTCGCGCATGCGGCTGGCGATGTCGAAGGCGCCCAGCGTGTCGGAATGGAAGCAGACGGATTCGAATGCGATGTCGATGTCGTTGCCGGTCACGGTGCGGACCTTGCCCTCGGTGCAGGCGCGCACGACCTTTTGTGCGATCTGCTTCGGGTCGGGGCGCCCGGCATCGCGGGTGAACACGATCGAGCCGGAATCGTCGTAGTCGCGGTCGGCGTAGAACTCGCGGATGACCGGCTGGCCGAGATCGCGCGCCGCCTGCCAGGTGGCGGAGCCGCCCATGCAGAAGACGAAGGCGTTGGGCTGCACGGTACGCATGTATTCGACGAAGATGCGCGACAGCTCGGCATTGACCGCCATCTCCATGTAGAGCGCGCCGTGCGGCTTTACATGCTGCAACTGCGCGCCATGCCGCCGCGCGAATTCCTTCAGCGCGCCGACCTGGTAGACGATGTCGTTGACCAGCTCCTTGCCGGTGCCGGCGATCCTGCGCCGCCCGAACCCCTGTAGGTCGGGATAGCCGGGATGCGCGCCGACGCCGACACCGTGGCTGACGGCCAGCCGCACCGTCTCGTCCATCAAATTGGGATCGCCGGCATGGAAGCCAGCGGCGATGTTGGCGGAGCTGATCAAGGGCATCAACGAGGCGTCGTCGGTATCGCCGATGCGCCAGCGGCCGAAAGCCTCCCCCATGTCGCAGTTGATGTCGACGGAACGCACTGACCACCTCTGCTGCTTGCGACACGGCCGGCCGCCGGCGCTGCATCGGAGAGGCAGGCTAGGAGATCGAGAGTGGTTTGAAAAATTCTATCTTTTGCCCCATGGTATAAAAAATTCAGAACGAGCGCGGGCAGGCCGCCGCCGATATAGGCAGTTCGAAGTCAGGCGCTTAGGCAAGAATTGCCCAGGTCGCAGGCATAGGACCCTGTCCACGGCGATCATCAATTCTGATATTTCGAAGATGCTGTTCAGTT
Source organism: Kumtagia sp. (assembly GCF_059502445.1). Classification (NCBI taxonomy): domain Bacteria; kingdom Pseudomonadati; phylum Pseudomonadota; class Alphaproteobacteria; order Hyphomicrobiales; family Phyllobacteriaceae; genus Kumtagia; species Kumtagia sp. The sequence goes on from NZ_JCACER010000092.1 coordinate 18,458, forward strand.
TTTCGGAAAGCTTTGGATGTCACTCAGCCTCAAGCAGCTCCGCTATTTCGTCGCCACCGCCGAGGTCGGACAGATCTCGCAGGCGGCGGTCAACCTTTCCATCTCGCAATCGGCGATCACCACCGCCGTCAAGGAACTCGAGCGCCATGTCGGGGCCGAGCTGTTCGTGCGCACGGCGCATGGCATGGACCTGACGCCGGCCGGCCGAGAGCTGCTCTCGCATGCCTACGACATCCTGAAGAAGGTCGACGACGCCACCCACCTGAGCGCCGTCAGCAACACGGTGGAGGGTTCGCTGACCATGGCAGCGACCTATACGGTCATCGGCTACTTCCTGCCCTATCACATCGAGCGGCTGCAGCGGCTGTTCCCGCGGCTCGACATCCAGCTGTTCGAACTCAACCGGGAATCGATCGAGGAGGGGCTGCTCACCAACCGCTACGACATCGCGGTGCTGCTCACCTCCAACATCCTCAACCCGCAACTCACCACGGAGAAGCTGCTGAGTTCGACCCGCCGGCTGTGGGTGCCGTCGCAGCACCCGCTCCTGCAATTGCCGAGCGTCGGCCTGGAGGAGGTTTCGAAGGAGCCGTACATCATGCTGACCGTCGACGAGGCGGCGCATACGGCGATGAAATACTGGAGCGCCTCGCTCTACCAGCCGAAGACCATTTTGCGCACCTCCTCGGTCGAGGCCGTCCGCTCGATGGTCGGCAACGGCCAGGGCGTGGCGATCCTGTCCGACATGGTGCATCGGCCGTGGTCGCTGGAGGGCCGGCGCATCGAGACGATCACCATGCGCGATCCTGTGCCGGCGATGGATGTCGGCCTCGCCTGGCGGCGAACGGTGGAATTCACTCCGGCGATGCTGGCGGTGCGCTCCTATTTCCAGCAGGCGTTCCACATCCCGGTCAGCCGGGTGGCGTGAGGTGGGCGGCGGCTGAGTCGCCACTCCGTCCAGCACCCCTCATCCGACCTCGCTTCGCTCGGCCAGATGAGGGGTGCTGGACGGAGTGCGATGCGGGGCGTAAGCGCCGGGGACAGTTTACTTTTTTCGGCCCGCGCGACGTCTGGCTTGCTGCGGCTTTCTG
>NZ_JCACER010000093.1:0-2200 GCF_059502445.1 Kumtagia sp.
CGCGGCTGCGCTGGCTCAGCGCCTGGACGATCCACAACGCGAACCAGCTGCGCGACAGCCGCGACGGGCTGAAGGTCGGCGGCCATCAGGCGTCGTGCGCGTCGATGACCGCGATCATGGCGGCGCTCTATTTCGGCGCGCTCGGCCCCAACGACCGGGTGGCGGTGAAGCCGCATGCCGGTCCGTTGCTCCACGCCATCCACTATCTGCTGGGCCAGCAGAGCCTCGAGCAGCTGCAGGCCTTCCGCGCCTTCCGCGGCATGCAGAGCTACCCGAGCCGCACCAAGGACCGGATCCCGGTCGACTTCTCGACCGGCTCGGTGGGCCTCGGCGTGGCGATCACCGCCTTCGCGAGCCTGGTGCAGGATTATCTGATCGCGCACGGCCAGCTCGCCGAGGGCGACGCCGGCCGGATGATCGCGCTGATGGGCGATGCCGAGCTCGACGAGGGCAATATCTACGAGTGCCTGATCGAGGCGTACAAGCACGACATCCGCAACTGCTGGTGGATCGTCGACTACAACCGCCAGAGCCTCGACGCGACCACCGCCGACCGGATGTTCTCGCGCTTCGACGACATCTTCGAGACCTGCGGCTGGCGCGTCATCACCTTGAAGCACGGCAAGGCGCAGCAGGCGGCGTTCAAGCGGCCGGGCGGGCCGGCGCTCGAGCGCTGGATCGACAGCTGTCCCAACGCCGAATATGCGGCGCTGACCTATCAGGGCGGCAGCGCCTGGCGCGCGCGGCTGCTCGCCGACCTCGGCCGGGAAAAGGGCGTGGCGGCGCTGCTCGACAGCTTCGACGACGAGGCGCTGGGCAGGCTGATGACCGGCCTCGGCGGCCACTGCGTCGAGAGCCTGCTCGAAGCCTTCGCGCAGGCGCAGGACGACAAGCCGACGCTGTTCATCGCCTACACGATCAAGGGGCATGGCCTGCCGTTCGCCGGCCACAAGGACAACCACGCCGGGCTGATGAACCCCGGGCAGATCGCGCAGCTTCGCGCCAGCCTCGGCATCGCCGAAGGCGAGGAGTGGGCGCCCTACGCGGGTCTCGGCGACAACGCTGCCGCCCGCCTCAAGGCGTTCGTCGATTCATCGGTGATGGCGCGCAAGGTCGAGGACCGCGCCTTCGAGGCGGTGCCCGTGCCCGATGTGCTGCCGGTGCCCGACGGCGCCGAGCAGTCGACGCAGGCCGCCTTCGGCCGCATCCTGCTCGACCTCGCCAAGTCGGGGCATCCGCTCGCCGACCGCATCGTCACGACGTCGCCCGACGTCACGGTCAGCACCAACCTCGGCGCCTTCGTCAACCAGCGCCGGCTGTTCCGCCGGCAGGATCTCGCCGACGTCTTCCATCTCGCCAAGATCCCCTCGGCGCAGAAATGGGCCGGCGGCGCGGCCGGCCAGCATATCGAGCTCGGCATCGCCGAGAATAATTTGTTCCTGATGCTCGCGGCGCTCGGGCTGTCGGCGCCGCTGTTCGGGACGCGGCTGCTGCCCGTCGGGACCGTCTACGATCCGTTCATCGCCCGCGGCCTCGATGCGCTCAACTACGGCTGCTACCAGGATGCGCGCTTCCTGCTGGTGGCGACGCCCTCGGGGGTGACGCTCGGGCCCGAGGGCGGCGCGCACCAGTCGATCAACACGCCGCTGATCGGCATGGGCCAGCCGGGGCTCGACTATTATGAACCGGCCTTCGCCGACGAGCTGGCGGCGATCATGCGGCACGCCTTCGCGCATCTGCAGGCGCCCGATGGCGCCTCGGTCTATCTGCGCCTCACCACGCGGTCGATCGCGCAGGTCGCGCGCGACGACGACCGCTGGCAGGCCGATGCACTGAAGGGCGGTTATTGGCTGAAACCGCCGGTCGCCGGTGCCGAAGCCGCGATCGTCGCGACCGGCGCGATCATGCCCGAGGCGATCGCCGCTTGGGAGGCGCTCAAGGACGACGTCCCGGGCCTAGGCCTTTTGGCGGTGACCTCCCCCGATCTGCTGCACCGAGGCTGGTCGGCAAGCCGCGCGGCGCGTTGGAAGGCCAGCAGCGGCGAACCCAGCCATGCCGCCAAGCTGCTCGCAGCGCTCAGCCCCACCGCCGGCCTCGTGACGGTCATCGACGGATCGCCGGCAGCCTTGTCGTGGCTTGGCGGTGTGCGCGGGCAACGTGTCAGCCCGCTCGGCACCGACCGTTTCGGCCAGACCGGCGA
>NZ_JCACER010000094.1:0-18179 GCF_059502445.1 Kumtagia sp.
CCACATCGTCAGACCCGAGGCTTTTCGGGTCGTCGGGTAGGCGGGGTATTACTTTCTTTCCGCAGAAGGGCGCGGCCGCTGCAAGGCTGGTGCGGGCGGAAAAAAGTAAACTGTCCCCGGCGCCACCTCCTTCACGCCGCCAGGAACCCGCCATCCGCAGCCAACACATGGCCGACCACATAGGCCGACTCCGGCGACGCCAGCCAGACCACCGCTTCCGCCACCTCCTCCGGCCGGCCCATGCGGCGCAGCGGCAGGCCGGCGGCGACCGCGTCGAGGCCGCCGGTGCCGCCGGCGGCCGTGACCATCATGTCGGTTACCACCCGGCCCGGCGCCACCGCATTGATGCGCACGCCGCGCGGCGCGCATTCCATCGCCGCCGAGCGGGTCAGCGAGATCACGGCGGCCTTGGACGCCGAATAGAGCGCGAAGCCGGGATTGGGATTGCGCACGCCGCTGACCGAGGCGTTGACGACGATGCGGCCGCCGCCCTGCGCCAGCATGACGGCGAGCTGGTGCTTCAGGCACAGGAACACGGCGCGGACATTGGTGTCGAACACAGCGTCGAAGGTCTGCGCCGTCTGCTCCTCCAGCGGCTGCCGCCGCTCCTGATGGCCGGCATTGTTGAAGGCGACGTCGAGCCGCCCGAACCGCTCGACCGTGGTGCGTACCAGCCTTGCGACATCGGCTTCGTCGGTCACGTCGGCCGGCACGAACAGGGCTTCGGCTCCAGCCGCGCGGCAGGCGGCCGCCGCCGCTTCGCCAACCTCGGCGCGGCGGCCGGCCACGACGATCGCCGATGCACCCTCGGCGGCCATCCGCAACGCCGCCGCGCGGCCGATGCCGCTGCCTCCTCCGGTCACCAGGCAGACGTCGCCCGCCAGCTTTCCGCGCCCGCCGGGCACGCTCGCGCTTTGCTCTATGACGGCCATCATCCGCTCCCTTGCCGCTACGGCTTGCATCGATAAAGTTGTATGATACAACTAAATACCGGAAAGGAAAGCGGCCATGATCCACGCCAGGGAAACGTCACCGATCGAAAAGGTTCGCGACGCCTCGCGCCGCATCGTGCGTGAGCTCGGCTTCATGAAGCCCACGGTCGGCGCCACCGGGCTGCCGATATCGGCGGTGCATGCGCTGATCGAGATCGGCGCCCGTGGAAAGCTGACGGCGGCCGCGCTCGGCGAAATCCTCGACCTGGAAAAGTCGAGCGTCAGCCGCCTGCTGCGCAAGCTCGTCGATTCCGGTGAGATCGAGGAGCGCGAGAATCCCGACGACGCCCGCTCGAAGATCCTGTCGCTGACCGGTCGCGGCCGAAAGATGCTGGAGCGCATCGACAGTTTCGGCCACGGCCAGGTTTCCGGCGCCTTCGGCCATCTGTCGCAGGAACAGCGGCGGACCGTCGTCGCCGGCCTCGGCGCCTATGCGGACGCGCTGGCCGCGGCGCGCCGGGGGGAGGGCGGCCAGGCTGGGGCATCCGGCGTCGACATCGTCGCCGGCTATGTGCCGGGCGTCATCGGCCGCGTCGCCGAGATGCACGGACGCTACTATGTCGAACCCTATGGCTTCGGCCGCTTCTTCGAGGTGAAGGTCGCCAGCGGGATGGCGGAGTTCTCGGCGCGGCTCGACCGGCCGATGAACGGGCTGTGGGTGGCGCTGCGGGATGGCCGGGTGATGGGCAGCGTCGCCATCGACGGCGAGGACCTGGGCGACGGTGCCGGCCATCTGCGCTGGTTCGTCATGGACGACGCCTTGCGCGGGCTGGGCGTCGGAAGGCGGCTGCTCGCCGAAGCCATCGCCTTCTGCGACCGCCAGGAATTCCGCCACGTCGACCTGTGGACCTTGCGCGGTCTCGAGGCGGCGCGAAAGCTCTACGAGGATTTCGGCTTCACGCTGGTCGAGGAATTCGTCGGCGGCCAGTGGGGCACTGAGGTCACCGAACAGCGCTTCCGCCGCATACCGAGGATGGGTGCCGAGAGCGATGCAAGCCCTCTGAAGATGATGGGTTGAGAAGTCGACCGGCGTCTGGCGCCCTCGTGGTTCGACAAGCTCACCATGAGGGCTACTGATAGGCTTCCGCTTGTCGTTGCTGTCGCTGCGGCGGATCAGTGGTAGCGCTTGGCGCAACCTCCCAGCAGCCCCCACGGTGAGCTTGTCGAACCACGAGGGCGCCAGACACGGCCTTGAGGTACCAGCCGGGCGGTGCTCTCTGTTCGGACCCTTGTTGAAGGTCGCCGCCGCGATTGCATGTCGGCGCCGGCGCGGCTATGACTGCCGTATCGACCCGTCGAGAAAGGAGGGCTGCGTGACGTTCTTCCGGCATCATCGCCAGCGTGGCCCCGTCGAGGCCCTGCAAATGCGTTTGCAGGGCTGACCAGAGACGATCGCCTCTTCGCATCTCCTTCCGGTCTGCCCTTCGTGGTGATGCCGCGCCGGCTTCAAGCTCGTGCGCCGGCATCGTGACAATCACCGGTTCTGTCCCTCCCAAAACATGCGTCCGCCGAGCGGATGCGGGCGGCGGTTCCGGCGGACCAGAGAACGACGATGGCACTGATCAATCTGCGATCCCTTGGCGTGACACTCGGCGCGCCGCTTTTCTCCAACCTCAGCCTGTCCGTCGAACCTGGCGACCGCCTCGGCATCGTCGCCGCCAACGGCCGCGGAAAGTCGACGCTGCTGCGCACCGTCTCCGGGGCCTTCGAGCCGACTTCCGGCGACGTCACGCGGGCGCGCGGCCTGCGCATCGGTCATGTCGAGCAGAACGTGCCGGCCGGCCTGCTCGCTGCGAGCTTTTATGATGCGGTGCTCGCCGCGCTGCCGGCGGAGCAGGCCGAAAGCGAAAGCTGGCGGGTCGAAATCGTGCTCGATTCGCTCGACGTGCCGCAGGACATGCGCGGCCGGCCGCTGTCGCATTTGAGCGGCGGCTGGCAGCGGCTGGCGCTGCTGGCGCGCGTCTGGGTGACCGAGCCCGATATGCTCCTGCTCGACGAGCCCACCAACCATCTCGACCTCGCCCGCATCGGCCAGCTGGAAGACTGGCTGAACGCCCTGCCGCGCGACGTCCCGGTGCTGATCTGCAGCCACGACCGCGCCTTCCTCGACGCCGTGACAAACCGCACGCTGTTCCTGCGGCCGGAAAATTCGCAGGTCTTTTCGCTGCCCTATGCGAGGGCGCGCGCCGCGCTCGACGAGATCGACGCCTCGGAGGAACGCCGGTTCCAGAAGGACATGAAGACCGCCCAGCAGCTCCGCCGGCAGGCCGCCAAGCTGAACAACATCGGCATCAATTCGGGCAGCGACCTGCTTGTGGTGAAGACCAGGCAGCTGAAGCAGCGCGCCGAAAGACTGGAGGAAGCGGCGCGGCCGGCGCACCAGGAGCGCTCGGCCGGCGCGGTGAAGCTCGCCAATCGCGGCACGCATGCCAAAGTGCTGGTCACGCTGGAGGATGCTCCGGTCGCCACGCCCGACGGCACGCTGCTGTTCCGCACCGGAAAACTGTGGATCCGCCAGGGCGACCGTGTCGTGCTGCTCGGCCGCAACGGCACCGGCAAGACGCGGCTGGTCAACATGATCCGCCAGGCGATCCTTTCACCCGAAGACGCGCCGGCCGGCGTCAAGGCGACGCCGTCGCTGGTGCTGGGTTATGGCGACCAGGCGCTGGCGGACCTTGCCGACGGCGACACGCCGCTCGGCGTGCTCTCGAGACGCTTCGAGCTCGGCGAGCAGCGCGCCCGCGGCCTGCTGGCCGGCGCCGGCATAAACATCGACATGCAGGAGAGTCCGGCCGGTCGCCTGTCGGGCGGCCAGAAGGCGCGGCTCGGCATGCTGGTGCTGCGCCTCGCCAATCCCAACTTCTACCTGCTCGACGAGCCGACCAACCATCTCGACATCGACGGGCAGGAGGCGCTGGAGGCGGAGTTGCTGCAGCACGAGGCGAGCTGCCTGCTCGTCTCGCACGACCGCAGCTTCGTGCGCGCGGTCGGCGACCGGTTCTGGCTGATCGAGAAGAGGCGGATGATCGAGGTGGAAGGGCCGGAGGAATTTTTCGCGCAGGTGCGATTTTCGTAGACGTTACGATCGATAATTCAATATTGCGTCGAGAGAGTCAGCTTGCGTATTTATGATCCCGAGCGATTTCGCTTCGGAAGTGCTGACAAAGGTCATCGCGTCACCCGCTGTTTGCATCATATAGAGAAGGAGCTTTGGGTCCATGGTCATCTCCGTCAGATGACGGGCAAGATCTGCCGTAGCTTCTTCGAAGTCTGAAAGATAGTATAGAACCTCCTTATGAGTGAAACGTCGTTTTTCTTCGACTATCGGACGAAGCTGATGAAGGCCGATGTTGGACAGTAAGTGAGAAAATCGAATTTTGCCTCCGATGAGTATGAAGCCGCAAGCCGAATTGCATTTGGAGGGATCCAGTGCCCCGTCTGTCGCAAAGGTAACCGATGGTCGCGCAACGGCGGTTATCGCGCCATTGGTCCGCAACTGCCGTGACACAGAAAAAGCTGGGCCGACAAGCCCGCCGCCAGAGTCAAGAAGCACGATCAGTTGTGGCCCTCCGCCACTTCTCGCTTTGTCTCGGGACCAGGTAGTCGTCTTCTCCAGCTTGTCGAGCGCTTCTTGAAAGCGACTGATCGTGGCTTCGCTAACATCACCTTTGGCGAGAAGGACAACGCAAGAATCGCATCGAGGTTTGTCAATGACTGTGAACGTCATTGCCTCGTCTGATGCTGATTTCCGGTCTTTGGCGGCAGTGATAAGGGGGCCAACTGCTAGGAACGCGATAGCCAGAATGGCGGACATGCAACAGCGGTGAGCTGATTTCAAAATATCCTCCCCCAATATTCCGGCAATCTATACAATCACTCCGAGCAAGGAACGCAATTTATTTTTCAGCATGCTCCACGAAGTATCGCAATTCGCTTTTCCTTATAACGAAGGCTACACCGCCGCGAACGCGCCGGCGCCCTAGTCGGCGCGCCCGACCATCTGCCGGAAGCCGGCGAACAGCTCGCGGCTGAAATAGGGCTCGTTGCCGGAAGGCTCGATGTCGGGGGCCGCGTGCGCCGCGAGTTCCGATCGCGGTACGAGCACTTCCAGCAGGCCCGCGTTGGTGGCGAGGCGGATCAGGTCGCCGTCGCGGATTTTTCCGATCGTGTCGCCGTCCAGCGCCTCGGGCGTCATATGGACCGCCGCCAGCACTTCAAGCGATCCATAGTGCTCCCTTGCCCCACCTTCTTCCCGCTGCTTGCCTTTGCGCTTGCGCTGACAGGCCTACTATGCTGCAACCGCGCCCGTGCTGGAAGGACACCACCACGGTGTTCCCGCGCATGAGCCAGCCACGCCAGAGCGCCTGTGACACCGTGACGCTGGCAGGCTTAAATCGATTAGATTACATTGGTGGCAACACGCCGCCGGCACGTACGGAATCACCATGACAAGTCAGCTCATCCCCGTAGCCCCGTTCGATTTCGTCATCTTCGGTGGAACCGGCGACCTGTCCGAGCGCAAGCTGCTGCCGGCGCTCTACTACCGCCAGAGCCAGTTTTCCGAGCCGACGCGCATCATCGGCGCGTCGCGCGCCAAGCTCAGCGACGCCGATTTCCGTGAGTTCGCCCGCAAGGCGATCCTCGAGCATGTCAAGGAAGCCGACATCGACGAGGCGGAGCTCGACACCTTCCTGAAGCGGCTTTCCTACGTGCCCGTCGACGCCGTCAGCGGCGACGGCTTCGCCAGGCTGAAGAAGACGCTCGGCAGCAATGGCGACGCGATCCGCGCCTTCTATCTCGCCGTCGCGCCGTCGCTGTTCGGCGAGATCTCGCACAAGCTCAGGGAGAATGAGTTGATCACGCCGAACTCGCGTATCGTCGTCGAGAAGCCGATCGGCCGCGACCTCGCCTCGGCGCGCGCTCTCAACGACCAGATCGGCGCCGATTTCGGCGAGCACCAGATATTCCGCATCGACCATTATCTCGGCAAGGAGACGGTGCAGAACCTGATGGCGCTGCGCTTCGCCAACATGCTGTACGAGCCGCTGTGGAACTCGGCGCATATCGACCATGTGCAGATCACGGTGGGCGAGACGGTCGGGCTGGAGGACCGGGTCACCTATTACGACAAGGCCGGCGCGCTGCGCGACATGGTGCAGAACCACATGCTGCAGCTTCTCTGCCTGGTCGCCATGGAGGCACCGTCCTCGATGGACGCCAATGCCGTGCGCGACGAGAAGCTGAAGGTGCTGCATTCGCTGAAGCGCATCAACGGCGCGGAGGCGCCGAAGTCGACGGTGCGCGGCCAGTACCGCGCCGGCGCCTCCTCGGGCGGCGCGGTCAAGGGCTATCTGGAGGAGCTCGGCAATCCCGGCAGCACGACCGAGACCTTCGTCGCCATCAAAGCCGAGATCGCCAACTGGCGCTGGGCCGGCGTGCCGTTCTACCTGCGCACCGGCAAGCGGCTGGCGGCGCGCGTCTCCGAGATCGTCATCGAGTTCAAGACGATCCCGCACTCGATCTTCGGCGAGAATGCCGGCCGCATCCAGGCCAACCAGCTGGTCATCCGGCTGCAGCCCGACGAGGGCGTCAAGCAGTGGATCATGATCAAGGATCCCGGCCCGGGCGGCATGCGGCTGCGCCACATCGCCCTCGACATGAGCTTCGCCGACACGTTCCACGACCGCAATCCGGACGCCTATGAACGCCTGATCATGGACGTGATCCGCGGCAACCAGACGCTGTTCATGCGCCGCGACGAGGTCGAGGCGGCGTGGAAGTGGATCGACCCGATCTTCAATGCCTGGTCCGACAGCAATCAGGAAGTGCAGGGCTACACGGCCGGCACCTGGGGGCCGTCGGCGTCGATCGCGCTGATCGAGCGCGACGGCCGCACCTGGCACGAAAGCTGACGGCGATGCGGGAGGTGGAGGTCGCGCTGCGGGAGTTTCCGTCGCGCCAGGTGCTGGCGGAAACCCTGGCGGAGAAGGTCGTGTCGGTTCTTGCCGAGGCCTTGTCGGCGCGCGGCAAGGCTGTGATGGCGGTGTCCGGCGGCACGACGCCGGCGCTGTTCTTCCGCACGCTTTCCGATCTCGATCTGGACTGGTCCCGGGTCACGGTCACCCTTGTCGACGAGCGCTTCGTGGACGAGGTTTCGGCGCGCTCCAACGCCCGGCTCGCAAAGGAAAATCTGCTGCGGGGCAAGGCCGCGGCGGCGCGCTTCGCCGGGTTATATCGCGACACCGCCGACGTCGAGGCGGCCGCCGAACTGGCTGACGAGACGGCGCGCGCGCTCGGCCTGCCCTTCGACGTGGTCGTGCTCGGCATGGGAGGCGACGGCCACACCGCCTCCTTCTTCCCCGATGCGCCGACCTTGGCCGATCTGCTCGCGCCCGTGAACCAGGCGCTGGTCGCGCCCGTTTATGCTCCGAGCGGCGGCGAGCCGCGGCTGACGCTGACCATGCCCGCCATCGCCGGCGCCCGCTTCCTTGCCCTGCACATCGAGGGCGAGGCCAAACGCGCGGTGCTCGCCTCCGCGCTCAAGGGCGAAGACCTGCCCATCCGCGCCGTTCTGGAGCACGCGGAAAGGCCGGTCGAGGTGTTCTGGGCGCCGTGAACCGTACCGGCTGCTCCGCCTCCCACGGAACGCCGGAAGCCGAAGAGGAAATGACCGCCATGACCGCCAGGAAAGACATCCAAGCCATCACCGAGCGCATCCGCCACCGCTCGCAGCGCACGCGCGAAGCCTATCTCGACCGCATCGGCCGCGCCGCCGGCCAGGCCGCCAACCGCGCAATCCTGTCCTGCGGCAACCTCGCCCACGGTTTCGCCGTGTGCAGCCCGAGCGAGAAGGTGGCGCTCGGCGGCGACACGGTGCCGAATCTCGGCATCATCACCTCCTACAACGACATGCTGTCGGCGCATCAGCCGTTCGAGACCTATCCCGCCCTCATCAAGGAAGCGGCGAGGCAGGCAGGCGGCATCGCCCAGGTCGCCGGCGGCGTGCCGGCCATGTGCGACGGCGTCACCCAGGGCCAGCCCGGCATGGAGCTGTCGCTGTTCTCGCGCGACGTGATCGCCATGGCGGCTGCCGTCGGCCTGTCGCACAACATGTTCGACGCCGCCGTCTATCTCGGCGTCTGCGACAAGATCGTGCCCGGGCTGGTCATCGCCGCGCTCAGCTTCGGCCATCTGCCGGCCGTCTTCATCCCGGCCGGGCCGATGACGTCGGGCATTCCCAACGACCAGAAGGCGAAGATCCGCCAGCTTTATGCCGAGGGCAAGGTCGGCCGCGCCGAGCTGCTGGAGGCGGAATCGAAATCCTATCACGGGCCGGGCACCTGCACCTTCTACGGCACCGCCAATTCCAACCAGATGCTGATGGAGATCATGGGCCTGCACACGCCGGGCGCCTCCTTCATCAATCCCGGCACGCCGCTGCGCGACGCGCTGACGAGGGAGGCCGCCAGGCGGGCGCTGGCGATCACCGCGCTCGGCAACGCCTACACGCCGGTGGGGCGCATGATCGACGAACGCTCGATCGTCAACGGCGTGGTCGGCCTGCACGCCACCGGCGGCTCGACCAACCACACCATCCACCTGATCGCCATGGCCGCCGCCGCGGGCATAAAGCTCACCTGGCAGGATATCTCCGACCTGTCGGAGGCGGTGCCGCTGCTCGCCCGCGTCTATCCGAACGGTCTCGCCGACGTGAACCACTTCAACGCGGCCGGCGGCATGGGTTTCCTGATCCGCGAGCTGCTCGACGCCGGCCTGCTGCATGAGGACGTGCAGACCGTCTGGGGCGAAGGGCTGCGCGCCTATACGGTCGAGGCGCGGCTGGCCGAGGACGGCAGCGTCATGCGCCAGGCCGCGCCCGCCGTCAGCGGCGACGACAAGGTGCTGGCGCCCTTCGCCAAGGCGTTCCAGGCGACCGGCGGCCTGCGGGTGCTGGAGGGCAATCTCGGCCACGCGGTCATCAAGACCTCCGCCGTCAAGCCGGAGCGCCGCATCGTCGAGGCCCCGGCGCTGGTCTTCGACAGCCAGCAGGCGCTGAACGACGCCTTCAAGGCGGGCCGGCTCGACCGCGACTTCATCGCCGTGGTGCGTTTCCAGGGACCGAAGGCCAACGGCATGCCGGAGCTGCACAAGCTGACCACCGTGCTCGGCATCTTGCAGGACCGCGGCCGGCATGTGGCGCTGGTGACCGACGGACGCATGTCGGGCGCGTCCGGAAAGGTGCCGGCGGCGATCCATGTGACGCCCGAGGCGCTGGACGGCGGCACCATCGGAAAAATCCGCGACGGCGACCTCATCCGGCTCGACGCCGAAGCCGGCCTGCTGCAGGTGTTGGTGCCGCCCTCGGAACTCGCGGCACGCGCGGCGCCCGACGTCGACCTCGGCGCCAACGAGCACGGCTTCGGCCGCGAGCTGTTCGCCGGCTTCCGCCAGATGGTCGGGCGGGCCGACCACGGCGCCAGCGCGTTCGCGGCGTGAGGTGCAACAGCATCTCTGGATGATCGCTTCTCGGGTGCGTCCTTCGAGGCTCGCCCGCAAGGCGTTTTCGCGACCGTTATAGAGCCGCAGGGCGTCGGTTGTCTGAAGCGGACCTTTGAAGGGCGAGCCTCGAAGGACGCACGCGAACGGCGCCGCCAGTACAATTCCAGCAAAGTGTGCAGCGGTTTTGCGTCCGGAGTTGCGAACCAGGAGCGGTTCCGCTGATTCCACTAAAAACGGAAGTGCCTAACGCCCGTTGTTGACCAGGAAGCGGCGGAAGACGAAGCCGCGCTTGCCCTTGTAGATGACCTCGCACCAGCGGTCGCAGGAGACGACCTGCACCTCTGTCCTGCCCGGAACGGTCGTAAGCGCGTTGCCGCGGTCGTTCGGCCGCGCCCGCATGGTCACGGCGCGCAGCGTGCGCACCGCCCGGGCTGTCGCCTTCGTCTCCGCGGCTTTCGCCTCGGCTTCAGGTTTCGGACCCGGGATGGCGGCCGTGGCGCCCTGGTCCGCGGCGTCGGTGCCGGCATAGGCGTTGACGATGCTCGCGCCGTTCTGAGCGGGAGAGGCCGCCGGCTTGGCCGGATCGCCGGCCATCTTCGCCGCCCCGCCGGCCTTGGCCGGATCGACCCAGCGCGGATCGCTGGACGCGAGCGGTTCGACTTCCGCCTCGTCCGGCTGGTCCGGCGCTGTCGCGGCGGCCTGCGCGGAAACCGGATCGGCGATCGCTGCCGCTTTGCCCGACTGCCCGGCGGACGGATTCGACGGTTGTATGGCAGGCGCCGGCGCGGAAGCCGCGACATTTGTCGCCGGCTGAGCCGCCTTGGCCTCCGGCGCGGTTGTCGCCGCCGAGGCGGCAGCCGTCCCGGTGTCTTCCGGGCCTGCGGCGATCGTGTCGATGCGCTGCCCCGCCTCCGCGGGACTGACCAGGCGGCCGTCGGCGTCCGACGGCAGGGCCAGCCAGATCGCCGTCCCGGCCAGGCCGAGCAGCGACGCTGTTCCAATGGCTGCGACGATCAGATGCGACCGCGCGACGATTTCGCTCCAAACCGATGTACGCGCACCGTAGTGCAAGTCCAGCGATACGCGTCTGGCCCTCGGTTTGCCGGAGCCGAACCAGCTCTTCAACGTAACCCTCTCCGCGCCCCGAATTTCCGCCCGGTTGTGCGCTTTTGGAATGCATTGACGCCGGGAACTTTCCCGGTAACCAGAGAAGCCAGTCCGACTCTCCTCCCCGAACAGACTGGTCCTACCAGCATGGGCGAGAATTGTGGCTTCTCTACGCCCGATGTCGTCTTTCCACCAAAACGAGGCAGGAAGGCGACGCATCCTGAATAAACCGTTCATGCACGAAGATGCAACCGTGCATGGCACCGGACCCCTGTTAAGATTAAGGATTGCCGGGATCGAGTGGTATCGAGCGGCGCCCGGACGCCCCGGCGGTTGCCTGCGCTAAAGTCGGTCGCGCAGCGCGAACCAGTTGAGGGCGAGGAACAGCAGCGGCGAGCGGAAACGCCGGCCGCCGGGGAAGGCCGGCACCTTCAATTCCTCGAACAGCTTCAGCCGGTCGCGGTTTCCCGCCACTGTCTCGGCATAGAGTTTTCCGACGAAGTTCGACAGCATGACCCCGTGGCCGGAATAGCCGCCGGCGAAGATCACGTTCGGCATCACCTCGCGCACGAACGGCTTTCTGGGCACGGTGATGCCGACATAGCCGCCCCATCCATGCGTGATCTCGACGTCCTTCAACGCCGGATAGAGCTCGGCGATCTGCTTGCGGATGTGGATATGGATATCCTTCGGGTCGTTGACGGCATAGACTTCGCGCCCGCCGAACAGCAGCCGCCCGTCCTTCGACTTGCGGAAATAGCGGACCACGAAGCGGGAATCGTCGACCGACTCGCCGCCCGGCAGCACCGGGCTGTCGGCCGGCAGGGGCGCGGTGGCGCCGATGAACGAGCCGATCGGCATCACATGCGCCGCGCTGACCGGCTCGAGGTTGCCGCCATAGGCGTTGACGGCGATCAGCACCTTGTCGGCGGTGATGGTGCCGCGGGCCGTGGTCACCCGCACCTTGCCGCCGGACGAGTTGATCCCGGTCGAGGCCGTCTTCTCGAACAGCGCCGCCCCGGCCGCCGCCGCGACCTTCGCCGTGCCCACCACCAGCTTCAGCGGATGGATGTGTCCGGTGCCGGTGTCGCGCGTGCCGCCGAAGTAATGCGTCGAGCCGAGGCGCTCGGCGGTCTCGGCGGCGTCCATGAAGGAGACATGCGGATAGCCGAAGCGCTCGGCCATGATGTCGGCATGCTTCCTGTAGTCGTCGACATAGCGCCGCTTGTGCGCCACCGACATCTGCCCGGGCATGAAGTCGATGTCGATCTCGTGGACGGAGGCGAACTCCAGCAGATGCGCCTTGGCCTCCTCGGCCAGATCGAACAGCGCCTTCGCCCGCGTGAAGCCGACCTCCGCCTCCAGGTCCTCGGCCCAGCCGCGCTGCCCGGTGCCGAGTTGCCCGCCATTCCTGCCCGATGCGCCGTCGCCGAAGCGATGCGCCTCGATCAGCACGACGCTCGCTCCGGCCTTAGCCAGATGCGCCGCCGCCGACAGGCCGGTGAACCCCCCGCCGATGATCGCCACGTCGCACGTCCGGTCGCCGTCCAGCGCCGGATAGTCCGGCCGCTCGCCGACGGTGGCCTCGTACCAGGACTGGCCGGGGGAGATGGGGGATTGGTATGGCATGATCAAAGCGAATAGGGAGTAGCGAATAGGAATTAGGAATAGCGAGTAGAAGGTGAATAGCGAGTTCGGCAAGCGGGCGTTCTATTCGCTACTCCCTATTCGCTATTCGCTCCCCCTTTTCAAACATTCAACAACAAAAACTCCCGCTCCCATGGGGAAATCACCTCCATGAAGGTCTCGAACTCGGCGCGCTTGATCGCCGCGTAGGTGGAGGCGAAGGAACTGCCCAGCATGTCGCGCAGGTCCTCGTCGTTCTCGAACAGGTCGACGGCCTCCAGCAGCCCGCGCGGTAGGTCGATCTCGTCCTCGTTGACCGTGGTGCCGACCGGCGCGTCGGGCTCGATGTTTTTCGTCATGCCGATCAGCCCGCAGGCGAGCGAGGCGGCGAGCGCCAGATACGGGTTGGCGTCGGACGAGGGGATGCGGTTCTCGACGCGCCGCGCCGCCGGATCGGAGCGCGGCACGCGGAAGGCCGTGGTGCGGTTGTCGTAGCCCCATTTGGTGTTGACCGGCGCGGACGCCGCCTGCGTCAGCCGGCGGTAGGAGTTCACGTAGGGCGCGAACATCACCAGCGCGTTGGGTACATGCTTCTGCATGCCGCCGATGAAATGCCGGAACGCCTCGGTTTCCTTGCCGGTCTCGTCGGTGAAGACGTTGCGGCCGGTCTTCTTGTCCACGATCGACTGGTGGATGTGCATGGCAGAGCCGGGCTGGCCCTGGATCGGCTTGGCCATGAAGGTGGCATAGGTGTCGTGCTTCAGTGCCGCCTCGCGGATGGTGCGCTTGAACATGAACACCTGGTCGGCGAGTTCCACCGGGTCGCCGTGGCGCAAATTGATCTCGAGCTGGCCGGCGCCTTCCTCGTGGATCAGCGTGTCGATCTCCAGACCCTGGCTCTCGGAGAAATGATAGATGTCGTCGATCAGCTCGTCGAACTCGTTGACGCCGGCGATCGAATAGCCGGCGCCGCCGCCGATCGGCCGGCCCGAGCGCCCGACCGGCGGCACCAGCGGATAGTCCGGGTCGGGGTTCTTGCGCACCAGGTAGAACTCGATCTCGGGCGCGACGACCGGTCTCAGCCCGCGCTTGCCGTAGGCGGCGACCACCCGCTTCAGCACGTTGCGCGGCGTGAACTCGACATTGCGGCCGTCCTGGTGGACGAGGTCGCAGATCACCTGCGCGGTCGGATCCTCTTCCCACGGCACGACGGAGAGGGTCGACAGGTCGGGAACCAGCTTGAGGTCGCCGTCATCCTCCGGATAGGAAAAACCGTTGCCGTCTTCCGGATAGTCGCCGGAGATCGTCATCATGAAGGGCGCCGAGGGCAGCGCCAGGGACGTGTTGGAGGTGAATTTCTTCGACGGCATCATCTTGCCGCGGGCGACGCCGGCCTGGTCGGGCGTGATGCACTCGATGTCCTCGATGCTGCGCCATTCCAGCCATTCGCTGACTTGCTTCCAGGCGGTGACGCCGCGGAGGTTCTTGACGTAGGCGGGTACACGGACGCGTCCCGCGCGGCCGGTGGGGCGGGCTTCCTTCTTTGCAGGCGGCATCAATCACCAGTTGGTTGCGGATGCGCGAAGTATAGCCGTGCCAATTTGCGGAAGGGAAGGGGGATCACTCGGCGCCGACCAGCCGGCGCACCACCGGCTGCAGCACTTCCGGCAGGATCGGCTTCGACACCACGGCGTCGATCACCTTGGCGCGAGCGGGGTCGATCGCGTCGAAATTGCCCGTCGACAGCAGGATGACCCCAGGCGTCGGACGCCCCGCCGCCGACCGGGCGTGCGCCAACGGCTCGATCAGCTCCGCGCAATCCGCGTTCGCGGTGCCGCCGTCGAGGATCACCAGGACAGGAAAAACGCCTCTGAGCGAGCGGAAGGCCGTCTCCGGCTGCTCCATCACCGGACGCAGCCCGCAGCGCTCGACGATCCTGGACACGACCACGGCATTGATCCGCGACTTTCCCGCCACCAGGACCAGCAATGGATCGACGACGATGCCTCCCACTGTAATGCGATGATCGGGTCCAGAGTCCGGCCCGTCGTTGGGGCCGGAGGTCGTGCTCGTCATACGGGAAACCGGGTTCTCGGGGGCTCTTTCGCTGGACTGTCATTGCAACGCGCCGGACGTCACGCCGACCTGATTGCAACTTTAGAGCGTCGTGCGGCGGTTCGCCAGTCGAAACTTCGGCGACTCCGCCATCCTCCACAACCCTGAGTGGCTTGATCTGCGTCCGAACAATCACATTGGTCCACGCAGGGCTATCGCATATGAGTTTGTATCGGAGCGGCAGACAACTCTGCGTCGTCATTCCGGGGCCGCGCAGCGGAACCCGGAATCCAGAGTGCCGACGCTGCCCGAAATTCCTGGATATTGCGACGGTTCGCTTTTCCTTCGACGCCAACGCTCTGGATTCCGGGTTCCGCTGCGCGGACCCGGAATGATGGTCATTGTCGGCATATGCGATGCCCTGGTGGTCCGCAAGGCACGGCTTGACTGGCGTGCCGCTTCGAGTTATTTACCGATCGATCGGTAATAAACGAGGCAAGCGGCATGGCCCGGCCGGAATCGATATCGGATGAAGACCTGCTCTCGCGCCTCGCGCCGGTGTTCCGAGCGAGGGGTTACGAGGGCGCCTCGCTCGCCGAATTGTCGGAGGCCAGCGGCCTGGCCAAGGCCGCGCTGTACCACCGCTTTCCCGACGGCAAGCTGGCGATGGCGCGGGCGGTGCTTGCCGCGGCGGAGCGGCAGATGGCGGCCGACGCGCTTGCACCGGCGCCGCCGCGCGCTTCTCCCGCTGAGCGCCTGCACGCCATGGCGCACGGGCTGCTGCGTTTCTACGACGGCGGCAGGAGAACCTGCCTCGTCGATGTCTTTTCCGTCGCCGGCACTCCCGACGCGGTGAGGGCGGATGTGCGCTCCGGCGCCGCCCGCTGGATCGCCGGGATCGCCGATCTGCTGGTTGAGGCCGGCATCGATCCGGCCGAGGCGCGCCGGCGCGGCGAGGACGCCGTCATCCGCATCGAAGGCGCGCTCGTGCTGTCGCGGGCCCTGAACGACACCGCGCCCTTCGAGCGCGTCGCCAAGACCTTTGCCGCCGACCTGCTCCGGCCGGCTGCCGCCGTTCATCCATCCAGGAAGGAGACGTCCGATGACTGAGCCCAGGACCTTCAACCAGATGTTCGGTGCGCCGGGCCATCCCTCGCCGCTGGACAGGTCGGTGCTCGTGCTGATCGACATCCAGCGCGAATATGTCGACGGCGCCGCCCCGCTCGAGAACGTGCGCGAGGCGGCCGCCGAGGCGGGCAGGATGCTCGACCTGGCGCGCCGGCGTGGCGTGCCGGTCTTTCATATCGCACATGGCGCCGGGCCCGGCGCGCCGGTCTTCGCCACCGACGGGCCCTATGTCGAGCATCTCCCGGAGGTTGCGCCGCGCGACGGCGAGCCGGTGCTCTGGAAGCAGCATGCCGACGCCTTCCTGGGCACCGGCCTTGCCGAGCGCATCCGCGAGACGGGCCGCTCCGAGGTCATCATCGTCGGCGACATGACGCATGTCTGCGTGTCGACCTCGACGCGCACCGCCGCCGAGGCGCATGGTTTTCGCGTCACCGTGGTGGCGGACGCGACCGCTTCGCGCGACCTGCCGAACCCGCTGGGCGGCGTCGTCCAGGCCGAGACGGTCCGGCAGGCGGCCCTGGCAGAGCTGGCGGACGCGTTTGCGGTGGTGGTCAAGGACGCGAGCGCCTGGGACTGATCGGCTGCGCATCTGGCGTGGTGAAACCGCGGACCCGGTTCCGGGGCCGCGGTTTCCGGGCAATTCAGGCAGAAAGTGCGGCGATCCTGCATCGGAAACCGCCGAAAACCGACGAGAAGTTTCCGCGGATTCGGGAAAACGGGACCTTTCTGACCGCCGGAGCGCTCAGCCTGCGCTCTGCCTGACCACGACCGGGATCAGCAGGTCGCCCCAATTGCCGTCGCCGCCGTGATGCCGGGCCGAGCGCACCAGCTCCACCGACACGCCGGCCTCCACCGCCTTCATCACCGACAGGTTGAGGCGGTGCAGGTCGTTGGCGAGCATGCGGATCGCCGTCTGCTGGTCGGACGACATCGACGTCGCCTGCTCCTCGGCGCGTTCCTTGACGCGGGTCTTGGGCTTGCTCTTGATTTCCTCTGCTTCCAGCATGGTCTTTCTCCCTGGTTGGCGCTGGGTGCTGGGGACAGTTTACTTTTTTCCGCCCGCGACAGCTTTGAAGCGGCCGCGCCCTCCTGCGGAAAGAAAGTAAACTGTCCCCGATGGCGTCTATTCCGCCGCCGGGCGGAACTGCTCGTGCTCGGTCGAACCGTGCATGGCGGTGGTCGACGACTTGCCGCCGGTGATGGCCATCGACACCGCGTCGAAATAGCCGGTGCCGACCTCGCGCTGGTGTTTTGTCGCCGTGTAGCCGTTGGCCTCGGCCGCGAACTCGGCTTCCTGCAGCTCCGAATAGGCCGCCATCTGCCGGTCCTTGTAGCCGCGCGCCAGCTCGAACATGCCGTAGTTGAGCTGGTGGAAGCCGGCCAGCGTGATGAACTGGAACTTGTAGCCCATCGCCCCCAGCTCGCGCTGGAATTTTGCGATCGTCGCGTCGTCGAGGTGCTTCTTCCAGTTGAACGACGGCGAGCAGTTGTAGGCGAGCTTCTTGCCCGGATGCGCCTTGTGCACCGCCTCGGCGAACTTCTTCGCTTGGGCGAGGTCCGGCTTGCCGGTCTCCATCCAGATCAAGTCGCAATGCGGCGCATAGGCGATGGCGCGCGCGATGCAGGGCTCGATGCCGTTTCTGACCTGATAGAAGCCCTCGACGGTCCGCCCGGCCTGCCGGTCGACGAAGGGCTGGTCGCGCTCGTCGATGTCGGAGGTGAGCAGCTTGGCGGCTTCCGCGTCGGTGCGCGCGACGATCAGCGTCGGCACGCCCATCACGTCGGCGGCGAGCCGCGCCGCGTTGAGGTTGCGGATATGCGCCGCGGTCGGGATCAAGACCTTGCCGCCGAGATGCCCGCACTTCTTCTCCGAGGCGAGCTGGTCCTCGAAGTGCACGCCCGCGGCGCCCGCCTCGATGAAGGCCTTCATGATCTCGAAGGCGTTGAGCGGGCCGCCGAAGCCGGCCTCGGCGTCGGCGACGATCGGCGCGAACCAGGTGTCGACCGACAGGCCGTTGCCCTCGGACGTCTCGATCTGGTCGGCGCGCTGCAAAGTCCTGTTGATGCGCCTGGCGAGTTCGGGCGCGGCGTTGGCCGGATAGAGCGACTGGTCGGGATACATGGCGGACGCCGTGTTGGCGTCGGCCGCCACCTGCCAGCCGGAGAGATAGATCGCCTTCAGCCCGGCGCGCACCATCTGCATGGCCTGGTTGCCGCTGAGCGCGCCGAGCGCGTTGACGAAGTCCTCCTCGTGGATGAGCTTCCACAGCCGGTTCGCGCCCATCTCGGCCAGACTGTGGCGGATCTCGACGGAGCCGCGCAGCCGCTTCACGTCGTCGGCCGAATACGGCCGCTCGATGCCGTCGAAACGGCCCGCCGGAGCCGAGGGAACGAGGTTGTAAAAATCTGTCATACTTTTGCTCCGTCCTGCTTTCGCGTCTAGATGGGCTCGGCGGAACGTGTGCGTCTTTGCCGCCATGGCCTGTCATTTCATTTACATTGTAGTACAGGAATGGCGAGCGAAAACGGGATTCGAATGAAAGGAAAAGGGAAAACCTGTCTTGAGCTTGACAAAGAGGCGCTGTAAAATTGTCAAGGTTGTAAATAGCGACGTTGTTTCCAGGGACGGCTGGAACTGTAAATCTCTGTAAATCGAGCGATCGAGAATGCTGGAGCTTCCCACCCCCCTCAGGCCTGCCGGCCATCTCCCCCGCAAGGGCAGGGCTATCGCATATGAGTTGTATCGGAGCGGCAGACAGCTCTGCGTCGTCA
>NZ_JCACER010000095.1:0-17373 GCF_059502445.1 Kumtagia sp.
CAACGTCAACGCCGTTCTTCGGGTCTCCAGGGAGTCGGGGTAAAACTGTCCCCGGCACTTGACCCGTCGCTTACCCTTCCCCGCCGCCTCCACCGCGCCATACTCCGGCTGCTGCGCCCCGCCGAAGCGGCGGTGCGGCGGCTCATCGTCGTGGCCGCACGCGGCCTCGTCGTGACCCTGCCGCCGCCCCGGCAGAAACCGCAGCCAAAATTCCGGCCCGGGGCCGGCCCCGTCCGCATGCCGGCGCGGCCGAAAACCCGCGCCCGGCGCGCGACCCTGCCTCTGCTCGATCCGCTAAAACCCTGGAACCGCCGCCCGCGGCGGGCGCCCAGGGGCGTGCCGCGCATCTCCTGTCCCGGCTACAGCGAGCCGTTCCGCATCCCCGCCTGGTCGCCCAAAGATCCGATCGACGCGAGGCGGCTGGACGCGCGGCTATGGGCGCTGGCTGCGGCGCTCGACGACCTGCCCGGCCAGGCCAGACGCTTCGCCCGCTGGCGGGCGCGCCGCGACGCTGCCCTGGCGCGCGAGCGGGAAACCGGCTGCGCGCGCCGGTTCGGCCGCTTCTCGCCGCTGAAGCCCGGCCGGCCGCCGGGCTGGCAGCGAAAAAAGCCCGTTCATGAGGTGCACGAGGTTCTGGACGTCCTGCACGGGCTTGCCCAGTGGGCGCTGGAGCCGCCCGACACGTCGTGATTGCGCCCTCCGGACGCGGACAGCTAAGGTGGATGGCCATCGCGGATTTTTTCGCGGCGTGGCGGCGACGGATGCTGCCGGAAACGGGAATGTCAGGTCAGCCCGGCGGCCGCTGCGCGGCGTCGGCCGATCGCGCCGTCGACGAGCACGGCCAGAATGCCGAGCACCGCGAACAACGCCGCGACCGCAAAGGCCATCGCGGCGACGCCGCCGATGCCGTTCGTGCCGACATCCAGGAACGGGTAGGGCACTTCGCCGGCGAGCGGCGCCCGCGCCAGCACATAGGCGAGATAGGCGAAGGGATAGATCAGCCAGAACGGGATGTCGCGCCAGCGAGAAGACCCATCGGCACCGAAAAGCAGCCACCAGCCGACGAACAGGACCGGCGTGACATAGTGCAGGAGGATGTCGCAGAGCAGGAAGAGCCCTTGCGGCTGCCAGAGATGCGCAAGCATGGTGGCGTAGACGATCAGCACCACGGTCATGGCGACGACTACGCCGGCACGCACCCGCGGCCGGGCGAAGAACGGTGGCCCGTCGCGGCCGGAGCCGAACAGCGACGCCGCGTGCACGAAGACAGCGCCGAAGTTGGTCAGGATGGTGAAGAAGCTCAGGAAGAAGACCATCGAGGCAATCGGTCCACGACCCGCCTCGATCGACGCCGGTATCGTGATCGCCGCCTGCAGGGCGAGGCCGCCCGCCCCGACGATCAATCCTGCGAGCTGGAGCAACCGGCCCATGCGATCAGGCGGCGGCGCCGCAGGACGTGTCGCCCCTGGTCCAGCGGCCGAGATCGCCCGAGATGCGCGCCCCGAGCGGCTCCGAAAGCAGTGGCCCGAAGGCGTCGACCCTGGACGAATTGCCCGTGGCCTGGACGACCAGCAGCGGACGCCCGCCGAAATCCTTGGCGGGCACCAGCAGGAAGCGCGGCTGGCCGGTCATAGAGTTCAGCTCGTTGGCGAAGCGATAGGACCGGAAGGCCGGGTCCTTCGAGGCGAACCAGCATTTGTGCGCGGCGATCGCCACCGTCTCCATGGCGCGCAGCGCCGCGCTCTTGCCGCCGCTGCCACCGCCGCCGCTTTTGGGCGCCTGCGCTTGGCAGGCCGCCAGCGCCAGCACCAGGACGGGCAGGGCGACGAGGACAAATCGCATCGGCAGGGTCCTGGTTGGGGTGCGGGAAGGTCTGGAGGGTAGGTTGGTCAGGCGGCGGCCTTGATGCCGAGCGCGCTTTCGAACAGGCCGCGCCCGTCGATGCCGCCATGCGCCGCCTCGATCAGGTCCTCCGGATGCGGCATCAGGCCGAGCACGTTGCCGCTCTCGTTCATGATGCCGGCGATGTCGTTGATCGAGCCGTTGGGATTGGTGTTTTCGGCATAGCGGAACACCACCTGACCCTCGCCCTCGATGCGGGCGAGGGTCTCAGGATCGGCGAAGTAGTTGCCGTCGTGATGGGCGACCGGCGTACGGATGATCTGGCCGGGCGCATAGTTGCGGGTGAACCGCGTGTTGGCGTTGGCCACCGACATCTTCACCTCGCGGCAGACGAATTTCAGCGAGGTGTTGCGCATCAGCGCGCCCGGCAGCAGGCCGGCCTCAAGAAGAATCTGGAAGCCGTTGCACACGCCGATCACCGGCACGCCCTTTTTTGCCTTCTCGGCGACGGCCCGCATCACCGGCTTGCGCGCGCCGATGGCGCCGCAGCGCAGATAGTCGCCATAGGAGAAGCCGCCGGGGATGACGATCAGGTCGACGTCGGGAATCTCCGTCTCGGTCTGCCAGACGGTGACCGGCGCGTGGCCGGAAATCTTCGTCAGTGCCGCGATCATGTCGCGGTCGCGGTTGAGGCCGGGGAGCAGGACGACGGCGGATTTCATTTGGGCTCGTAGGGTTTTTGCGTTTCGGCGAGTTCGTGAAGATCGAGTCGGCGCTCGATGCGCTCCAGCCGGTCGTCCTGACGGTCCAGTCGACGGTTCACACCGGCGAGCGCATCTTCGGCGCCGGTCATCCGCTTCTTCAGTTCGTGCACGTCGAACTTCACTTCCGCGAGATTGGCGTGGACTAGCTTTAGCATCCCGTAAATCAGGTCGTTCGTCACTTCCGCCATGCCGGCTGCAACTTTCGATGCAGGTTGAAGTCCGTCTACGTTCTCGGATCGAACGGCCGCTGAGGTTCGGCGAGTTCACGCAGTTCAAGCCGATTTTCGATTCGCTCCAAACGCTGATCACTTCGCGCGAGCATGGCATAGATGTTATGAATATCGTTCTGCATGCCAAGCTGCTGCAGACGAATCGAAATCAGCTCCTGCTTGAGTTCGGCCTGCCCATCCTTGAGCTGCCGGACGTCGTGCTGGACGCTCTTCAGAATCTCGTAGAGCAGGTTACCATCAATTTCCGCCATCGCGCCCTCTGGGCACAACCTCAGATAAGCGTCACACTATAATTCTCGATCACCGTGTTGGCCAACAGCTTCTCGCACATGGCCTTGAGGTCGGCCTCGGCCTTCGCCGCGTCCGTGCTTTGCAGCTCGACGTCGAAGACCTTGCCCTGGCGCACCTGGCCGACGTCGGAAAAGCCCAGTGTGCCCAGCGCCCCCTCGATCGCCTTGCCTTGCGGGTCGAGCACGCCGGTCTTGAGGGTGACGGTGACGCGGGCCTTGATCACGGGACTGTCGTTCCTTGACTGACTACGAAGAGAAGGTGAAGCGGCCGCTCAGTGCGGCTTGCCCTTGCCGGTGCCGGAGGAGGCGACGAGGATGGGCCCTGCCGGACGCGGCGGCTCGTTCTCGTTCATGATGCCGAGGCGACGGGCGACCTCCTGATAAGCCTCCACCAGTCCGCCCATGTCGCGGCGAAATCGGTCCTTGTCGAGCTTGTCCTGGGTGGCCACGTCCCACAGCCGGCAGGAGTCCGGCGAAATCTCGTCGGCGACCACGATGCGCATCATGTCGCCCTCGTAGAGGCGGCCGCACTCCATCTTGAAGTCGACGAGCTGGATGCCGACGCCGAGGAAGAGGCCGGAGAGGAAATCGTTGACGCGGATGGCGAGCGCCATGATGTCGTCGATCTCCTGCGGGGAGGCCCAGCCGAAGGCGGTGATGTGCTCTTCCGACACCATCGGGTCGTCGAGCGCGTCGGCCTTGTAATAGAACTCGATGATCGAGCGCGGCAGCACCGTGCCTTCCTCGATGCCGAGGCGCTTGGCCAGCGAGCCGGCGGCGATGTTGCGCACCACCACTTCCAGCGGGATGATCTCGACTTCCTTGATCAGCTGCTCGCGCATGTTGATGCGGCGGATGAAGTGGGTCGGGATGCCCATCCGGTTCAGGTGATTGAAAATATGCTCGGAAATGCGGTTGTTGATGACACCCTTGCCGTCGACGATCTCGTGCTTCTTCTTGTTGAAAGCGGTGGCGTCGTCCTTGAAAAACTGGATGAGCGTGCCCGGTTCGGGTCCCTCATAAAGGATCTTGGCCTTGCCTTCGTAGATTCGGCGGCGATTTTTCATAGCGGGTTCTCTGGATTTGCTGGAAGGCGGATCATAACCCTACCCTCCGAGTCGCGCTGCAATTTCGCGATGATGGGTTTCAACGGCGGTCTCTATCGTAATCGCGGTCTTTCCTCAATTGGCAATTCCGCGCAGTCGACGGCTTTCCGCCGCCATTTGCCGCAGCGCAGCATGCCCGTCGATATTGACCCCGCCGCGGCGTTTTGGTTTGTGCAGCTTGGACAGCTTATATGGGATCCGACGAATCGGATTCCCAGCCGGAGGATTTGCCATGACCAGCATGAAGGACCGCGAGGAAGGCTTCGAGCGCAAGTTCGCGATAGACGAGGAGCAGCGCTTCAGGGCCACCGCCCGCCGCAACAAGCTGCTCGGGCTGTGGGCCGCCGAGAAGCTGGGCAAGACCGGCGCCGACGCCGAGGCCTATGCCAAGGAGGTCGTCGCCTCGGATTTCGAGGAGGCCGGCGATCACGACGTGTTCCGAAAGGTCCGCAAGGATTTCGACGCCGCCGGCGTCGACCAGTCGGACCACCAGATCCGCCGCACCATGGAAGAATTGATGGCGCAGGCCGTCGAAGCGGTGAAGAACAGCTAGCAGCTGTCGCCTGGACCAATCGACCGCCCGCTCGCCGGGCGGTTTTTCTTTGCCTTTTTCGCCGCACCCGGGTCAATCTACGGCCCACCTTGGAACGGAGGAAGCGGATGACCCTGATCGACCGGCTGGCCGAAGACAAGCCCGTCGTCACCGCATGGTCGGGGGTGCCCGATGCGCTGACCGTCGAGATCCTTGCGGCCCAACCCTTCGACGCCGTGACGCTCGACATGCAGCATGGCGGCCATCACGAGGACAGCGTCCTGCGGGGAATCGTGCCGATCAAGCGGGCTGGGAAGCCGGCCATCGTGCGCATCCCGGTCGGCCGTTTCGACATGGCCAGCCGGGCGCTGGATTTCGGCGCCGATGCCGTGATCGCCCCGATGGTGAACTCGGCCGAGGACGCCCGCCGCTTCGCCGCGGCGATGAAATATCCGCCGGTCGGCGAGCGCTCGTGGGGGCCGACCTTCGCCATGCCGCGGTACGGGCAGGGCACGCAGCAGCAATGGCTGGAGGAGAGCAACAAGCGCACCGTCTCCTTCGCCATGATCGAGACGCGCAGCGCGCTTGACGCGCTGGACGACATTCTGGCCGTGCCGGGCATCGATGCGGTCTTCCTCGGCCCGTCCGACTTCTCGATCGCTTGGAGCCGCGGCAAGACCGTCAACTCGACGCTCGAGGACATGATGGAGACGGTGGCCTCGGTGGCGGCGCGCGCCCGCGCCGCCGGAAAGTTCACGGGCATCTACGTCATCGATCCGGCGATAGCCGGCCGCTTCGTCAAGATGGGCTACCGGCTGCTGGCGACCGGCAGCGAGGGCCAGCTGATCGCGCGCGGCGCGGCCGCGCAGCTCGGAGCGATCAGCGAGTCGATCGGCAAGGCCTAACCCGCCCGCGGCAAACTTCTCGCGCCGAGCGAGAACACCAGCAGCGCGCCGGCAAGCATCGCCGTGCCGGCATAGATGAAGGCGCCGAGTGGGCCGAAACCGTCGACCAGCAGGCCGCCGAAGATGGCGCCGCCGGCGATCGCCACCTGGAAGGCGGTGACCAGCAGCCCGCCGGCGCTCTCGGCCTGGTCGGGTGCCGCCCGTACGATCCAGGTCTGCAGCCCGACCGGCAGCATGCCGAAGGCGAAGCCCCACAGCGTGACGGCGCCGGCCGACAGCCATCCGGAACTGCCGAGCAGCACCAGCACCAGCGCCGCCGCGGCAATCGCCAGGGCGCCAGTGCCAATGTCGGCCTTGAGGCTGCGCTCGATCAGGAAGCCGCCGAAGAGGTTGCCGAAGAAGCCGCCGATGCCGAAGGCGAGCAGCACGAAGGAGATGGTCTCGATGTCGAGCGCCGGCACCTCCTCGAGGAACGGCCGGACATAGGTGAAGCCGGCGAAATGGCCCGACGCGATCAGCAGCGTGGCGAGCAGTGCCATGCTGACGCTCGGCCGGCGGAGCATCTTGGCCAGCGACGCCAGGCCCGGCGCGCCGACCGGCGGCAGGCGCGGGATGCTCAGCATCTGCACGACAAGCGTGACCACGCCGATGCCGGCGGCCAGCGCGAAAGCCATGCGCCAGCCCCACAAATCGCCGACATAGGCGCCGACCGGCGCGGCGCAGACGGTGGCGACCGAGACGCCGGTGAAGACGATCGAAAGCGCCCGCGGCATCAGATGGGAGGGAACGAGACGCATCGCCATGGCGCCGGCCATCGACCAGAAGCCGCCGAGCGCCACGCCGAGCACGACGCGCGCCACCAGTAGCGTGACCAGTCCGGACGCCGTGGCGGCGAGAATGCTGGAGACGATCAGCAGCAGCGTGAATGTCCACATCACCAGGCGGCGGTCGATGCCCTTGGTGAGGATGGCGGTGGTGGGCGCTGCGATGGCGCCGACCACGGCCGTCGCCGTCACCGCCTGGCCGGCCGCGCCGTTGCTGATGCCGAGATCGGCGGCGATTGGGGTGAGCAGGCTGGCCGGCAGGAATTCCGCCGTGACCAAGCCGAACACGCCGAGCGACAGGGAGACGACGGCGGCCCACAGCGCCTCGCTGCGCTCGACGGGCTCGTCGGACGCCTCGATTGCCTCTTCGGCGGCCGCGGCGGACAGGGAATCGGACATGGGGTCACTCCAGGAGGTTGTGCAGCGCAAAATAGGAAGTGACCGGTTGGAGCTTCCATGCTAGGGAAGCCAAAATGCTTGATCATTCGTCCAAATCTATCGGGATCGAAGCCGGCGATCCGCTGACCGAGATGCTGCGGGGCTTGCGGCTGGACGGGGTCGACTACGGCCGCTGCCAGATGACGGAGCCGTGGGCGATCCTGTTTCCCGCACAGGCGGCGGCACGTTTTCATTTCATCGGCAGGCATCGCTGCTGGCTGCTCACCCCCTGCAAGGATTGGGTCGAGCTCAAGACCGGCGACGCGGTTCTGCTGCCGCGCGGCGCCGAGCACATTCTGGCGAGCAAGCCGGACGTGAGCGCGCTGCCGATCCAGCGCTACGAGGTCAAGCCGATCTGCGGCAACGTCTTCGACGTCTGCGGCGGCGGCGAGGGGGAGGTGACGCTGCTGTTCTGCGGCAGCATGCATTTCAACGTCGACAGCCTGCATCCGCTGCTCAGCATGATGCCGGACGTAATGTGGGTGCACGAACTGGCCGCGGTCGAGCCGAACATCGCCTTCCTGCTGGAAGCGATGGCGCGGGAGGTGACGATGGACCGCGTCGGCGCCGGCGGCATGCTGGCGAGGCTCGCCGACGTGCTCGCCGCCAGCATCATCCGGGTGTGGGTGGAGAAGGGCTGCGGCGACGCCACCGGCTGGATCGCGGCGGTGCGCAACCCGGATGTCGGGCGCGTGCTCGCCGCCATCCATCTGGAGCCGCACCGCGACTGGACGGTGACGGCGCTAGCCAAGATCATGGGCGCCTCGCGCTCGGGTTTCGCCGAACGGTTCGCGAGCGTGGTGGGCGAGACGCCGGCCCGCTACGTCGCGCAAGTGCGCATGCACCAGGCACGGCAATGGCTGGTGCGCGACCGCATGCGGATTTCGGTGGCGGCAAAACGCCTGGGCTACGATTCGGAAGCTTCCTTCAGCCGCGCCTTCAAGCGGGTGATCGGCGCGCCGCCCAGCCATTTTCGCGCCGGCGAACCGCCGCAGGATGTCGGACTGGCGGCGGAGTAGACAGGAGCCGGCTACGCAACCGCCGCCCGCCTGAGATCGTAGGGCGCCAGGTCCGCATCGCGTTCACCCCTGGCTATTTCGCGCGCGGCCAGCTCGCCGACCAGCGGCGCCAGCGTGATGCCGGAATGCAGCACCGCCACGTAGAGACCATCGGGGCCGGGGCGGCCGATCGCCGGAAAGCCGTCCGCCGGTGTCGGCCGGTGACCGACCGTCAAAAAGTCGAGCGCGAGGTTTGACGCCCCGTCGATCATCACCTTGACCTGCTCGATCAAGTCCAGCGCCATTTCCCGTCCCCGCCCCCCGGGATCGCCGCCGGCAAAATCCGTTCCGGCGATCAGCCGCCCTTCGCGCGTCTGGCGGACGTGGAAATCCGGGGACATCACGAGCCCGTTGAGCAGTCTTTGGCCGGCGACCGTCGAATGCGCGATCAGCCCTGCCGGAGCGTTCACGGCGAGGCGGATGCCGACGCTGTCCAGCAGCCGCGCGGTATCGACACCCGTGGCGACGACCGTCTCGTCGGCTTCCAGTCTTTCATCAGTCTGGGTGAGCACACCGGCCACCCGGCCGCCCCGCTCCAGCAGCGCAGCCGCCGGCGTGTTCGGCAGGAAGCGCGCTCCCAACGCGATCGCTCCGGCAAGCAGCGCCCGCGCCGCCGCGACCGGCTCCACCATGCCTTCCTCCGCGACGTGGAGGGCCTGCTCCGGCGGCGCGGTCAGGTTCGGCTCGATGCGTTGCGCCTCCGCCCGGTCGACCCGGCGCAGGCCATACCCCCAGCCTGCGTGCTCGTCGGCATAAGCGTCAAGTTCGTCGGGCGGCAGGTCCCAGATCAGGCCGCCGCACCAGTCGACAGAAAGGCCCGGCACGTCGCGCTCCAGCCGCCGCCAGCCGGCCATGGCGCGCCTGCGGAAGTCGAAATAGAATTTCGGATTGCCCCAGCTCGCATTGATCCAGGCGAAGGAATGGCGCGTCGCCAGCCCGCCGCCGTCGTCCGCGTCGACGATGGTGACGGCGCACCCGGCCTTCGCCAGATGCCAGGCGATCGATGCGCCGACGATGCCGGCACCGACGACGACGACATGTTTGGGCATGCATTTCTCCGATCCAGACAGGGGCGGGTGTCCTAAGGTCGTGGCCGGCGCCGCTCTCCTGGTTCATGCCGGAGCGATCGACATCCAACCGCCGCTCACGCCTCCAGCCGAG
The DNA here is from genome assembly GCF_059502445.1 of Kumtagia sp. Classification (NCBI taxonomy): domain Bacteria; kingdom Pseudomonadati; phylum Pseudomonadota; class Alphaproteobacteria; order Hyphomicrobiales; family Phyllobacteriaceae; genus Kumtagia; species Kumtagia sp. Next base: position 9,151 of record NZ_JCACER010000095.1, read on the forward strand.
TCATGAAATTGGCGAAGGCCATACTGCCTTCCGGCCAGGGGCCGTAGCCGGATTCGGCGTTGATGTGGCCGGCCTCGCCGGCGTGGATGAACAGCGAGCCCCAGGCCGCCGCAATATCCTCGGCCACTTCGATCGGGCAGAACGGGTCGTTGCTGCTGGAGGCGACGATCGACGGAAAGGGCAGGGGATCGCGGGGATAGGGCCCGAACGTCATCAGATGTTTCGGCCGGATCGACGGGTTCGCCACGTCCGGCGGGGCGACCAGGAAGGCCCCCGCCACCTGGCGACTGAACAGCGGCAGCGCCTGCACCACCGTCGCCACGCCCAGCGAGTGGGCGACGATGACGACCGGCCTTTCGGCCTCGTTCACCGCGTTGGCCAGCGTCCGCGTCCAGTCGTCGCGGACGGGTTTCGACCATTCCGCCTGCTCGACGCGGCGCGCCGTCGACAGTTTTTGCTGCCAGCGGCTCTGCCAGTGCTCCGGCCCGGAATTCGTGTAGCCGGGCACGATGAGGATGTCTGCGTCCTTGACCTTCATGCGGCGGGTTTAGCGATACCGGGCAAGGCTGGCAACGTCGCCGCCAAAGCCAGGGGCTGGGATTGTCAACGGTGCTGGCACGGCAGTTCGGCCGGTCGTTCTCGTACGGTGAACACCGTGTTCGCCGTCTGCACCCTTGCGCGCGCGGGTGGAGAGCCCGATGTTGGCAGCGACAAGAAGAGGCGCCGGGGGATCGAATGCGGATATCGCGACGCGGTTTTTGCGGTGCGGCCGGCCTGGTGGCGCTCGATGCGGCGACCGGATTTGCCGGAGCGGAGATGACGATGACCAAACTTCCCTTTGCCGCCGACGCGCCGGTGAGCGTCGCCGCGGTCGGCATCAAGGCGCGCGACGTGAACGCGCTCGCCGACTACTACAAGGATGCGGTCGGCCTGGACGAGGTCTCGCGCCGGCCCGGCGTCATCGTGCTCGGCGCAGGCGGTCTGCCGCTGCTGGAGATCGAGGAGTTTCGCGCCGCGCGCCCCGACGACCCACGCGCCGCCGGGCTTTATCATACGGCTTTCCTCCTGCCGTCGCGCCTCGACCTGGCGAAATGGACTCGCCGCGCCATCGACCGGCGCATCGAGGTGACCGGCGCCTCCGACCATTTCGTCAGCGAGGCGATCTACCTGACCGACCCGGAAGGCAACGGCATCGAGATCTACGCCGACCGGCCCCGCGACGCCTGGAGTTACGAAGGCGGCGGGCTGAAGATCGGCACGGTGCGGCTCGACGTCGACAATTTGCTCGGCGAATTGCGGCCGGGCGACGCTCCATGGGTCGGCGCCCCGGAGGGCAGCATGGTCGGCCACGTCCATCTGCGCGTCGGCAATGCCGGCGAGGCGGAGCGCTGGTGGAACGACGAACTCGGCTTCGACACGATCATGAGCCTGGGCGGCAGCGCGGTCTTTTTGTCGACCGGCGGCTATCACCACCATGTCGGCGCGAACTCCTGGCAGAGCGCCGGCGCGAAAGACCGCGATCCCGACCGCTCGGGCCTGTCCTTCGTCGAATTCCGGTCGAAGACCGCGGCGAAGGAGTCGGTGCATGAGGACCCGTGGGGCAACGTCGTCCGGATCGTGCCGGCCTGACCGCTTACTGCCCCTCGATGATGGTGCGGGATGAGCCGGCGGACGCGTCGAGTTCGGCTCGGGCTGCGAAGAAGCCGTCGACATAGAGAAAGAGCGCCAGCGCGGCGGCGATCGTCAGGGCGCCGGCCGCGAACCACACAACGCGGCTCGGACTGCCTGTGTCGGCTGCCGGATCGTCGTTCATGTCGAGCCCTCCTTGGCCGTGGGACCGCGCCAGAAACGCGGCAGGACCGGAGCCGGTTCCCGGGACCGGGGGGCAGGCGCTGGCGGGCGACCGAGCAGCGGCCCGCTTGGCCGGAGCCCGAGCGTAGCCTCGCTGCTCATGCATTTGACCGAAGCGACCGGCTCTCGGCCTCGCCCTAGACCACGGCGGAGGCGCAGGCCGCCGTTTTACCCGAACACCCTGCGGAAGATCGTGTCCACCTGCCGGGTGTGGTAGCCGAGGTCGAATTTTTCGCGGATGTCTTCTTCGGACAACGCCGCGCGCACTTCCTTGTCGGCGAGCAGTTCCTCAAGGAAGTCAGCGCCTTGCTCCCACACCTTCATGGCGTTTCGTTGCACCAGCCGGTAGGCGTCCTCGCGGCTTACGCCGGCCTGGGTCAGCGCCAGGAGCACGCGCTGGGAATGAACGAGGCCGCGGAACTTGTTGAGATTCTTCGACATGTTGTCGGGATAGACGACCAGCTTGTCGATCACCCCTGTGAGCCGCGCCAGCGCGAAGTCGAGCGTGATCGTCGCGTCGGGACCGATCATGCGCTCGACCGAGGAATGCGAGATGTCGCGCTCGTGCCACAGCGCCACGTTCTCCATCGCGGGCAGGGCGTAGGAGCGCACCATGCGGGCGAGGCCCGTGAGGTTTTCGGTGAGCACCGGGTTGCGCTTGTGCGGCATTGCCGACGAGCCCTTCTGGCCCGGCGAGAAATATTCCTCCGCCTCCAGCACTTCGGTGCGCTGCAGGTGGCGGATCTCGACCGACAGCCGCTCGATCGACGAGGCGATGACGCCGAGGGTGGCGAAGAACATGGCGTGGCGGTCGCGCGGGATGACCTGCGTCGACACCGGCTCCGGCGTCAGCCCGAGCTTTTCGGCGACATGCTCCTCGACGCGCGGGTCGATGTTGGCGAAGGTGCCGACCGCGCCGGAGATGGCGCAGGTGGCGATTTCGGCGCGGGCGTTGACCAGCCGCTCGCGGCAGCGCGCGAATTCCGCGTAGGCCTGGGCCAGTTTCACGCCAAAGGTGGTCGGCTCGGCATGGATGCCGTGGCTGCGGCCGATGGTGACGGTGTCCTTGTGCTCGAAGGCGCGGCGCTTGAGGGCTGTCAGCAGCGCGTCGATGTCGGCCAGCAGAAGGTCGCTGGCGCGCGCCAGCTGCACCGCGAGACAGGTGTCGAGCACGTCGGACGAGGTCATGCCCTGGTGGATGAAGCGGGCGTCCGGCCCGACGAATTCGGCGAGATGGGTGAGGAAGGCGATGACGTCGTGTTTGGTGACGCGCTCGATCTCATCGATGCGCTCGACGTCGAATTTCGCCGCGCCGCCTTTTTCCCAGATGGTCTTCGCCGCTTCCCTGGGGATCACGCCGATCTCGGCGAGGGCGTCGCAGGCATGCGCCTCGATCTCGAACCAGATGCGGAAGCGCGTCTCCGGCGACCAGATGGCGACCATTTCCGGCCGCGAATAGCGAGGGATCATCGATCGGTCCTGCGTTTTGCGAAAAAACCTGCCGCGTCCTAACAGAGGCGGCGGCGCGGCTCAACGTGCGCGGCGCGCGAACCAGAGCGAAACCAGCAGCAGGGCGAGGAAGCCGATGGGGAAATAGAGGCGGACGCCGGTGACGGCGAATTGCACCAGCGCCCCGGCTGTGGTGAAGGCGAGCTGGATCAGCCAGACCGCCGACAGCGGCTCTGCATGCCAGTTCGCGTAATATTGCCGGTAGTCGAGCGCATAGAACCCGGCGGTGATGCCGAGCGTCGCGGCCGTGAAGCACAGCAATGCCGCGGCGAAGCGCGCTTCCGGATGCCGCTTGCCGGCGAGAAGATTGGCCGCGACGAAGCCGAGCGGAAAGGCGAGGGCGGCGCCCAGCGCGAAGACCAGCGCCACCGTGGCGACATGCTGGCCGGTGCCCCAGCCGGCGAGCGTAAGGTTCGTTGCCGCGCTCGCAGCCATCGCGGCCGCCCACAAGACGGCGCCGGCGGTTCCCACCCGCCAGGACGGCGACGCCTGCCTGATGCGCGCGCGCAGGCCCGGCAGCCTTGCGCCGGCCAGACCCGCGTCGATCGGCGCCGCGCTCACGATCCCTAGTCCGGCAGCGTGGTCGCGACGGCAAGCCAGCGATAGTCCGGCCCTTCGAAGCCGAAGGAGCGCACCGAGACGACAATCATCGCGATGCCCGGCTTGCCCTCGGGAAAATAGGTTTGGACGCCGCCGATGCGGTAGCCGAGCGGGCAGCCGCGGCTGGCCGGCACGTCCTTGTCCTCGTGCAGGAGTTTGGTGACGCCGCCCGGCCGGGAATCGACGCTCGTCAGCCGGAATCCCTTGATCTGCTCCGGTTCGGGGCAGAAGGTGGCGCCGGGTTTGGCGGCAAATTCCTCGATGCGGAACTCCATCGGATCGAACGGCCGCGCGAAGGTCGGGCTGGAATTGGCGACGACGCGGAAGGGATCGGCGGAAAGCTCGGCGACCGCGTTCTTCGCCGCGGTGTAGCCGGGGTTTTCCGCCAGTTCGGCATCGGCGATGATCGCTTCCCCTTTCTGGCGCGCCGCGTCGCGGGCGGCCCGCACCGTCGGGCCCTCGTCGTCGAGGCGCACGCGGACCGGCGAGCCGGGCAGGAAGGCGTCCTTGCCGGTGTCGATGTAATAGCGGTTGGCATAGGGGAAGCCGGAGCCGTCCTGGATGCCGTATTCCTCGAAGGCGAAGATCGCGCCGTCGGCGCTGAAGCCGAGCAAGGCGAGGTCGGAGGCGTCGCCTGCCGAGGCGGCGGCAGGCATCGCCATGGCGGCAAGGCAGGCGAGAAGGGCAGCGCGCATCGGCACCTCCGCGATGTTGCGCGACGAGTCTATTGCCGGGTGTCTTAACGTGGGGTGACGGATTTGTCGCCGGGGCGGGCGCGCCGCGCCGCATCGTCGATCAGCCGGTTGGCGACCTGCATGCGGATCATCGCGCGCTCGCGCAGGTGCGGGGCGACGCGGTCGGGATGGTTGGCGAAGGCGAAGCGGCGGCGGATGCGGGCGAAGTCCGCGGCCGCGGCGCGCTCGAGCCCGAGTTCCGCGGCGATCGCCTCCGGTTCGGTGGCGAGCGGAAGCTCCGGCGGGCTCTCGAGCGCCTGTGCCGGCTCGGCGCCCGCCGCATCGTGATATTCCGCGGCCACCGCCTCGTCGGAAACGCGGATGCGGCCGGAATGCAGCTCTTCGGCGACGGCGAGATAGTCGAACGGAATGGACGGCGCGGCCGCCGCCGCTACCGACTGATCGCGCGTGGCGATCAGCTCGTCCAGGAGCGACGCAAAATCCTTGTTCGCCAGCATTGCCATGACAGGTTGTAAGCCGTGACTGCCCTCTATACCGGACGATCTATAGCCGGAGCGTTAAGATTCCGATGGAAGCGTCCGGTGGAATTGAGACAATTGCGCGGCATCGGCCGCTCCGGCTGCGCCCATTTGTCGCCGCCGCGCAACGCATGGCTGCCCTGCGTCATGCTGCACTGCACAATCGTCACGAATCGCCTATATAGTGTGATCGGGAGGAACAGATCAAAAGAGCCTTGTCATGGGTTTCTTCACAGAACTCTTCTCCCGTCCGCGGCCGCGCGATATCGGCCGTATCCGCGTCGCCCGCGCCATCATCGAATCGCTCAGCGAGACGGGCCGCACCGACACCGACGTGCGGCCTGCCGATTTTCCGCGGCTGCCGCGCCGCTTCGCCGAGGCGTAAGGGCAGGCGGGCCATCAGTCGCGCCGGAGAAAATCCGGCTTGCCCAGCGGTACGCCATTGTGCCGCAGGATGCCGTACGCCGTGGTCACGTGGAAATAGAAGTTCGGCAGCGCGAAATGCAACAGGTAGTCCGCGCCCGTGAATGACAGGTCGCGCGTCCGCCCCTTGATCTCGATCGCCCGTTCCTCGCTGCCGTCGATCTCCGCCGGCTCGAAGGTGTCGAGCAGGTCGAGCGTGCGGGCAATCCGTGCCTGCAACTCTGGAAACGACTTCTCGACGTCCTCGAACCGGACGATGTCCCGCTCCGCCAAGCGCGAAGGCGCGCCTTTCGCATGGTCGGTGGCGATCTGCACCTGCTGCGTCAGCGACAGCATGTCGGGCGCCAGGCGCGCCGCCAGCAACACGGCCGGATCGATCTTGCGTTCTGCCGCGTTGGCCTCGGCGATCCGCAGGCAGTGCGCAAGGCCCTTGAGCCGCGCCTGGAACACAGGCACGCTGGCCCGGTACATGGACATGGTCATGAGAATTCCTCCGCCGGGCCGGAGCGGCCCCAGGCGCAGATAGGGATGCGCGGGCCGATAGCGCAAGTGCCATGGCGCTGCCGCATTCCGTGGCGAGGCTGAAGGTCCGACCTGCGGAGATTCGGCGATGCGGACGGCATTTTGCACCTCGGCGTTCTCGCTGCTTGCGGCGACCGCGAGCTTCGCCCAGACCGTCGAGCCGCCTGCCTATCTCGACGATCGCTCCGACGCGGCTGGGATCGTCAAATCCTTCTACAACGCCATCGACCGGGGCGAATTCGCCCGCGCCTGGGACTATTTCGGCGACAAGAAGCCGTCGAAGGATTTCGCGACATTCGCCAAGGGCTATGAGAACACCGTTTCGGTGCAGGTCGTGACCGGCGAGCCGGGCGCCGAGGGCGCGGCCGGCAGCACCTTCTTCGCGCTTCCCGTCGCCATCCTGGCGACCAACAAGGACGGCAGCGAGCAGGTCTTCGCCGGCTGCTATACGGCGCGCCTCGTCAATCCGCAGATCCAGGAGCCGCCGTTCCGCGGCATGATCATCGAGAGCGCCGAGCTGAAGCCGTCCGAGCAGCCGTTCGAGGAAAAGCTGCCGCCGAAATGCGGCGACGGGCCTGCGCCGGAGCCGCGCGACGCCGTGCTCGAGCAGGCGCGAAAAGCTTTCGCGGCGCTGCATGCGTCGGAATGCTCGGCGATCCGGCCGGACGGCAGCACCGACGCGCCGGAGAGCTACACGATTCCGTTCCGCTACACGTCGGGCTCCGAGGACGATCCGGAAAGCACGGCGCGGCTGCTCCGCTTCTACTGCGGCGCCGGCGCCTACAACGAGAGCCACGTCTATTACCTGCACACCGAGGTCGAGGGCCTGCGCGAGTTGCACTTCGCCACGCCGGAGCTCGACATCCGCTACGAGAACGACGATTCCGAAGGCAAGGTCGAGAGCATGACGATCATCGGCTACCGCACCGACGATGCGCTGGTGAACTCCTTCTACGACGACGCCAGCAAGAGCATCACGTCGGCTGCCAAATGGCGCGGCGTCGGCGATGCCTCGTCCTCCGGCACCTGGATGTTGCGGGACGGCACGTTCACGCTGGTCAAATACGACGTCGACGCCTCCTATGACGGCGAGATCAATCCCGAGACGGTGCTGGATTTCCATACCGGGCCGTGAGCCGCTTCACGGCTGCCGCGACAGCATCCAGTCGAGCGTGTCGCGCCAGTCGCTCATGCGGATCGGCGTACCGTGCGTTCCGGTCTGGAAGCGCACGAAGCGGGCGGGATAACCCGGCGTCCTGGCAAGGATCGAGCGGAAGAAGGCTTCCTGCTTGTCGACCGGAAAAACCGTGTCGCGGCTGCCATGGCCGAAGAACACCGGCACCTTGCGCCTGAAGGCGGCGCTGGCGAGAAAAGTCTCGTCCCAATGCGAGCCGAGCAGCAGCAGGCCGGACAGGCGGCCGGCAACCGCCTTGTCGTCGGCGAGCCGCCAGCACAGAGCGCCGCCCATCGAGCCGCAGGCGACGAAGATCTTTGCCGAAGGCGACTGCCCGGCATAGTGGGCGATCAGCGCCGACACCTGCGCCGCGCCCTTGGCGCCGAAGTCGGAAAAATCCGGCGAGAGATAGAGCCCGCCATTACCGGCCATCAGGTTCTTGATGCGGTTGAAATTGCCGCCGAAGGTGAAGTCGTCTACGCCCTGCTTGCGGCTGCCGCCCTGGCCGTGCAGGTAGATTGCGATGAAGCGCGCATTCGCGGGCGTGCCCACCGCGAAATGGCGGATGTTTCCCGCGTCGGTGCGCAGCACGAGATCCTTCTGCACCTTGCGCACGCCGGTCGAGACATATTTGCCGCGCGCCCGTCGTTCCGGAATCTCGTCGCGGGCATCGATGTCGCGCGCCTCCTTGTAGTCGACCACACTGTAGGCGCCGCCGTCCTCGCTCTTCAGGATGCCGGGATAGGCGAACAGCTCGTCCTTGAAGGGTTTTAGGGATTGGGCCGAGGCGGCGGCGGTGAGAAGCGCAAGGCAAGCAGCTAGAAGAAGCGTCCGCAGCGTTCCTCGTCCAGCCGTATCGGAGGTATCGGTGCTCCTTCGCACCCCCCTCTGTCCTGCCGGACATCTCCCCCGCAAGGGGGGAGATTGGCAG